>JAGODE010000370.1 GCA_017998385.1 Chitinophagaceae bacterium | reverse complement strand
GGTTACAGCACCGGAGATCATATTCTTCTGGGTAGCCCGGATGATCATGGCCGGTTATGAATACAAACATCAGAAGCCTTTCAGCGAAGTTTACTTTACAGGTATCGTGCGCGACAAGATTGGCCGTAAGATGAGTAAACAACTGGGCAACTCGCCCGACCTGCTGGGGCTTATTGATCAGTATGGCGCCGATGCTGTTCGCTTTGGTATAATGATCGCCTCACCGGCCGGCAACGACCTGATGTGGGATGATGCCAGCAATGAACAGGGGCTGCATTTCAACAATAAAATCTGGAATGCGCTCAAACTGGTGAAGATGTGGGAAGGACGTACACAAAAAGGATTGCAGACCGAAGAGCATTTTGCGGTGAAATGGTTTGCAAGCCGCCTGGCCGAAGTGCGCACACAACTGGAAGACCAGTTCCGCGACTTCCGTCTCAGCGAAGCACTTAAAACACTCTACTCACTGATATGGGATGATTTCTGCAGCTGGTACCTGGAATGGGTAAAACCGGGCTTCGAACAACCCATTGATGCAGCCGTATATGAGCAGACCGTAAACTTCTTCGAAGAGCTGATGCAACTGCTGCATCCGTTCATGCCTTTTATCACCGAAGAAATTTATCATCACCTGCGCCAGCAGACAGACGATATCACGGTAAAACAATACGCTGCCATCGCCCCGGCCGATACCGTTCTTTTACAAAAAGCGGCACTGCTTAAAGACGTGATCAGCGCTATACGTGATGCCCGGGTAAAAGCACAGCTGAAACCAAAAGATACGATCCGCGTACACATTATGGCTGCGCGTACCGGCACCTATGATCAGCTAACCGGTATCCTGGCCAAACAGGTGAATGCAGAACAGATAGAGCTGGTAAATGCTGCAGTGGACAATTGCATCAACGTAGTGGTAAACAACGACCAGTTCTTCCTGGAGACCACTACACCGCTTGACACCACTGCCCAGGTGACCCAACTTGAAAAAGACCGCGATTATTATCTCGGATTCCTGCAGACTGTAGAGAAGAAACTCAGCAACGAACGCTTTGTACAAAACGCCAAACCCGAAGTAGTAGAAGCCGAACGCAAGAAAAAAGCAGATGCAGAAGCGAAGGTTAAAGCGATAGAAGAAAGCCTGGCAAGGCTTAAATAAAGTATAAAGGTTTAAAAGTATAATGGTGAAAGGAATACTTACCTCACTTTTATACTTTTAAACCTTTATACCTTTTATCTCGGCAGAATACTCACCGGCATAATAAACTCAAACACGGTAGCGCCGCTCTGGCGGGTAAGAAAATCAGTATCCAGCAAACGGCTTACCCTGAATCCGAAGGTGAGCTCGTACTGATTCCACCATTTGGTATCTACAAACAGCTCTCCGCCCACACTGCGTTGAAAAGCGAGTGGCCGCTTGTTTACATCAAACACTTTGGAAAAATCATAAAACGCATTGAAGCGAAAACGCTGCAGGTAAAGCATATTTCCAAATCCCCAATCGGGATAAAGGAGGGGCAAATGGTAATTGCTGCGTATACCCCAGATGCGGGCGAAATATGCAGCATTATATCCGCGTGAATAAGGAAAACGATTGGCAAACCGTACATCCCGCACGCCTGTTTCCTGCCAGGCACCATTGAAATAAAGATTATGTGTGGGAGCCAGTCCGGGAAAGTACACAGCCCCGGTAGCGAGAAACTGGCGACTGTCATAATTAGTCACTGCATGGCGGAACTGCAGGGTAAGATTATAACCGAGCCTTGGATAAAAATGTTGCACAGCAGTTTCTACCTGCTCGCCGAAAGTGACATAATGATGCAGATAAGTGAAACTGGTGTTGCCGAGTGTATCTTTAAAGAATCCTTTATTGAAATCCTGGCTCACGTAAAAATTACTACCTACAGTAAACTGCCTGCTGGTTTGCTTTTTCACCCAGCTCAATGGCACACTCAGTCCGATCCGTGTATCCAACTGATCCCAGGTACGCAGACGGTTATTCATCACCTCCTGCCTGGCAAAAGTGTATTGGGATCCGATATTGAGATAGGGAAACCATTTGCCGTAAACGGCGCTTATCCCGGCTGCATGTGTTTTTTCATTTTCGTTGTACAGGTAATAGATCTGTGTCTCCAGTGTATTCAGCACGTTTTGTCCATACAGCGAAAATGTGAACTCCGGATCTTCATAATAAGGCCGCCAGCTATGAAAATTGAAAAGACGTGTACCGCTGCGATAGCGGCTGGACGTAAACGTACGGGGCCGCAGATGGCCCGGCACAAACTCCTGTATCTCGTTGGCATTGGCCACGGGATAGGTAATAGCCAACCGCTCTGCCAACAAAGATGGCAATGGCTCCCATTGCACTGCGGCTGTATCTGTCTGCTGTAGCTGATAACCATCTGCCGTAAAAGCCGACCAGCTGATTTTGCCATAAGCTACATTTACCCCATAATTTCCCAGCGGCCAGTGCGTATACATCTGGCTGATGACTCCACCACTCACCGGTACACGGAATATATCGTCGCGCCCGCCAAAACTGGCCGTGAAATAAATATATCCGTCGCTCACACAGGGGTACCCCACTACATTAAACGATGAAGGCGTGAGTGGCTGTACGCTGGAGCTTTGCAGGCTCACCCGCGCCAGCGTCATGCGTCCATCGGGCAGACGCAGGGCGCTTACCACACTGGTATCGTCGATAAATTTGGGATCCGTAAAAAGCATCACGGATGAGTGGCTGATTCGTTGCAGCACCTCACCATTGCCGGCCGACAGGACATGCAGTTCGCTTTTCCCGTCCGGGGCATTTTGCACGGCAACCACGCGCTGGCCATCAGCAGATATATCGGGTGAAAAATAACGGCTCTTATGTGTAAGTGTACGCTGCGCATGTGTTTCCACATCCATCACGCGTATCACGCTATAGTCGCGCCAGCGCCAGCGTGGGTCAGACTCATAGGCAGCATACACGAGCTGACCATTGCGATAAGAATACTGATCATTGATGGCAATATCGCGTACCCGCAACCAGTCTTCCTTTCCATCTGCATTACGAACTACAAAACCGGGACGACGATTGTAACTGGTTTTTACATATAAAGTGGAGGTAGGCGATACTGCATAGGGAAACTGGTAACTGGTCACCACCTTTTTATTGAGTGGCTTCACGGGGTGAGGGCCTGATTCGCCGGCAGCAGTGGCAGCGGCAATACCGTTAGTGGTATTCTTGTAACAATCCAGGGCTTCCTCCCGGAAACGTGTAAAAGAAATACCTGCATATTTTTCTATGGCCTTCTGAAAAGGATAAAACAACCCTTTAAAAGCTGACGCATCTTTCGTGACTTTGGCCCAGAAATCTGTACCATATTTTTCATACCCGTAATTCACCAGCAGGTAACCGAGGTTGTAATGATCCGGCACATAATCCCTGAACGAGCCATTACGCAGTTTCATCCAGGAATATCTCTTTTCTGCCAGCCAGAGCGATGGGTAAGCATTCATGAATTGCGGCAGCCGGCCACGGCCCTGGTTGCTGAGAATGGTTTCTGAATAGACGGCGTCGCCTTCATAAAACCAATTGGGAACAGACGCATTTATTGCCAGCGCATATCCTTCCTCGCCAAACAGTACGCGCATGACCTGGCTGAGGCCATTATGAAAATTATTGAACTGATGTACATGCCGGTATTCATGCAATGCCAGCTAATCGGTCCACGGTATGCTGCCCTGGTCAAAGTTGCCGGCAGATGGGGTGAGATAAAACTCGCTGCGGTAAGGTCCCAGCCC
>JAGODE010000100.1 GCA_017998385.1 Chitinophagaceae bacterium | reverse complement strand
GCATTGATTTTTATCGCTACCGCTACTGATTTTAAGAATACACGCTACCGTGAGCAGGTATCCCGAAACCTGCGGGCAGCCTGTGTCAGATCATACAACAGTCAGCGCACTCAGCACATACGTAACTTTCGCCGTTTGTTTAACCGCGTGCAGGCCGATCTCGGTGTGGGCAGCAATGAACAATTACCTACCGATCAACGCCTGGCTCAGTATTATCAGCATCCCGAAAATGACCGGTCACTGCCGGTGCTCTTTCTGCAGTTTGGCCGTTACCTCAGTATCAGCAGCACAAGGGTAGGACTTTTGCCTCCCAACCTGCAGGGGTTATGGGCACACCAGATACATACTCCCTGGAATGGCGATTATCATCTCGATATAAATGTGCAAATGAATCACTGGCCCGTAGAGATGTCGAATCTCCCCGAATTAAATCTGCCGCTTACCGAACTTGTACGGGGATTGGTGGAGCCGGGACAAAAAACAGCGAAGGCCTATTACAATGCAGATGGCTGGGTAGCACATGTAATCACCAATGTATGGGGTTTTACTGAACCCGGCGAAAGTGCTTCCTGGGGGGTGTCTAAAGCTGGCTCTGGCTGGCTGTGCAATAATCTGTGGGAGCATTATCTCTATAGCAACGATGTTCGCTATCTGAAAAGCATTTATCCTATTCTGAAAGGTTCGGCTCTTTTTTATAAAAGTATACTGGTAAAAGATGCACGTACAGGCTGGCTGGTCACCTCGCCCTCGTCATCGCCCGAGAATTCTTTTATGCTGCCCAATGGCAACCACGCCAGTATTTGTGCGGGTGCTACATTCGACAATCAGATTATCCGTGAGCTTTTTGGTAATCTGATTACTGCGGCCCGTGTATTGAAAACAGACAGGGCCCTGGCCGATACCTTACAGGTGCTGCTGCCACAGTTGCCGCCGCCCGGTATTATAGCGCCCGATGGCCGCATACAGGAATGGCTCGAAGACTATAAGGAAACTGATCCGCAGCACCGGCACATATCTCATCTCTATGGTTTATATCCTGCCAATCTTATAACACCAGATGCCACACCCGATCTGGCGGAAGCAGCGAAGAAGACACTGGAGGTACGGGGCGATGACGGACCCAGTTGGGCAATTGCACATAAACAGCTTTTTTGGGCACGCCTCAAAGATGGCAACCGTGCATTCAAGCTGCTGCGCGAGATGCTGAAGCCCACCCTCCGTACCGATATAAATTATGGCGCAGGCGGAGGCGTTTACCCCAACCTGCTTTCGGCGGGGCCTCCCTTTCAGATCGATGGAAATTTTGGCGCTGAGGCCGGCATAATGGAAATGCTGCTGCAAAGCCATGCCGGCTATATCGAACTGCTGCCGGCTATTCCCGATCTCTGGAAGAAAGAGGGAAAGATAAAAGGGTTAAAGGCGCGCGGCAATATTACAGTGGCCTTTGAATGGAAAGACGGTCAGGTAACAGCCTACAAACTCACGTCGCCTCAAAGACAGGAAGTGAAAATAAAAGTTAATGGCCGGTTCCATACTGTACAAGCCACAAAGCCATAAGGCAAACGAAACGAAGAATGATTACAGGTATAGAAATAGCCGACAGGCGGTTTGTGTTGGGAAAAGGGCAGGGGAGCGATGCCATTCATCGTGACCCGGTTTATTCTTATGCCGTTACCCAATTGCAGGATGATAGCGGGCACACCGGTACCGGTCTCGCCTTCACGCTGGGTGAAGGAAATGATCTGGTATGCCGTGCAGCAGCTTTCTATGCAGCACGGTTAAAAGGACAGGATATCGAAACGATTATGCAGCAGTTTGGCAGCCTGTTTCATGAACTGGCCAATGAGCAGCAGTTTCGCTGGCTGGGCCCCCACAAAGGTGTAGTGCATCTGGGACTCGCTTCGGTTACCAATGCCTGCTTTGATCTGTGGGCCAAAAAAAGGGATATGCCTTTATGGGCGCTGCTCAATAGTCTGGAGGCAGATGAAATTATAAACCTGCTGGACCTTTCTTATCTGGAAGACGTACTTACGCCTGCGGAAGCCAGGCAGATCGTTGCAGACAACAGCCTGCATCGCAGCAGCCGCCTGCAGATTCTGGAAAAAGGATATCCCGGGTATGATACGTCTATCGGCTGGTTTAATTATACAGATGAGCAGGTACAGGAAAATGTGAAGCGTGCGGTGAATAATGGATTTACTGCCATGAAACTGAAAGTAGGATCTCCTGATGCTGCACGCGACATCAGACGCGCTTACCTCGTACGGGAAGCAGCAGGTATGGAGGCTACGGTGATGCTGGATGCCAATCAGCAATGGAACCTTCCCCAGGCTATTTCCATTTGTAAGCAACTGAAAGGCATGAATCCTTACTGGATCGAAGAGCCCACTCACCCCGACGATGTGCTGGCGCATCAAACCCTGGCTGCCGCCGTGGCTCCCGTAAAACTCGCGTTGGGTGAGCATGTGCCCAACCGGGTAGTGTTCAAAAACTATCTGCAAACAGGTTGCGCCGGATTCATTCAGGCCGATGCTGTGCGGTTGGGTGGAGTGAGCGAATTTTTAACAGTGAGTCTGCTCTGCCGTAAATACAATGTTCCCGTAGTGCCGCATGTGGGCGATATGGGGCAACTCCATCAGCACCTTGTCTTATTCAATCATATCACACTGGGTCATGAAGCTCTGTTGCTGGAGCATATACCACATCTGCAACAGCACTTTGTACATCCTGTAAAAGTAAGTGGCGGCGTATATCACACTCCACAGGAGGCCGGCAGCAGTTGTGATTTAAAGTGAGGTAAGAGAAAATAAATACCAGGCAGCCTGCTGCAGATTTTTAACCGGTAATGAATACCTGAAGCCTTTCAGTATGATTTCGACCACAGATATTGTTATTGCTGTTTGCTACATCTTACTCATTCTGGCAGTAGGACTATGGGCCGGCATCCGGCAACGGCGTAGCAACCTGGCGGGCAATGCCAGCAATTATTTCCTGGCTGGCAAAACGCTGAAATGGCCGGCTATTGGCCTGGCCTTATTTGCCACCAATATTTCTACGGTACACCTGGTGAGTCTCGCACAAAGCGGTTTCGATACGGGACTGCTAAACGGCAACTTTGAATGGATGGCTGCATTTACGTTGATTTTGCTGGCGCTTTTTTTCGCCCCTTTTTATATCAAATCCGGCGTAGCCACGCTGCCAGATTTTTTAGAGCGAAGATATGATCGCGCCTGCCGCGACTGGCTTACGATCATCTCTCTCGCATCGGCCGTTATCATCCATATCGCATTTTCTATGCTGGCCGGCGGTATTGTACTCAAAACGCTTTTTAATGTAAACATGTATACCAGCGTGGTGATCATTTCGGTTATTACAGCCATTTATACCATCGTTGGCGGATTGAAGGCTGTTGTCATTACCGAGTCGGTTCAAACCATCGTTTTGCTGGCAGGAGCCATCGTAATTACGGCTGCAGCCTTTCATAAAATGGGTGGCTGGGAGCCTATGGTCAATGCGTTGGCTGCCGATCATCAACTGGAACGGTTGTCTATGCTGCGGCCGTCAGGCGATGGCAGCGGAATGCCCTGGTATGCCGTATTTCTGGGTTATCCTGTTCTGGGTATCTGGTATTGGTGTGCCGATCAGACGATCGTGCAGCGGGTACTCGGCGCCAGGGACGTAAATCACGCCCGCGTGGGAACACTCTTTTGTGGGTTTATCAAAATATTGCCCGTCTTCATTTTTGTATTGCCGGGCTTGCTGGCTTTTACCCTGTTCAGAACCGGCGCACTCGATCTCAGTACCATTCAAACGGTTAATGCAGATGGCAGCATTACCACGCATTCAAAAGGCATCTATACATTGATGATAACACAACTGCTGCCCAGTGGTTTGGTGGGAATTCTGGTAGCTGCATTATTATCCGGACTCATGAGCCAGATATCGGGTGCTCTTAATTCCATCTCCACTATGATCAGTTATGATGTGTATAAACGATATCGTCCGCATACAGATGACCGCCGGCTTATCAGGGCCGGAAAGATCGCGGCCATTGTGGCCCTGGCTTTTTCATTGCTGTTGCTGCCGCTTCTCAACCAGTATGAAAGTATTTTTAACGGGTTAAATGATATCATTGCTCATTTGGCACCTCCCATCACCTGCGTATTTGTGCTGGGTGTATTCTGGGGCCGCGCTTCAGCAAAGTCGGCCCGGCTCACACTTTGGATAGGGTCGGCACTGGGAGCCCTGGTTTTTGCAATCAATAAATTATGGCCGGCCACCCCTATCGGCAATATTCCATTTATGATGATGGCCTTTTACCTGTTTTGTATCTGCCTGCTGCTGCAGGTCGTATTATCATTTATTTACCCCATGCAGCATACCGAAGGCAGTCAGAATTTTTATTGGAAAAATCTCAAAGAGCCTTTGCAGATAAAGGGCTGGAAAGGATTGGGAAATTATAAAACACTTACGCTCATTTTGTTGCTGGTCATGAGTGTATTGTTTTACTTATTCAGCTAAACGCGCAAAATGAAACTATTGCAACATAAGGTGATTTTTCTTACCGGGGGCTCTTCGGGCATTGGCCTGGAGTGCGCCCGAAAGTATCTGCAGCAGGGAGCTACAGTAGTGATTGTCTCCAACGATGCTGCATCGCTGCAGGCCGCCGGGGCGGTACTGGATATACCCGCAGCCGATTGCATACTCGCCGATGTGGCAGATCCTGCCGGTATTCAGCAGGCTATTGCGCAGACGCTGCAGCAGCACAGCCGTATTGATGTCATTCACAACAATGCAGGTATTGCCAACCCGGTATGTCCGCTGCATCAGACAACCGATGAAGCCTGGCAGCAGGTATTTGATATCAATGTAAAAAGTATACTACTCACCACCCGGTATGGTCTTGAAGCGCTGAAAGAAACAAAAGGGTGTATTATCAACACCAGCAGCCTGGTGGCGGAGATAGGACAGGAGAATCATGCGGCTTATGCTGCCAGTAAAGGAGCCGTTAATGCGCTTACCAAATCTATGGCGCTTGACTATGCGCCTTTTAAAGTACGCGTCAACGCAGTGGCGCCGGCGGGGGTATGGACCGAAATGCTGCGGAGTTGGGTAGCCGCGCAGGAAGACCCGCCATCAATGGAAGCCTATCTCAATCATATTCATCCGCTGGGGTATTGTCCCAATGGAGATGTGATTGCAGATGCCTGTGTGTTCCTGGCTTCTAAAAATGCCCAATTTATAACCGGCTGCATTTTGCCCGTCAGTGGTGGCGCAGAGCTCGGTTATCGTACGGTTTTGGAGTAAAGAAAATGATGTACTGCAAAAAAATATCAGCAATACTGGTTGTATGTAGTCTGCTGCATACGGTAAAAGCGCAGGTGATAGTACCGGCAACCCGGCCCAATGCCACCCAGCAGGCCCTCCTTCAAAGAGGGTATGGCATGTTTATTCATTTTGGTATAAACACATTTGCAGATGTGGAATGGTCAGACGGTACCATCCCGGCAGCACGCTATCAGCCCGATCAGTTAAATCCCGATCAGTGGGTACGCGTAGCACGCGATGCCGGATTTCGCTACGTATTGCTTACGGTAAAACACCATGATGGTTTTTGCCTGTGGGACAGCCGCTATACGGACTACGATGTAGCGGCATCGCCGGTAAAAACAGATGTAGTAAAAGCCGTATCAGCGGCCTGTAAAAAATATGGATTACAGTTTGCGATTTACTATTCGCTCTGGGACCGCCATGAAGCTTCCTACAAAGATCACCGGGCTTATGCCGATTACATGCTGCATCAGCTTACCGAGCTGTTTACCGGGTATGGAACCATTGCCGAACTCTGGCTCGATGGCGGATGGGATAAGAAACCTGCAGATTGGTACCTCCCCGAGATTTATCAGCTGGTAAAAAAGTACAGCCCGCATTGCGCGGTGAGTGTCAATCATACCATCGTCAGAGAAGAAGGTAAGCGCAACTATGCAGTGCCTGGCGATATGACCGCCGATAACCAGTTTTACTTTCAATATTTTCCTGCCGACTTTCGCCTGTGGGATCCGCGACTTGCCAGTTTGGCCGATAAAAAACAGTATCTGCACGAGGGGCAGTCTTATTACCTGCCGTTTGAACATACCCTTTGCCTGAGCAAACGCTGGAACTGGTTTGAAAAATCGGTCGAAATACCTGCACGTGATCCCGATGAACTCGAGGAATTGTTTTATTGGTGCACATCGAATCAAAATACGCTGGTCATCAACGTGCCGCCTTCTTCTGCCGGATTGATTCGTGACTATCTGGCCGATGCTGTAATTGCACTCGGAAAAAAACTGGGTATAAAGACAGGCCGGCCATTACCCCATACGACTAAACGTATATCGCTGCTGCAGCCTGCAACGGCCACCAGCAATTATCCCGATGCGTCAAACCGATACACAGCATCTGCCATCAATGACGGAAATATGGAAACAAGATGGGCTTCTGCAGATACAGTAGCTCAGGTAGAGATAGCGCTTAATGACCGTGAACCCTTTGACCGTATCAGCATTTTTGAATACCAGGATGTGAAAAATGATCCGGATGGATTTTCGCAATGGCGTATTCCACGTATTCAGGCATACAGCATGGCTGTGTATAATAACAAAGAATGGAAAACAATATATGTGAGCGATGAGCCCATCGGCGATTGCCGGGTGATCCGTTTTTCCCGGTCGTATCAGGGCGAGCGCTTGCGGTTATCGGTGACCAGGGCATCGGCACCGCCTTCTATCTATGAATGGAATGTATATCACACAAAAGAGCAACAGCAGTGATGAGAAAGATAGCATACAAAAATCTGATACTGGTCATGGTGGTATTGCTCCTGCAGAGTATGCTGCATGCACAATTGCAGTTGCCCGGCATATTTGGCGATAGTATGGTACTGCAGCGTCAGCTACCGATCCGCATTTGGGGCAAAGCCTCACCCGGACAAAGCATCCGCGTTGCGTTGCATGATCAGCAAAAGACCGGCCGGGCCGACGCAGCGGGTGAGTGGTCGATGACACTGGATCCGGAGGAGGCGGGCGGACCTTATATACTCACCGTAGCTGCAGACAGGGAAATCCGGATGCGCGGCATACTGGTAGGTGATATATGGGTATGCTCGGGCCAGTCTAATATGGAATTTCCGGTCAGGGGTTGGAGTGCGGTCATCAATGCGGATAAGGAACTGGCAAATGCACAGCATCCTGCCATCCGCTTGTTTACTGTTCAAAAACAGGTGGGCGCTTTACCGGAGTACAATACCGGGGGAAGCTGGCAAAGCAGCAGTGCCGCATCGGTAGCCCCCTTTTCTGCAGTGGGGTATTTTTTCGGACTGGCTCTGCAGCAGGAGTTGAATGTACCCATTGGGTTGATAAATGCTACCTGGGGCGGCACCCAGATCGAGGCATGGATCAGTCGTAGCGGACTGGAGCAGGATGCTCATTACCGCTCACTGGTAAAGACAGCACCTTCGCGAACCATGGAAGGACTTTTACGGGCACGGCAGCAAAAACAACGTCAGTCGCTGGGGCAGTTGCAGAAACAGCTGACAGATGTAGCCGACAGTGCTCTATGGAAGAATGCGGATTATGCCGATGAAAGATGGAGGACCATGACCTTGCCTGGATTGTGGGAAAAAGAACCGGCGCTACAGCGGCTTGATGGGATTGTGTGGTTTCGCAAAAAATTGTGGATTCGTCCCGAAGATGCCGGGAAGGACGCCAGGATTTATCTTGGTAAAATAGATGATAATGACATAACCTATTTTAATGGAGTGCAGTTGGGCGCTACCCGCGGATGGGATGTTGATCGCGCATACACTATTCCTGCAACGATGGTTAGAGCGGGTGAAAATGTAATAGCGGTAAGAGTAGAAGATGGCGGCAATGGTGGTGGCATTTATGGTGATAGCAGTGGGTTGTATCTCGCTGCGGGCCATAGCCGGTATACGCTGGCTGGTGCATGGTCGTATCATATTCAGCAGGTAATGTACAGCAACAATGCTATCGGACCCAACGACTATCCTTCGCTGCTATACAATGGCATGATACATCCTGTAGAGAGACTGTCGGTAAAAGGTGTTATCTGGTATCAGGGTGAGCAGAATGCTTCGCGGGCATACGAATACCGCAAAGCTATGCCTCTATTGATTCAGGACTGGCGAAGAAAATTCGGCCAGCCGCAACTGCCATTTTATTTTGTGCAGTTAACCAGCTTCAATGCTGCCAACGGCAACAGCAACCAGGGCAGTACCTGGGCCGAAATGCGTGAATCGCAGGCTACAGCACTGTCTCTTTCCCATACCGGCATGGTTGTGAGTATTGATCTTGGCGAGGCACATGATATTCATCCCCGACGTAAAAAAGAAGTAGCGCAGCGACTGGCTGCCCTTGCGCTGCAGCAGACCTATGGACGAAAGGTGGAGGCCGGCGGCCCCCGCTACCTGGCTATGTCGGCTGCATCAAATTCGATTCGTCTTCATTTTTTTTCGGACAACGGCCTGGCTATAAGACAGACCGCTTCAGCCTTACAGGGTTTTGAAATAGCAGGCAGCGATCAGCATTTTTATCCGGCTACGGCGGTAATAGAGGGCAATAGCATCCTCGTGTCGGCAGCGGAGGTAAAAAAGCCTGTTGCCGTGCGGTATGCCTGGGCAGATGATGCAGGTAATGCCAATCTCATTGATAAAAACGGATGGCCGGCAGCTCCGTTCCGTACCGATCGCTGGCCAGCCATCACGCAGCAGGAGAAGTATAATCCATTACAAAACTGGTAGACTTTTTTATTAATCAACAGAATTACAGAAGTATGAAGTATAGTCTGAAGAAGGGAACAACAGTCGCCCGCATGCTGTGTACAGGTGTGTTGCTGTTTTTGAAACTGGTAGTTACGGGTCCGCTCTATGCCCAGGTGGTTACTGTGCCCCTTCAAACGGCGGCGAATGCGCTGGTGCTACAGACCAACGAGTTTAAAAATCTTTCGATTATTTATTTTGGAAAAAAATTGAGCGATGTGCAGGAGTACAGCCTTGCTCCGCAAGTGTATAAGCAAACCAGTGATTATTCCGGTATGCTCAACTCAGCCTACACCAGTGCCGGTTCACGCAATTTGATGGAGCCGGCTATCACCGTGACGCATGCAGACGGAAACAACTCGCTTGATCTGCAGTATATCACGCATACCATAAAGCAGGAGAATGAAAATGTCACACTGTATACGTTTACACTTCGCGACCCGGTCTACGATTTTTCGGTGGATCTTTTTTATAAAGTCTATTACCGGCAGGATGTAATTGAACAATGGTCGGTTATCCGCCATCAGGAAAAAGGCAATGTATTGCTGCATAAATATGCGTCGGCCAACTTATATCTGAAATCGGACGCCTTTTGGCTCCGGCAATATCATGGTGACTGGGCCCGGGAAATGAAACCGGAAGAAGCACGGGTGACGCATGGTATCAAGACCCTCGATTCCAAACTGGGCACACGTGCCAATCTTTTTCAGCCTTCTGTATTTATGATATCCATGCACCAGCCCGCTACCGAAAATGAAGGAACTGTGCTGTTTGGTGCACTGGAGTATAGCGGCAATTTCCGCACAGATATTGAACTGGATTACCAGAATAATCTTCGTATTGTATCAGGAATCAATAACTATGCTTCTACATATACATTAAAGAAAGGCGAAGAGTTTGTGACGCCTGGTTTTCTTTACATACTGTCGCACCAGGGAAAAGGGTATGCCAGCCGGCAGCTGCAGGATTGGGCACGGCAATATAAGCTCCTCGATGGCAATGGCGACCGGCTTACCCTGCTCAATAACTGGGAGGCAACCTATTTTGATTTTAATGAGGAAAAATTAAAGGCCCTGCTTAAAGATACCCGCAAGCTGGGTGTTGACCTGTTTTTGCTCGATGATGGCTGGTTTGGACAAAAATATCCCCGCAATAGCGATCATACCGCATTGGGCGACTGGCAGGAAAACAAAACAAAGCTTCCCAATGGTATCAGTTCGCTGGTGAAAGAAGCAGCCGGCAATCAGGTTAAATTCGGAATATGGATTGAGCCGGAGATGGTGAGTCCAAAAAGTGAGTTGTATGAAAAACACTCCAGCTGGGTGGTAAAGCAACCCGCCCGTCCGGAATATTATTTTCGCAATCAGCTGGTACTGGATCTCAGCAATCCGGAGGTGCAGGATTTTGTAGTGGGTGTGGTCGATCAGCTTTTTACCAGCAATCCTTCGCTGGCCTATATCAAATGGGATTGTAATTCGATCATCTATAATGCTCATTCGCTTACGCTCAGGAATCAGTCGCATTTTTATATCGAGTATGTGCGTGGTTTGTATAATGTGCTGAAGCGTATTCGCAGTAAATACCCAACCGTGCCAATGATGCTTTGTTCGGGCGGAGGCGGCCGGGTAGATTATGCGGCACTTCAGTATTTTACAGAATTCTGGCCCAGCGATAATACCGATCCGCTTGAGCGGATATTTATGCAATGGGAATATTCCTATTTCTTTCCGGCGATTGCAACAGGCAGTCATGTGACCGATTGGGGTAAGCAGCCAATCAAGTTTAAGGTAGATGTGGCCATGATGGGTAAACTCGGGTTTGATATTGTTGTCAGTCACCTCGGCGAAAAAGAATTGCAGTTTTGCCAGCAAGCCATACGGGATTATCAGCGATGGAAAACGGTTATATGGCAAGGTGATCAATACCGGTTGGCCAATCCTACCGAGGGAGACGTTGCTTCAGTAGCTTATATGAGTCGCGATAAATCGGCCGGCATAGTATTCAGTTACCTCGTGAGCAATCGGTATGCAGCAGGATCTGTGTTCCCGATCCGCTTAAATGGATTGAAGCCTGCCAGTCGTTACCGGCTCCGCGAGATCAATCTTTTTCCGGAAGCGTCTTCACCCATTGATGGGGCAAAAACATATTCCGGAGATTTTCTCATGACGGTTGGGTTTAATCCCGAGGTTAATGCAGGCCGCAGCAGCGTGGTGCTGACTGTGGAGGAAGTTAAATAACTCGCGCTGTTGGGTAGTCCCTGCACCAATCCTGCCCGCTTATTAACCCTTAAACTGAAAGTAGAGCAGGGCAATAGCCGCAATACTCATTAACAGGAGCGTGGCGATACCCAGTATATTTGAACCGCGTGAGTTGGTAAATTCTTTCATAACCTTTTTGTTATTGCAGATATGCAGGATGATGGCAATAAGAACAGGTGCAGTAAGCCCGTAAAGGATAGCTGAATAGATCAGCGCTTTTACCGGGTTTATGCCCAGGTAGTTCATGGAAAGGCCCGCAATCAGCGAAATCGCAATGATGATGTAGAAGGGGCGGGCTTCGTGAAACTTATTATCCAGTCCTTCTTTCCAGCCAAAGGTTTCGCAGAAAATATACGATAGCGAACCGCTCAGCACTGGTATGGCGAGCAGGCCGGTACCAATTACACCAATGGAGAACAACCAGTACGCATATTTGCCGGCCAGCGGTTCCAGTGCCTGCGCAGCCTGCTCTACCGTATCAATACGGTGAATGCCACCCTTGAAAAGAACGGTGCCTGCCGTGAGAATAATAAACCACATGACGAGGTTGGAAAAGAGCATGCCCACGGTTACATCATTTTTCATCTCGCTGATATTCTTCTTATCAACGATCACCTGTTTTTTCCTGTGTTTCATGTCTTCGACTTCCATGGTAGCCTGCCAGAAAAAAAGATAAGGTGAAATGGTGGTACCCAGTATGGCGACCAGGATACTGATAAAGTCTCCGTCAAAAGTAAAACTGGGAATAAAAGTGGCTTTTACAATCGCTCCCCAATCCTGGTCAACCAGGAAAGGCACAACGATGTATACCAGCAGGGCCATACAAAGATATTTGAGCACTGCAGCCATTTTTCGGTAAGGCAGGTAGATAATCAGTACCAGGAGAATGATAGTGAATAATACGCTGAAATAGGATGCTTCGATATGAGGGAATAGCAGGTTGCCCACAGCACCCATACCGGCTATGTCGGCACCGATATTCATCACGATTGCCGGAAAACTGAAAAGCAGCATCAGGTAAAGCACCCATCGCGGATAATACTTTTTGAGTGTACCTGTAAGTCCCTCTGAGGTTACCATGCCAATGCGTGCACACATTTCCTGGATGGCAGCCATGAGCGGGAAAGTAATTAAGGCGGTCCATAGTGTAGCCAGACCAAATTGAGCTCCAGCCTGCGAGTAGGTAGCAATGCCCGATGGATCGTCATCACTGGCGCCGGTAATGAGACCTGGCCCCAGCTTTGACCAGAAGCGTATTTTCTTTTTTCCTTTTTTCATTCTGCCTTTTTGAGGTTCGTATATTCTTCTTTTTGGTTCTGTCTTACCCTCTACCTTTCACCCTATCCCTTCCAGCTTTCTACATTAATATATTATTCACCGGCACCACGGCGGCTGGCAGATTGGTATCATCCAGCATTTCTTTCATATCTGTTTCGATCATTTTACTGATCTGCGTGATGGGTACATCGTTGGCACTGCCTTCAAACGGGTTGATTGAACTGTCGCCCACTGCATCGAGCGTTACAAAAGCCCAGCTTACTAATGTAGCAAAAGGGATGATAAAATAAATAGTATACCCTTCAAGTATAGTGCCGTCGCCCAGGCGATTGAATTCTTTCAGCAGGCCAAAAGGCAGGAGGATAACAAAGATGTGAAGAAGGTAAGTGGTGATGGAAGAAAAATTGCGGGGATACGGGAAATTCTTGATCCGCTCTGCCTTACCCTGCTGTTCATAAAAGCTGTGGATACTTTGTTGAAGCTGCAATTGCTGAAAGTCGGTGAGCATTCCTTCTCTGTGCAGCTGATTGATGGTTTGCGACTGCAGGGCCAGCGTTTGAGTAGCTCGGTTTTTCTTACTCAGCAGGTAAACCAGCTCTTCCGGGCTCAGAAAGGCCTGTATGGCCTGATCCAGCGTTTCCGTCCTTTCGGGAATCGTATACACTCCCGACATATATTCTTTATAACGGGCTTCATCCATGGTTTCCCATTTGCGCGATTCCCTTAGCTGGTACCGGAGAAAAGTAAGCCAGGCAAAATGCCGATCAAAGAACAGCCGCGTCTGCACGCTGGATTTGCCACCCAGAAAATCGCGTGCCTTTACCGCAAAACTCCGGCTTTCATTAATGACAGAACCGTAGATATGCCGCGCTTCCCACAGCCGGTTATAACTCGAATTATTTTTGAAACCAACAATAAAGGCAACAGCCGTCCCCAGCATGGCAACCGGCATCCACGAAATAGCAATGAAGGTCCAGCCCGCACAGTACAATGCCGTAGGAACGATAGCCAGCAGAAGACACTTGTAAATATCTCTCCGGCTCCAGATTATAAATTCTTTGAGGCTATACCGTTTGGCAGTATTCATAGCAGCGTAATGGCAGGACTTGACCTGTTTTCTAAAGATAATTATTTATTTAAACCACCGCCAGGCAGCTGATTAATAATCCTGGGTTAATGCTTGACGTTGTTTTGCGTGATTAAGGAGCGTTATGAAATTGGCTGTAGTAAAACCGGATGCAAATGACGGGTAAGTTTTTCGTTACGGGCTTTTATAAAAAAAGAAAACGGCAGAGGGCCTGTAAGACATCTGCCGTTTTCTGATATACCTTCCGCATCGTCTTAGTATACCGTGATCACCTGACCGGTTCCTGCTCCAAGTACACTTTTGAGATAACCATATTCTACCTCTTTCATAGTGGCAGGTATATGACCGGGGAAATAGGGAAAATAAGCGGGAGAGTTTTCTACAACAGTGGGACTAACCGCATTAATGCGCACACCATTTTCCAGTTCAATAGCTGCAGCGCGCACAAAAGATTCTATTGCGCCATTGGCAGCAGATGCATTGGAACCGCTTAATACGGGGTCTTTCGACAATACGCCGGCGGTAAGTGTAAACGAGCCTTTGGGGTTAATGAAATGCTGGCCGATAAGCACCAGGTTAATCTGTCCCATCAGTTTACTGTCTATGCCGATTCTGAATTCTTTATCGGTCATGGTTTTACAGGGACCAAAATAGGCGTCACCAGCCGTACTGATCAACGCATCGAACGGACCGGTTTGTTTAAACAGGTTTTCGATTGATTTTGGTGAAGTAATATCGGCCTGAATGTCTCCGCTTTTGGAGCCCACCCTTATAAGCTCATGGTCTTTTTCCAGCGCACAGGCAACCTGCCGGCCAAGTGTACCGGAAGCGCCCACAATGATGATTTTCATTTTTTATTTATTTAAAGTTAAAATGCGTACTGACTGATTCCGCAAACAGTTCGTTAAAGCAACAGAAAAGAAAAGGATGATCCGATGATCCTTTTTATACGTTTAGCAGTGGCTTTCTCCTGTGCGAGAGATAACACAGGAAAACAGTTGCTGGTTGTGTGGTCGTCAGAATTCTTCCATGATCAGTTTCCGGCTTACGGCGGCTCCGGCCATGGTGCCCGTAGCCACAGCATTGGCAACCGAGCGAAAACGACCGGCATTGTCACCACAGGCAAATACACCTTCTACCGAAGTTTCCTGCATTATATCCGTTTTTATAAAACCTTCCGGAGTGAGCTCACAGCCCAGCATCGCCGGCACAGTACAATGTTGCTCAAAAGGTATCTGTACATACAGCGCTTTCAGTTCCAGCTCCGCTCCGTTGTTCAGCGCAATTTTTGTAAGATGCCCGTTGCTGTGTAC
>JAGODE010000099.1 GCA_017998385.1 Chitinophagaceae bacterium | reverse complement strand
GTACTCACTGTTACCCTGGTTGATTATAAAGTAGGACGCCTCAGTATCGAAGGCACAAAAGTAATCACTAACCTGAGCACAGGCGGTAATATCAAATACTCTGTACAGGTAACTGATGGCAGGGTAACCTTCCCCAACGGCCGTGGTTATGCCTATCAGAAAATGAAATACGTGACACAAACTGCAGGAAGTGCTACCACTCAGTTATCAGATGATGTATTTCAACTCGAAGGCAGCTCACAAACCAACTTCAATAATGGTGTTGTAGTGAAGCTCAACACACAAACCGCACTTGTAAAAAAACTGGCCTGCCCCTGGATCAGTGCAGGTACACTCAACATTAAAGTAAATGATTTTTCACTGGCACTGGATTATGCGTATCCCTCCAATGGCGATTGTGATAATAAAGCATTGCTTAGCTGGAATGCCGGCGCCAGTACCCGTATTATTGTTTTACCTTAACCCTTCGTTAGCTCAAAAGCAAACCCTTCCATGCCGGAAGGGTTTTGCTTTTATCGTTTATTTCTTTTTCGATAGGTTTCGTTTAACCCAGCTAATTGCTTTTTGCACGTAGTAAGCCTCATCGTTTTCGAGGATGGCTACCAATGTTTCAATCTCCGGTACCAGGTGTTTATACCGGGTATACCACTGCACCAGTACCAGCGCAAGCCGGCGCTGCCAGATACTTTCAGCCAGCGCCAGCCTGTGTGCCAGGGCAAATAGTTCGACCTGGTATTTTTCACGAATACCGTGTATAGCCTGCATACCCAGGGCATCACACACGGCCCAGTTATTAATATCGGCCGAATAACGTTCGATACGCTTCAGTACAGCATCCGGGTCTTTTCGTCCCAGTTTGCCGATAATACGGGCCGCCAGTAACTGTTCTTCATGTGACCTTTCTATCCATAAAGCATCTGCCAGAGGCAAACCCCCGTTTTTAAAACGGTTGGCTATTTCGTTCAGTACAGGCATACGAACTCCGTATTGCTTTTGTATACCAGGAATAAAATAGACGGCCGATTTACCTGCTTCCGGACTGGCTTCTGCCTGTAAGCGGGTCCTGATAGCCTGTATCTGCTCCTGTATGAAGGGGGTGTTACTCATTTGTTTCACAAAATAGCATCCTGCAGATTAAAACTATCAGACTTCCGCGAAGATTCCGTTTGAAAGGCCGGAAAGGCTTTATCGGCGGTATTCTGCGTTCTCAGCTGGCAAATTTCCTGTGTCCCAGGTCAAAAATTTCGGCAGCGATTAAATAAGGCTGATATCCGAATTGCATCGCTACACAGACTCAAATCCAGTAGTTTTGCTGAAAGCGATAACACTATGCGCATAACCCGATCCCTGCTACTTGTTGTTGTTCTGGCCACTACTGTCTCCGGTTGTATTGTTTTGCGCAAAGCCCGGCCAACCCGTGTACCCAGTGCTGAAAGCCTGCATTTACTCGGCGTATGGGAAAGAGAGACAGGTACTGTGTTTCAGGGCACTTATGTGGGCGGTCTGTCAGGTATCGATTATGATTCGGCCCGCCATTGTTATTACCTGATCTGCGATGACCGGTCGGAGCGAAATCCGGCCCGTTATTATACAGCCGCCATTCATTTTTCCATGGCCGGTATCGACAGTGTGCAGTGGTTGCGCGTCGATTCGTTGCGGCAGCCGGATGGTTCTTTATTTCCCTTTAAGCATACCGACCCCGAAGCGATCCGTTATAACCCGTTGACCGATGAATTGGTATGGACCAGCGAAGGTGAACGTACGCTTAGCGATAAAAGAACGGCATTGCAGGATCCCACTATACGAATCATGAACAGAGATGGTCGCTACCTCGACAGCTTTCCCATACCGGCCAATGTACGTGTACATAGTACTGAAAACGGTATGCGTGATAATGGTGTGTTTGAAGGGTTAAGTTTTACGCCTGATTATAAGGAAATGTTTGTGAGTATTGAAGAGCCGTTGTACGAAGACGGCCCGCGTGCCGGTGGAGGCGACTCCACTGGCTGGATACGTATACTTCGGTATAATGTAGCCGACCGTAAACTGCTCGCGCAATATGCCTATCAGATTGATCCGGTTGCGCATCCCGCCAATCCGCCGGGTGCATTCAAAGTGAATGGTATTCCCGATATTCTTCACCTCGGAAATAATGTTATGCTGGTAATGGAGCGATCGTTTTCTACAGGAAAACCAGCCTGTACCATTCGTATTTACCTGGCCGATTTATCACGTGCCACCGATGTGTCTTCCATTCAATCGCTGAGCAATAAGAAAAGTATTTTCCGGCCTGTTCAGAAAAAACTGTTGCTGAATATGGATTCGGTCAACCGGTATATCGACAACGTAGAAGGGATGACCATTGGCCCCAAACTGCCCAATGGCAACCCCAGCCTCATCATGGTTGCAGATGAAAATTTTTCGAAGCAGGAAAAGATGCAGTTTTTTCTGTTTGAATTGAAATAGCAGGAGAGAACGGTGTAACAAGTATAAAGGGTTTAACGAGTATAAAGGGTATAAAGCGTTTAAAGGGCCAGGAATACCCGTTAAACACTTTATACCTTTAAACTTTTATACTATTTAAACCGCTCCCCATAACGACTCTTCTCTAAAAACGCTTTCGGATCCTGCAGCTCCAGCATTTCTTTAATCGCTGCTTTTTTATCGGTAGCCTTTTCGTAATAGGCCTTGCATATTTCATAACCCATATAATACCCGAGGTCGGCCGGTTTGTCGGCAGTTTCCTGGTTGCCATTGGCAATCCAGTTGCTGTAACGCTGCAGATACATTTCTTTTTGAAAATCCTCCCACACCTGCCGGCGGCGGGTTTGAGCCCAGTCCTGCTGCCGCTGACTGGGATTGGAACCAGTCACCAGTTCACAGATGAAATCGGCCATGCCTTCCATCACCGCATAAAAAAGGAGCGTAGTGTCTTCTTTCATTTTGCTCTGCTGAAAATGCACCAGTTCATGAATAACGATGACGGGTATTTTCTTTACTGGCGTAAAGTTGTTTCGCTCCCACATATTCAGTTCATCTTCGGGTATACCCGGCGATTTCGCGATCTGATCTACACCCAGCAGAAGTCCATTATCTGAAACCGTGCCGGCAGAGTTCCAGCGACCGATCAGGAAGTAGATGTCCGGAAAAGTAGCATCATCATAAAGCGATTTGAGCTTATCGAAATAGCCATATATCTCTTCTTTCATTGTATCGATGGCCAGCGTATTTTGGCGGATAGCCGCATAAAAGCGTGGCTTACGGGCCTGATTGCGGACAAACTGATCAATCGTGCCAATCTTGGTGGCAAAATAATCCTGGAGACCCGGAGAAGCATGGTTAAAATAATCGCGTACAAAAATCTCCTTACGGCGGGCTGTATCGGTAAGTACACGATCGTAAGCTTTCCAGAAATGATGAATATCGTCGGTGACCAGGCGGGCACGGCGAGGATCGTGTAATGCCATACGTTTCTGTTGTATTTTTTTGATCAGCTTATCCCATACCGGATCGTTATGGAGTGATACCAGGTCGCCGTCTTTCTGCATATTATCAAGATTGCTGTAACCGTATTTTTCTACCGCCAGTTGCAGATACTTTTTGGCCAGCTTTTGGTTTCCGGAAAGTGCATAACAACAGGCTGCGTTATAATAATGTCCTTTGGGTGTTTCATAACGTGCCGTGCTTTTAGCAGCTTTGATATAGAGTGGGGCTGCAGCACTAAAATTCTTTGCCTGGTAGAGGCTATCGGCTTTTTTGGAAAAAACAGCAGACTGGGCGCGGGCGCATGCTGCGCTGAGTAATAAAATAAAAAACAGGAAAACTGGTTTCATACCGGATTGTTTGCCGGCAATTTCGTTCAAAAAACAGAGAACAGCAGGGGTAACCCGGGAGATCGTCGTTTTTGTTAAATAAAATGTATGTTTCGCCGATTTAAGTGTCAACCATTAGTTGCTAACATGGGCAAAAAAGCTCAGCGGGATTCAAAACTGTTTTCTATTTTCACATTCACACAATCTGTCTATGCGAATAATTCCACTTCTGCTATCAGCAGTCATTACGGTTGCATTGGTATGGGCCTTGAATAAAAGCTGGGGCACCGTGCCTCCGATGGGCCGTTTTTTAAGTCCGCAACATGGTTTCTGGCAAAATGCCGAACCGGTAAATTATGATTTTACGGAGGAGCTGCATCTGGCGGGGCTAAAAGGAAAGGCAGAGGTGTATCTTGACGAGCGCCTGGTACCACATGTATTTGCAGAAAATGATGAAGACCTTTATTTCATACAGGGTTACCTGCATGCCCGATTCCGTTTGTTTCAAATGGATCTGCAGACACGCGCTGCCGAAGGTCGTGCCAGTGAAATTGCCGGCGCACGCGCCATCAATTATGACCGGGAGCAACGCCGTCTCGGAATGCGCTTTGCGGCCGAAAAAGCCGTTACCGAGATGGAAAAAGATCCTGTTTCGAAAGCGGTATACAGCGCCTATACCAGCGGAGTCAATGCCTATATACACAGTCTGAAAGAAAGCGAACTACCCATTGAATATAAATTACTTGATTTTAAACCTCAGGAGTGGAGCAACCTGCGCACAGCCCTGCTGCTGAAAATGATGGCTAAAATGCTTTCGTCAGGTACGGAAAGTGACCTGGGATACACGCATGCCCGCTCACTTTTCTCTGACCAGCAATTGCAATTGCTGTATCCCGAAGTGGCCGACTCACTGGTGCCCATTATTCCCAAAGGCACAGCCTTTGACGCTCCAGGCATCAAACCCGTGGCACCGGTCACGGCCGATTCACTTTATTTCAACGATAAGACGGCCATAACTCAGCGGGAAGGCTACAAACCGGATGCTAACAATGGAAGTAATAACTGGGTTGTTGCCGGTAGCAAAACACAATCAGGAGCCCCTATACTGGCCAATGACCCGCACCTTGAGCTGTCGCTTCCTTCTATCTGGTTTGAAATGCAGCTCAACAATGGCAGTTCCAATGCCTACGGTGTTTCGCTGCCGGGCAGCCCGTTTATTATTATCGGGTTAAATGACAGCATCGCCTGGGGGGTGACCAATGCAGGGCGCGATGTAAAAGATTACTATTCCATCAAATTCAAAGACAAATCAAAAAAGGAATACTGGTTTAACGGACAATGGACGCCCACACAATTGCGTATCGAAGAGATAAAAGTGAAAAATGCGCCTACTGTCTACGATACTGTTGCCTATACGTTTTTTGGCCCTGTTATTTTTGATGAAAGCTTTGATGGCGGGGGCGTGGGGCCTTCACATAATCTGGCCGTACGCTGGACAGCGCATGACAGCAGTAATGAAGGCTGGACCTTTTATAAACTTAACCGGGCTAATAATTATACGGATTATGTAGCAGCTATCAGCACATTCGAATGTCCGGGTCAGAACTTTGTATTTGCTGCCAAGACCGGTGATATTGCCATCTGGCAGCAGGGTAAATTCCCTGCACGATGGAACCGCCAGGGGCTTTATGTGATGCCCGGCGAAGACAGCAGCTATGCCTGGCAGGGCTTTATTCCGCAGGCAGAAAATCCGCATGCATTGAATCCCCAACGCGGATTCCTGGAAAGCGCCAATCAGCGGGCTGTTGATTCAACCTATCCCTACTTTATACCCGGAGGCTATATTACGCCAAGAGGTATTGCGATTGAACATTTTCTGGGCCCTATGCAACAGATCACTGTACAGGATTTCATGAAGCTGCAAAACAATTACTACAATGTGACGGCAGAAGATATACGCCCGCTGCTGCTTAAGTATGTAAACAGCACAGAACTGGCTGGTGATGCAGCCAAGTACCTCGAGATATTCCGTAACTGGAATCTCGAAGCCGGACCTCAATCGGTAGGACAAACCATCTACCAGGTATGGTGGGATAGCCTGGAAGCGGAGATATGGGCCGATGACCTCAGCAGTGTGGCTCCGGCCGTTCCCTGGCCCACAGAACAAACTACTTTTGAATGGCTGAAGCGTGACAGCACAGCCATGCCTTATATCGATAATAAGACAACGACTGAGATAGAAACCCTGCCGCAAATTGTAACCCGTGCATTAACAAAAGCATCGCGTGTATTGCTCGAAAAAGAGAGAGAAGGTAAACTGGAATGGGCTGAGTTTAAAAATCCCACTATCTATCACCTGCTGAAAGAAGGACTGATGCCTTTTGCTCATACGGGACTACCTGTTGGCGGCTATGGCAATATCATCAATGCCGTTACACATAGCCATGGCCCCAGCTGGCGTATGATTGCCCAGATGGGTACACTCACCGATGCCTATGGTGTATACCCGGGTGGACAAAGCGGAAATCCCGGCAGTCGTTTTTATGACAATTTTATTGATACCTGGGCAAAAGGTGAGTACTATAATTTATGGGTCATGAAAAAGTCAGATGGCATTGACCGAAAAGTAAAATGGACGCTTAAATTCTCCAACTGATACAGCATACCGAATTTGTTTTTATTAACGACCGAACTGAACCATACATGAAATTTATCATAGCTCTTTTACTGACCATATTACTGGCATTTGTAGCAGGACTCTACATGCCCTGGTGGGGTATTGCCCTGGCCGCCTTTATTGCCTCGCTGCTGATACATCAGTCGGCCGGTAAATCGTTTCTAACCGGGTTTACCGGGCTGTTGTTGCTCTGGAGCGGCCTGGCCTGGTGGATGGATACGGCCAACGAAAGCATCCTTTCTTCCCGGGTCGTAAAACTGCTGCCACTGCCCGATGGCTCAGTATGGCTGATCCTGTTTACCGGACTCGTGGCTGGCCTGGTGGGCGGAATGGCCGCGCTAACCGCTCATTTTCTACGCGCCCGTAAAACTTCTGCATAAGATAAAGGCCACTTTGGGTTTTTTGTAACAGTCAGGCCAGTATTTTCGTTTCACCAACCATGAACCGAATTTTACTACTGCCTGTTCTGCTTCTTATTGCAGCAACCGCGCAGGCCGGCAAAATCACCGGCCGCATTACAGACAATACCGGCAAAGCACTTGCTTTTGCGAGCATCAGCATCAAAGGCACAACAAAAGGTACTACTGCCAACGGATCGGGAGTATACTCCATCTCAATATCCCCCGGCACATATACACTGGTATGTCAGCATGTGGGTTATGCCCGCGTGGAAAAACAGCTACAGGTATCTACAACCGATCAGACAGTTGATTTTGTACTAAATGTTCAGGAACTCACCCTGCAGGAAGTCGTCGTGAAACGGGGAGGAGAGGATCCTGCCTATGAAATCATCCGCCAGGCCATCCGCAAAAGGGATTACTATAACGAGCAGGTAGATTCTTTTTCGGTCAATGTATATATCAAGGGACTGATGCGCTCCGGCGGCATGCCCCAGCGCATATTTGGTAAAAAAGTAGAACGCGATGCCAGCGATGGGCTGGATTCGGCCGGCAAGGGCATCCTGTTTCTGTCTGAGTCAATGACCAAAGTAGATTATGTAAAGCCCAACAAGATCCGTTACCAGGTGTTGTCTTCACGCGAAAGCGGCGGTGGTTACGGATTCAGTTTCCCCTTCTTTATCAATTTTTATCAGAACAATGTGTCCGTTTTTGATAATAACCTGAATCCCCGGGGTTTTATTTCACCCGTAGCTGATGGCGCATTGAATTACTATAAGTATAAGTATGAAGGCAGCTTTGTGGATGAAGGCAAAATGGTGAACACGATCAAAGTTATTCCCCGCCGGAAAAACGAACCCCTGTTTTCGGGTACCATCCAGATTACCGAAGATGACTGGCGCATTTACAGCGTAGACCTCGTAACAAGCCGCGATTATCAACTCGAGTTGCTCGACAGTTTACGTATTACACAATTGCATCAGCCTGTTACCGGCGATGTGTGGCGTACCCAAAACCAGGTGCTGTCGCTTGTATTTCGCCAGTTTGGCTTTCATGTAAGCGGCAACTTTGTGAATGTATATACCGACTACGATATTAATCCCGGATTTGCCAAAAAGCATTTTGGGCGCACTATCATGAAATATGATACGGCATTTAATAAAAAAGATTCGGGCTACTGGAGCCAGGTACGTCCTGTAGCACTGGAAGATGATGAAAAAAGAGATTTTGTATTTAAAGACAGTTTGCACAATGCCCTGCGCGATACTAACCGCACACGCCTGCAACTCGATTCGCTCCGCAAAATAAAGCGGCCGATAACGGTGAAAGGAATATTCTGGTCAGGCCAGGGGCGCAGTTTCTATGGTAAGAAATCGACGGTGGCCTGGCGCATAAAACCCCTGCTGCCTCAACTGGAGTATAATACGGTAGAAGGAGTTTCTGTAAACCTCGAACAAACATTTAATCTCTATAAAAAAGGCCGGTATTCGTACAGCCTCGACTGGAATACGCGGTACGGCTTTTCCAACAGCCATCTTAACTCCTGGGCCAGCCTCCTGATACGCCCCAGGAAATTAGGTTACCGCGACCGGTACCTCCTGTTGTCTGGCGGTAAGCGGATAAGCCAGTTCAATCACGATGATCCTATTAACCCGCTTACCAATGCGGCATACACGCTGCTGGCAAAGAAGAATTATATGAAGCTGTATGAAAACTGGTTTGGGTCTGTTACCTACAACAACAAACTTGAAAACGGGTTGCAGCTGCATGCAAATGTTACATACGAAGACCGTTTGCCGCTTAGCAATACAACAGATTTTTCTTTCTTTAATAAAGACAGGGAATTATTACCCAATCACCCCTATGAACTGGCATCCTTGCCCTTTACACGGTCGCAGGCTGTAGTGGCAGGGGTGAGTGTATCCTGGCAGCCGGGAATACGGTATATCGAATTTCCCAGCAACAAAATGCCTATTCCCAGTAAGGCCCCCGTGTTTACCGCATCGTACAGCAAAGGATTCCGCAATATCCTGGGCAGTGATGTTGATTTTGACAAATGGCAATTCAGCATGGCTGATGGCATGAACTTTAAAATCGGCGGAGAGTTTAAATACAAAATAGGCGTGGGCGGATTCATCAACAGCAAAAAAGTAGGATTGCCCGACCTCCAGCATTTTAATGGTAACCAGACATTTTATAATATCAAATACCTGAATAGTTTTCAACTGGCGCCGTATTACCGGTACAGCAATGCCGAACCATTCTATGCATTCGGACATGCCGAGCATCATTTCAATGGATTGCTGACCAATAAGATTCCGCTGCTGAATAAACTGAAGTGGCACCTGGTGGCCGGAGCCAATACCTTCCTGGTAGACAAGAATAATTATTACCTCGAGCTGTTTGCTGGTCTCGAAAACATCCTGAAGCTGTTCAGGGTAGACGTAGTCAATGCTTTTCAACCCGGTATTGGCAATTCGTGGGGTGTACGTGTGGGATTTGGTGGGCTGATTGGCGGAAAGGTGAGGTTTGGCCAATAGATGTTAAAAGGTTAAAAGGTTTAAAAGTATAAAGGGTTTAAGGACATCCGTATCCTTAAACCCTTTCTCTTTCCCCCTTTACCTTATACCTTTTACCTTATCTTTGTGCTGAAATTTGGTTCAGCCTGCAACTGACCAATTATTAAATAATTTCCCGCCACTGGCGGGATCAAATTTCACCTCAGATGGCTTTACACAACCGGGTTTCCCGCAGGGAGCTCAAAGAGCGTATACAACAGGATCCCACTCCACGCACCACTATTTCCTTTTACTGTTATTTCCGGATCGAAGACCCAATAGCTTTCCGCAATGAGCTATACCGCGATTTCTCCGTTTTGGGGGTAATGGGACGAATTTATGTGGCACATGAAGGCATTAATGCCCAGATCAGCGTTCCAACCAGTCAGTTTGAAGCATTTCGTCAACGGCTTTACGCCATAGAACCACTCAACAATCTCCGGCTTAATATTGCCGTTGATGATGATGGTAAATCATTTTATGTACTGGATATTAAAGTACGCCCCAAGATCGTGGCCGATGGCATCGACGATCCAGCATTTGATATGGAGAGAAAGGGACGTTATGTAAATGCGGCTGATTTCAATAAGCTCACAAATGATCCGGATACCGTAGTCATCGATATGCGTAACCATTATGAATACGAGGTAGGACATTTTGAAAACGCGATCGAAATACCCAGCGATACTTTTCGCGATCAGCTGCCCATGGCAGTAGAGATGATGCAGGAAAATAAAGACCGGAATATTATTATGTACTGCACCGGCGGCATCCGTTGCGAAAAGGCGTCTGCCTATATGCTCCACCAGGGATTTAAAAATGTATTTCATCTCGAAGGAGGTATTATTCATTATGCCAACCAGGTAAAGGAACAAGGGCTCGACAATAAATTTCACGGAAAAAATTTTGTATTCGACCAGCGTCTGGGAGAGCGTATCACACCTGAGATCATTGCCCAATGCCATCAGTGCGGAAAGCCGGCCGATACCCATGTCAACTGTGTCAATGACGCCTGCCACCTGCTGTTTATTCAATGTGAGGAGTGCCGTCAAAAGATGGAAGGTTGCTGCAGCGCAGAATGCCAGGAATTCATTCATCTGCCCGAAGAAGAACAGAAAATACGCCGCTCAGGTATCGATAAAGGACGAAACGTATTCAATAAATCCCGTCGCCGCAGGCAGGATAAAACATCCGGATGAGTTGAATAAGTCATAAAATACGAAGTCCCCTGCCAGGCAGGGGACTTTTTTGTATAAGAAAGGAAAATTATTCTGCAATGATCCATTTCAGACAGACCGGCTTACCTACGGCAATACGTTTACCACTGTCATCTATTAATCCTGTTTTTTCATTGCGGCTGAATACGACTATTTCGTCGCTATTCTGATTAGCCATAAGCAACCATTTACCGGATGGTGAAAAACTGAAATTGCGGGGCCCTTCGCCCAGTGTGGAATGAAAGCCAATGATGCTGAGCTTTCCGGTAGCGGCATTGATCTTGTATATAGCAATATTGTTGAAATCGCCCCGGTTGGTAGCATATAGAAAACGTCCATCGGCTGATACATGTATATCGGCGCTTCCGGCAAATCCCTTTTGGGTGCGCGGCAGAGTACTGACGCGTTGAATACGTTTTAGTTTTCCGCTTTTAACCGAAAATGTCACTATATGCCCTGTTAGCTCCTCAATAAGATAGGCAAAGCGGCCATTGGGGTGAAAAGTGATATGGCGGGGACCGGCGCCAGGGTCTGTCGCTGCATAAGCAGGACTGGCGGCACTGATCTGGCCGGTTGTTGCATCGAATGCATAGATCATCACTTTATCAATACCCAGATCGGATACATATAACCATTTATTATCGGGCGAAAAGATGGTGCAGTGCACATGTGGTTTTTCCTGGCGTTCCTTATTGGGGCCACTGCCCTGATGGGCCTTTTTGCTGACGGCTGCACCAAGGCTGCCATCGGCAGCAACGGGAAAAATAGAAAAATTGCCGCTGCTGTAATTGCCGGTAACCACCCAACGACCGGTTTTGTCTACCTCCACATAACAGGGATGATCACCACCGGTGAACTGCCTGTTGAGGAAACGGAGTTGTCCGTTGCTTTTATCAAAGGCATAGGCAGATACTTCACCGCCATTGTTGTCTTTTCCGTTTTCATGCACGGCATATACAAAACGCTGATCGGGCGATACGACTAAATAGGAAGGGTTGGAGGCTTCTGTTTCACTGGCCAGGGAGGAGGTGCCGGTTGCTTCATCAAATCTGTACACATATATGCCCTTGCTTTTACCACCGGTATAGGTACCGGTTATGAGGTAACGGGTCTGAGCTGAAACGATGGTCGCGATCAATTGCATGGCAAATAAGAAGAGAAGCACTTTTTTCATGCTGTTAAATTACAGATAAGGCGCTAAACCGCTATAAAATCTTTAACATAAAACGTCCTGTTTTTCATTGCTTTTAACAAACCCGCATCAAACCTTACGAGATATGGCATGGTCTTACTTACATATGAACCAGATGCTATTCATTACTTCAAAAATTGAACCGTTATGAAAAAGACTTTTACACTTGCCGGATTATTCATCACATTTATGCTTGTGCTGGCCGGCTGTACACGCCGCGGATACGATGGTGGCAGCGATATAGATTACTGGCTGAGTAAAGAAAACGGATATGTGGTATATAGTGATGCCTACTGCCCTTATATAGTAGTAGAAACCTATAATGGCTATACCATTATGCGTCACAGTGGGGGACTTGCTCCTTACGAAGGAGATGAAATATTTGGCGATCTGAGCCGCCGTGGTTACCGTGAATTTTACAACTATACAGACAATTCATTTTTCAGAGGTGAGGTAACCGATTACTGGCTCACTTATTCCGAAGCGCAATACATTATTGACAATCTCTGTTACACCTATGGCAAAGGCACACAGGTGGAAAAGAAACAGATAAAACAGGGATTGTATAAAAAAAGGTAAACTGTCAGTCGTTCAGTTAATAGGCAACGCAATTGCGTTGCCTATTTCTGTTTTGATCAGCTTAATTTTTTCAATGAAGCCAGTATTCGTTCGTAGGTTTCGTCGTCTGAAAGGGACTGGGGAACAAATGTGTTTCCAATCAGTTTTTCGTACAGGTCGATATAACGCTGTGAAATGGTATTTACCCATTCGTCGCTCATTTCAGGAACCGTTTGACCTTCCTTACCCATAAAGTCGTTTGCAATAAGCCATTCCCTTACAAACTCTTTACTTAGTTGTTTCTGACGTTCACCTTTCTGTTGTCTTTCTTCAAAACCTTCTGCATAAAAATAGCGGGAGCTGTCGGGGGTGTGCACTTCATCCATCAGGTAGATGGTGGACCCGATTTTACCAAATTCGTATTTGGTATCTACGAGGATCAGTCCCTGACGGGCGGCAATTTCACGGCCGCGTTCAAACAGGCTGAGAGCGTACTGGCTCAGCGCGTTCCATTCTTCTGCTGTGGCCAGGCCGCGGCTAATGATCTCATCGGGGGATATATCTTCGTCATGCCCTTCTTCTGCTTTGGTAGAAGGCGTGATAAGGGGAGTGGGGAAATAATCGTTTTCCTTTAGTCCTTCGGGCAGCACTGCGCCACAGAGACTCCGTTTGCCGGAAGCATAGGTACGCCAGGCATGACCGGTCAGGTTGCCTCTTACGACCATTTCGATACGAAACGGATCACATTTTTTGCCGATAGAGACGTTGGGGGCCGGTACTTCGAGCAACCAGTTGGGGCAGATATCTGCCGTGGCTGCCAGCATATGGGCGGCTATTTGATTCAACACCTGACCTTTGAAGGGAATAGGGCGGGGCAGGATCACATCGAAAGCCGATATCCGGTCAGATGCGACCATCACCAGCAACTCATCAATTGTGTACACATCCCGCACTTTGCCGCGGTAAAAACGGGTCTGACCCGGAAAGGAAAATGAAGCCATAAACGAAAGTAAGAAGGGCTTAAAAATCACCCAAAAGGGAGGGGCTCAAGATTTCAACAATTTATTCTTTCTCCCTAAAAATTAAATTTTTAGATAAAGGCCACAATCCTTATTTTTCCATTATATTCCAAAACTAAAATTGCTTATTTATGAGAAAAGGCTATCGATTCTTGGCTGCATGGATAGCTGCAAGCCTCTTTACGATTGCTGGATTTGCTCAAAATGTTACCATCACCGGCAGTGTCCGCAACAGCTCCACCAAAGACATTGTGCCTGCCGTATCGGTGCTCGTTAAGGGTACAAATCAGGGTACTTTTACAAATTCAGATGGTGTTTTCAGCCTCACCGTTGCCAAACTGCCTGTTACACTTGTATTTAGTTCTGTTGGGTTTGAAAACACAGAACTCGTTGTGAGTGATCCCCAGGCCAAAATTGAAATTGACTTCAAACCTGCCAGCACACTTGGTCAGGAAGTAGTGGTGGCTGCCACCCGTACTCCCACCCGGATTTTGGAATCTCCGGTAACTGTAGAGCGTATGAGCAGCACTACAATCCGTAATCTCCCGGCTCCTAACTATTATGAAGCTATTGCCAACCTCAAAGGCGTGGACATGCATACTGCCAGCCTTACCTTCCGTACGGTTACTACCCGCGGTTTTGTAAGCAGCGGTAATACCAAACTGAATCAACTGGTTGATGGTATGGATAACCAGGCTCCCGGTCTCAACTTTTCTGTGGGCAGCGTAGTCGGACCTACAGAACTGGATGTCGACAACGTGGAACTGCTGGCCGGCGCCTCTTCTGCACTGTACGGTTCAGGCGGCATCAATGGTACTTTGCTGATCAACAGCAAAAACCCATTCAAGTACCAGGGTGTTAGCTTTAACATCAAACAGGGTATCATGCATACAGATGGCAGCCAACGGAAAGCTTCACCGTATTATGACTGGGCATTCCGCTGGGCAAAAGCCTTCAACAACAAATTTGCCTTTAAAATATCGGCCGCTCTCACCAAAGCCAACGACTGGCAGGCAGACGACTACCGCAATAAACAACAGATCGGTGTACTCAGCAGTGTTGTGGGTGGCAACCGTCAAAATGATCCCAACTTCAACGGTGTAAACATCTATGGAGATGAAGCCAGTGCCAACATGCTTCAGTTTGCAGGAGCCATCAGAGCTGGTGTTCAGGCCAACCCGCTGGCACAGGCTTTTGCCAATTTTGCCAGCAGCGGAGGCACTACCAATATCGCCACTGTTACCAACAGCATACTTGGCAATAACCCATCTGCAGCACAGCTGAATGGGTATTTTGCCAACCTGACTGCTTTTGTAAACGGTGTTCCCGGCCTCACATCCGGTCAGCGTTCACAGTTCCTCTCTGCCATGCAGGGGTTTGTGCCAATCAACCTGGGCATAAACAACAATAC
>JAGODE010000369.1 GCA_017998385.1 Chitinophagaceae bacterium | reverse complement strand
GAATACAATAGTATTCAGGGGGTGGGGGATTAAAGGGGCGATAAAAATAGGGATATTTAGAAAAGTGACAAAAACTGTGGATATTATCTTTCTATTACACAAAAGTATAATGTAATGGAAGATTAGATCTGATATAATATTAGATATTATCCGAGGTCGGCCATGATCATGCGGATGCAATTAGTGATGGCGTTTTCGCCATTGAGCAACCACATGGCAAGGGTTACAAAGAGAATACCTAAAACAGCTCCCCAGATATGTGCAGAGTGATTAATATTGTCGCCGCCTTTTTTTGCCAGTATCACCGATATGATAAGATAAAGTGGTGCAAAAATATAGCCGGGGATAATGGGAGGAAGAAGAAAAAAGCCTACCCGAATAGTAGGTGCCAGCAATAGTCCGGCAAACACCACGGCAGATACAGCACCCGAAGCGCCAAGTCCATAATAGTGATAGTTGTGGCGATTTTTGAAATAGGTAGGAAGCAGACTTACCGGCAATGCCAGTACGTACATAGCCAGAAAGAGTATTTTGCCTTTTTCGTCAAAAAGACCCAGAAAGGCCTGCTCCACAAATCTGCCGAACAGATAAAGCGAAATCATGTTGAAAGCCAGGTGAGTGACATCTGCATGAATCAGGCCGGCACTGAAGAAACGATACCATTGATTCCGCTGACTTACAGCTGGCGGATGAAAGATAAGATCATCCATGATCTTCTGGTTGTTAAAGGCGCCGATAGAAACAAGTACTGTTATTACAACTATGATAAGGGTAATTGATAATTCCATGTCAGATATTTACAGGCTCGTAGAAGATCGTGATCGAAAATAAGCCTTATTTATGATGGTATTTTTCATTTTTGAGAATTGTGCAGGCCCGGTACACCTGTTCGGCCAGTATGAGTCTTACCAGCTGATGCGGAAATACCAGTTGGGAAAGGCTCCAGCTGAGATTGGCCCGTTTCATGACGGCCGCATCCAGTCCATAGGCACCGCCAATCAGGAATATTAATCGCCGGGTACTTTCATTGGCTCTTGCCTGCAGCAGTTGCGCCAGTCCTTCTGAGCTCAGCATTTTACCCCGCTCATCGAGTGCTACGAGATAGTCATCTTTTTCCAGCGATTGCAGAATCGTTTCACCTTCGCGTTTGCGGAGATCGGCTTCGTTTAGCTGTCCGGCATTTTTAGGAGCCGGTATCAGGAGCCACTCCACTTTAAAATAATTACCTGCCCGCCGGGTGAAATCTTCCACGCCGGCTTTCACGTACGGCTCATGTGCCTTGCCAACCGACCATAACTGGATCTTCATAATAGCACAAAATAAAAAAAAGAAGGAAGCCGCGGCTTCCTTCTTTTTAAAGCGGACAGGAGATTATCAGAATGCCTTTTTAGGTTCGTCAGTAATCTGTACTTCCGTAACCGGGCCATATTTTTCAACGATCTTTTTAATATCGGCCGATTTGCCCACCATCACAAACTGCAGTTTGTCTTTGGGGAAATATTTGTTGATGATCTCCCGGGCTTTTTCTACGGTGAGGCCATCCACATTTTTCTGGAAATTATTGATAAAGCTTTCATCGAAGTTGTACCAGAACATTTGCGTCAACAGTCCCGCCAGCTGGCCGCTGGTTTCATAATCGGGGGGGAATTGTCCTTTTACATAGTTTTTGGCCGATGCAAGTGATTCTTCGTCCACACCTTTTTCATGAAGCCTGTTCAGTACTTCCAGCGACTTATCGATGGCTGCTTCGGTAGTAGGGGTGGCTGTAAAGGTGGAAATGAGGAAGGAACCACCATTTTTGAGTGTAGAGAAACGGCTGCCTGCGCCATAAGTGAGACCGGTATTTACCCGCAGCTCATCATTGAGCATGGAGGTAAAGCGACCGCCAAAAAGGGTGTTGATCACTTCTACTGCTACATAATCAGGGTTGTTGCGGCTGATGCCGGGTGCACCAATATAAAAGGTGGTTTCCTTGGCATCGTTCTTATTGATGAGCAGTACCCGGTTGCCCTGCGGCTTTTTGATCGGGGCTGCGGCAATATTTGCATTGGCCTGTTTGCCTTTTTGCCAGCCGCTGAACAGTTTTGTGATCAGGGCTTTCATGTCTTTGCTGTTGAAATCGCCGGCAATGGCAATGGCAGCACCATTGGGAATATAGTTTTCCTGGTAAAATTTACGGGCATCGCTTACGGAGAGACCGGTCACGGTGCTTACCGTACCGCTGATGATATTGCCATACACATGATCACCGTAAAGGAATTTGTCGAACTGTGAGCCAATAACAGAGCGGGGGCTTTCTTTGGCCTGCTCGAGGCGAACCAGCAATCTCTTTTTTTCTTTTACAAACTCTGTACTGTCAAAAGAAGGAGCGGTCAGCAATTCCACAATGATGGGCAGTACCACATCCTTGTCTTTGGCCGCAAAGCTGGCAGAGAGACCGGCAGATTCCTTGCTGGCATAGGTATTGACGCCGGCACCGATGAAGTCGAGTGTTTCATCCAGTTTTATTTTAGGATAGTTGCGGGTGCCATGGCGCAGGGCAGTGGCAGTAAGTGAGGCCAGGCCTGCTTTTTCGCCATCGTAAATAGCGCCTGCCGGCAATACCACCGATACGCTGATCTTGGGTACTTCGTGCTGTTCCATCAGGTAGACGGTCAGCCCGTTTTTCAACTGAAATTTCTGATAAGGGGGCAGTTTATAATCCTGTGCCTGCAGCAATTGGCCGGCAATCAGGCTTAACCCCAGTAAAAAACTATAGAGAAGCTTTTTCATACAATTCTTTTTGGAATGAACGGACTGGATACGGGGCCAGTCCAACCGGATTAATCGTCTGTTTTGGTTTGCAATACGCCAACGGTGCGGGTACTTTTTTTGAAGTAGGTGTTGGCCACGCGCTGAATATCGGCCAGGGTTACCTGGTTGAATTTAGCCGGGGCTTCAAACATCTTGCGGTAATCGCCAAAGAACACTTCGTAGGTACCTATATTGTTGGATTTACCATTGATGGTTTCAATCTGGTTGTAGAAGTCAATTAACCGCTGATTCTTTACTTTCTGCAGTTCAACCTGCGTTACACCATCTTTTTTTATTTTTTCAATCTCGGCATAAATGGCTTCTTCCAGTTGCTGTGCCGACACATTTTTGGCCGTGATGCCATAAAAACCAAACAGTGTGGGGTCAAAGCTTTCGCTGTAGTTGGTAAATATCGAAGTAGCCAGCTGCTGGTTATCGATCAGTGAGGCGTAAAGGCGTGATGATTTGCCGCTGCTCAGGATATCGCTCAGCAGGGTGAGGGCATAATAGTCATCATGTTTGGCCTCCGGTGCTTTGTAGGCGATACCTACATAGGGAGTGGCCACATCTTTTTGTACGACGATGCGGCGTTCGCCGGTTTGCGGCGGTTCCTTGATATGTACGGCAGGCGGATCGGGCTGGGCTGGAATAGGCTCCAGGTATTTTTCGGCCAGCTTGCGTATATCATCTGTTTTGATGGCACCTGCCATGACCACCACGCAGTTGTTGGGGGCGTAGTAGGTCCGGAAATACCGCTCCAGGTCGCTCTGTTTCCAGTTTTTCATATCGTCTTCATAACCGATCACCGGCCAGTGGTAGGGATGTTCCTGGAAAGCCTGTCCCTGCATCGATTCCATAAGCAGGCGCCAGGGTGAGTTTTCCAGTCCGGTACTGCGCTCACTCAGTACCACGCCGCGTTCGCTTTCCACCATTTTGGGGTCGATGCTGAGGCTGGCGATACGGTCGCTCTCCAGGTCAATCATCACTTCGGTAGCCGAGGCCGGAAACCAGTCGGTGTATACGG
>JAGODE010000098.1 GCA_017998385.1 Chitinophagaceae bacterium | reverse complement strand
GGCCTGTGCCATATTCCTGGTACGCCGCAATGTGATCAAACTGCGGCGTTTTGCCAGCAAAGACCTCAATGGCTGGCCCCGCAGCGATGCCAATTATATCCTCATTACCGAGATCGTACTGATGACGCTGTTTCTTTTCCTTAATGCCAGCGACACCTTACTGCAGGCCCGTGGCGAAGAACATTATGCCGCCAATACAACCGGTAATTTCATTTTCTCCCAACTGCTGCAGCCCCTTCTGACCGGTCTGGACAATTCAGCGCTTATCGTACTGGAGCGCACCTGCTGGTGGCTGCACATCGTGGGTATTTTCGCTTTTCTCAACTACCTCCCCTATTCCAAACACCTGCATATCATACTGGCTTTCCCCAATGCCTGGTATGCCCGTCTGGCCCCAATGGGTAAAATGGAAAATATGCCCTCCATTCAGAAAGAGGTGTTATATGCTATGCAGCCCGAGCTGGCTCCTGTCGGTGAAACGGCAGAGGCGCCCAAAAAATTTGGTGCAAAAGATGTAATGGATCTGAGCTGGAAAAATATTCTCGATGCCTATAGCTGTACAGAATGTGGCCGCTGCTCCGCCGCTTGCCCGGCAAATATGACCGGCAAAGAGCTTTCGCCCCGTACGATCATGATGAAAACGCGTGACCGTGCAGATGAGATTGGCCGTGGCCTGGATAAAAAACAGGAGGCCGGCAGCGATGGCAAAAGCCTTCTGAATGATTATATTTCGGTAGAAGAACTGCGGGCCTGTACGACCTGCAATGCCTGTGTGCAGGAATGTCCGGTGAGCATCAGCCCGCTCGATATTATTCTCCAGTTGCGTCGTTACCTCGTGATGGAAGAAAGTAATACCCCACCGGAATGGGCTGCCATGTTTGGCAACGTGGAAAACAACTTTGCCCCCTGGAAATTCAGCCCTACCGACCGTGATCAGTGGACTGCACAGGACTGACCTGACACAGATCATTGTTTAAATGCGCAGATTTTCGCTTCTTTACACCGTATTTGAAAATCTTCCATTCAATTCCCCGCCTATGCAGCTGCTCAAGCGGCGCACCCGTATTTATGTGGTTCACTTTTTTCGCCATGACTTCAAAGCCAGTATCACTGTCTTCCTGGTCGCATTGCCCCTTTGTCTGGGGATTGCCCTGGCCAGCAATGTCCCCCCTTCTTCAGGACTCATAGCCGGCATCATCGGCGGATTGCTGGTATCTGTATTAAGTAAATCACCGCTGAGTGTAAGCGGCCCCGCAGCCGGGCTGACCGCCATAAGCGTGGGAATCATCGCCGAGCTGGGAAGTCTGCAGGCGTTCTTTATGTGTATCGCGCTGGCCGGCATTTTGCAACTACTAATCGGCCTGGTACGGCTTACCGGCTTTACTCAATTCATTCCCTCGGCAGTTATAAAGGGAATGCTGGCTGCGATCGGCTTGCTGCTGATCATTAAACAGCTACCCTTATTGATCGGCTATGATAAAGCCGACTTCTGGGCCAAAGAGCTTTTCAATATTTTCTCCTTTCATAATGCCTACGAGCATGTTCAAACCATCTACACACATCTTACACCGGGAACCATTTTGCTTTCACTGATCTGCGTGCTGCTTACCATCGTCTGGGAAAGAAAATGGAGTAAGCGCTTTTCATTTATCCCGGTCAGTTTTGTGCTGGTGGTGGCTGGCAGCCTGCTGGCTGCTGCTATGAACCGCTGGCTGCCGCAACTGGCACTTGCACCATCGCAATACGTACAGGTACCGGCCAATCTTGCAGCCAACTGGCAGATGCCCGATATCTCGGTGATCTTTCAGAACAGCCAGGTCTGGAAAAATGCTGTCATCATCTGCATTGTAGCTTCACTCGAAACACTGTTGAGTATAGAAGCCATCGACAAACTCGATCCTTATAACCGTATTACTCCGCAAAACCGCGAAATGATGGCACAGGGCACTGGCAATCTTCTGAGCGGCCTGCTGGGTGGCTTACCGATTACAGCAGTAATCGTGCGCAGTTCAGCCAACGCCGAGGCCGGCGCACGCACACGCTGGTCGGGCTTCTTTCATGGTATCTGGCTATTGCTGTTTGTATGGTGGGGGTCAGGCCTGCTCAACAGCATTCCTTATTGCATACTGGCGGTGATTCTGATACGTACCGGTTATAACCTGGCCCGGCCTGCCATGATAAAAGCTGTGTACCGGCTGGGGCGTGAGCAGTTTATGCCCTTTATCGTTACACTGCTGGCCATTCTCTTTACCGATCTGCTGGTCGGTGTGGGCATCGGAGTGGCGTATGCCGCCTATTATCTTTTTAAAAACACTTACAAAGCCGGATTCACACTCCGGCAACATACGGAAGGCCATATCCCCTATTATCATTTTGATCTGGCTATTAATGTAAGTTTTCTTAACAAACAACGTCTGAAAAAACAACTGGACTTACTGCCACCCTACTCAGTTGTGACCATTGACGGCTCAAGAAGTGTGTATATCGATTATGATGTAGTGGAGATCATTAATGAGTTTCGTGCCAAGGCGCATCAGAAACATATTGAATTACATCTGACGGGAATAAAGGAAGTGGAGATTATTAGTCACCATTAAAAGTATAAAGGTATAAAAGTATAAAGTGATTATCGCTGTACCTTTTAGACCTGTATACCTTTAAACTTTTATACCTTTATACTTTTATCCCTCTTCCTGAACTTTTTTCTTCTTCGTCACCATCCTCCATATCTGTATCACTGCCGTAAGGGCAAAGATGCCTCCGATGACCCAATTGAGTACATGCTGATTGTTGTTGATACGGTTAGCGATCATAAGACCGCCAAAAATGAAGATGCAGTTGCCGGCAAATGTGCCCAGGCCGATACCCAGAATGTAGACATTATAGTGATCGCGCCGGGGCTGTAATATGTTTTTCGTAAAAAGAATGGTACTCCAGCCAAACCAGAATGGTATCTGAACGGGATTGACAGCACTCATCACGATCCCCAGCAGCCAGCGCGGCAATGTACTGCTCAGTATCACATTTTCGTTGACGGTGGGATTCATTGCAGCGTAAAAGCTTGATGCCGCAAGTGCCAGCACAATTAGGAGCGTAACCCACTCCAGTGCCTTCAGCAGTTTTTCCTGGCGGCGTACCCAGTCCATGGCCACAAGCGACAAACGTACATAGACCACTTCTACCAGTAATGATCCCATGGAAAAAAACATGGCCGCTGCCACGCCATCCGTAATAGCGATCTGCATGGCAGCAATATTAAGTGTGTCAAGTGGCAGCGATCCCAGAAAACTGACCAGCATGCCAGTAAAGAATATGCGGATTAAAGACTGCAAAAAAGGTTTTGAGGTTTAAAAGTTTAAAGGTATAAAAGTATAAAGGGTATAAAGAGTATAAAGGGTTTAAAGGGGGGGCTATTACATATTTGCCTATTAGCACATTTCCCCATCAGCACATTAGCACATTCTCTCCCCCATCTTCAAATTTTCAAATCATCAAATCTCCAAATTAATTAGCACATTGTCCCATTAGCACACTGGCACATTAGCATATTAATCATATTTCTCCAGCATCTTAAAATGATCTCTCGAGACGCGCAGAAAATCCCATCCGCGTTTAAATGACCAGTAGGGCGTTCCATTTTTGTGGTTATACCGGCTGATGCGATACAAGGCTTTCCAGTGCTTCAGGATTTCGCCATAGGCCCGCCAGAGGCTCATGCCGCAGTCATAAATATGATTAGGCTCGGCACCACAACCATTGAATTCGAGAATAAGAAAGTTTTTACCGGCTTTCAGATCTTCGATCGAAGTGGTTTTGATATCGTATCGGCCATAATAAAACTGGTTGGTAAAATGACTCAGCTCATCAAAGACATGATGCAGCTGTTCATCAATTTCTGCATGCAGATTGGTAAAATGGGCACCGCGGTTATGATTACCGGCATATGACAGATAGAATATTTCACCATCGGCCAGTATACGGTCAAACCGATGACCATGACGATGGCGCATTTCTTCCATTCGGAAACGCGCACGCGGATGTATACTTATCAGTTGCTCCAGGTTAGAGATCCCATCCCCTTTTACCTGCAGCAATTCTTTATGGATAAATCCGCTGACTATTCCTTTCTTGTCGGGCGGATAACGGTAATAAAAAACACTTACCTCTACTGGCAGTTCCACCAGATCCTGTACGATATACTCTACCGGTATGCGTTCATGATACTTGATTAACTGTTCCTCATTTTCAATTTTACGGAAAAGGATTCCCTTCATACCCACATCCGGTTTCACAATAAAAGGAAAAGCAAAGCCGGCTTCTTTTATTCTGCGCAGCACTTCGTCCATTGGCCAGTCATGCATTATGTAAATGGTGCGGGGAACAAGGTGAGGGGGCAGCTGGTCATACATTTCCTTTTTCCCTTCACCTTCAAAACCACCAAACGTAATGGTAGGATTGGATGAACTGAAAAACCAGAATGACCGGCTTCTAATACAATACCATAACCAAACCGGGCCGATGGGGGCATAGAGCACGTAAAAATTCCATAGTTCCCAGTTGACGAGCTTTTGAAAAAATTTCTTAATCTTCATGACAGGCCAGCAAAAATAAAGGAAAGCAAAAGACAATGCCCTTTAATATGCTTTTTCCTTTAGATTTGAATCAAATTTCGACCTATGCATGTTCCAACGGTTGCAGGTATGGCGGCAAATGGGCAGGTTCCTGATCTTTTGTTCTGGGTAGGATGTGCCGGCAGCTTTGATCAAAGAGCGCAAAAGATTACCCGTGCCTTTATACAGATACTGGAAAAAGTGGGTATTTCCTATGCCATACTGGGACAGGAAGAAATGTGCACTGGCGACCCCGTAAGGCGTGCCGGCAATGAATTCATGTTTCAGATGATGGCCTACCAGAATATTCAGGTCCTCAACAATTATGGTATTAAAAAAATAGTTACCGCCTGTCCCCATTGCTTCAATACACTGGCCAACGAATACCCCGAACTGGGCGGACAATACGAAGTAATCCATCACACCGTGCTGCTGCAGCAACTGATCGACCAAGGGAAAATACGGCTGAAAGATGGCGGCACCTACAAAGGCCGGCGCATCACCTATCACGACAGCTGCTATCTTGGCCGTGCCAACAACATTTACGAAGCGCCGCGCAGGGTACTCGAAGCGCTCGATGCCGAACTTGTGGAAATGAAACGCTGCCGTAGCAAAGGCCTTTGCTGCGGAGCTGGCGGCGCACAGATGTTTAAGGAAGAAGAAAAAGGCACCACTACTGTCAACCAGGAGCGCAGCCGTGAGGCACTGGAAACCGCCCCCGCCGTCATTGCGGCCGCATGCCCCTTCTGCAATACCATGATGACAGACGGGGTCAAACTTGCCAATAAGGAAGAAGAAGTGCAGGTACTGGATATTGCAGAACTGGTAGCAGCCAGCCTTGACTGACCTCCGTTAAAACGCATTTCCTGACAGGCATTCCTGCACCTCAATAGCTTCGCGCAGTTTGCCGCGGGGCACAGGTATCTGTATCATTCGCATACGCGAGGCATTCTGCCCCATCAGTTCGTAAATAATCTCCAGCACATGCAGCACATCGGTCTCACGTAAGTGTACACGCCGCAGTTTGCGCGTCTCATCGGCGAATATTTCTACCTGGTCGTTTATCCATACCCGTTGCCCTGTAACGGTAATTTCCGGCATATCGAGCCCCCGCCGGCCCCTGATGCGTGATAACCAGTATGCAATAACACCTTTACGCCGCAGCTTCCAGTGTTCAAAAAAACGCCATTCTTCCCGCGTATATACCCAATGAGCCAAAAGCGTCCGCTGATCCTGTATCACTCGCATGCGTATTATTTTTTCTGCCGTAATTTAGCAGCATGAATCTTGACTATAAATACCTTCTCGACGGTAATTTTTCGCCCGACTCGCGTGTATGGATCTACCAGTCTGGCAGGCTGCTGAGTCTTGGTGAGGCCCTGGAAGTAGAAGATATGCTGAATGAGTTTACCCAAAACTGGAAAAGCCACGGCACTCCCGTTAAAGGAGCTGCTTACCTGTTTTTTGGCCAGTTCATCGTCCTCATGGCCGACGAAACTGCCACAGGGGTAAGCGGTTGCAGTACAGACAGCTCTGTTCGCCTTATAAAGGATATTGAGCAAAAGCTCGGCATCAGTCTTTTTGACCGGACTTCACTGGCTTTTGTAGTAAAAGATAAAGTGCAGTTGCTGCCACTGGCTCAATTCAATTATGCCCTCGGCCAGCAATACATTAATGGCGACACCCTTTATTTCAACAATCTTGTACAGACCAAAAAAGAGCTCGAAGAAAACTGGATCATACCGGTGAAAGAGAGCTGGTTGGCGAGGAAGTTGAAAGTATAAAAGTTTAAAAGTATAGAGGTATTAAGGGAGAATGTTGATGAGTTTGATTGATCAGTACTGTCAACCATATACAAAGTATAACCTTTAAACTTTTATACCTTTTAACCCTTTCTTCACCGGCCTGGTAAGATTATACGCCAGCGTGAGCCGCACATTACGGGTAAAAGTGGTACTGGTACTTTCGAGGTAGAAGTTTGAGCCGTAAGTTATATTCTTATTCCGCTGTTGCCGGAAGGGATCAATGAAATTGAGCGTGGTGGTAAGACGCTTACTGAAGAATCGGCGTTGAACGCCTGCATTCATCGCCACCGCCCAGCGGCCATAACCCTGCGGATTGGCAAACCGGTTTACATTAAAGCCTCCCGTTATACTCCATACATCAGACGGTGTTGCATTGATATTGGCAGTGGAAGTGAATGATCCGCCATTACGATACCGGTTTACGGTACGGTCAAACTGACTGTAGGCATTGTAGGTATAACTGGCGCTCAGATTCACACGCAGCTTTTTCTGCAGTGTAACTCCGCCCCAGGTGCTTACCTCGTACTCAGAACGACCGGAAATATTCTCCCACGACACCTGCGTTTTACCATCTTCCAGCAAGGTACGTACGCGACTGAAAATGTTTTTTACCTTATTATACCCCAATCCGAGGTTGACAAAAAAACGCTGACGCGTGCGCGCCAGCACCAGATCAAAATTATCCGCCGTCGATGCTTTCAGCTTCTCATTTCCAAAACGGATATTATAAGGATCGGAAAAATCGATGGTAGGATTTAACTCATTTATGCCCGGACGGCGAATGCTGCGCCGGTAGGCAAAGGTGAGATTGAACTTGTCTTCCCAGCTCTTGTTGAAATTGGCAAATGGCAACAGGGTCCAGTATCTGTTGTTGGCAACAGCATTTGTTTTCTTCAGGTCAAAATGTATGTCTGTCTGCTCGGCAGATAATCCGGCTGTTACGCTCAGGTTATCTTTCAAAACCTGCCTCACCGATGTACGCAGATTCAATACGCCCTGGTAGAAGTCAAAGAAATTGCTGAGCAGGTCGAGCGGACGATATTCCATCTCCGGCTTTTTCAGATAGCTGGCATCTACGGCTATATCACTGACCGACCGGTTATAGAATGCACCTGTTGACAAAAATGTACGCGTACCTATCAGGGGCCGGTCATAACTGAACCGCAGCGAATACCCGGTGTTGATATTACTGTTCAGTTGTTCCTGCGTACTGTCTATACCGTTGGGTGTATGATCGGGGTTAAAAAATTGCTGGTAAAAATCACGGTCACTTTTGGAACGGGTACGATTGGCCGAGGCTATAAAACGAAACTGCTCACCCGGCCTTAGTGTGCGGGTGAGATAAGAAACGCTGAATGATCCGTTCAGGTTATCCCCCTCATTCGTTATATGCCGTTCGCTGAGCCGGTAAAGTTCGCCCAGCCGGTTGATATTGGCATACGAGGTGAGGCTATTGTTGTCATAATCATTATAGTTCAGCTGCAGTACTGCATTCACGGTCTGAAACCGGTTGAGGTCGAGATCGGCAGAGGCCCGCAAATTGGGACGCAGACTCTGATTACGAAAAGAATTGGCTGTATGGAAGAAATTGGATGAATCTGTATAAATATTCTGCCGGCTCGAAGCCCCCTCGCCTCTCTGCACATTATAACCAATGCCGGCGTTAAGACTAAAAACAAAACCCTGCCGGCGATAATTGAAGCCACCATTGAGATTAGTTTCCCCCCGTGTGCCCCCTGAGAGACTGATACGCCCGGTTTTACCTACACGCCCCTTCTTCATTACGATATTTATCACCCCTCCCTGCTCATTGGCATATTGAGGCGGGGGATTGACCATCACTTCTATTTTTTCAATCGCACTGCCCGGCAATGACTCCAGCAAATCCTGCAGTTGGGCCAGGTTAAGTTCTACCGGTTTATCATCAATAAGAATCCGTGGCTCCTTGCCCCGCACCGAGACCTTGCCATCCCCATCCTTTGTTACCAATGGTACCTGCTCCAGCAACTCACTGGCACTGGCACCTGCCGCCAGGGGCGACTCTGAGGCATTGAAGGTGATATTGCCATCCTTTGTCTGGATCAATGGCTTCTCTGCTACAATCACCACTTCCTGCAAATTGGTGCTGGCCGCATTACGCATCACCAGGTCCTCCCACGAAAAAACCGGCTTTTCGCTCCGCACATGAACCGTATCCACAACAAGGGTTTGCATGCCCGAATAGCTCATTTGTACACGATAAAAACCAAAAGGAAGATTGTCAAACTGAAAAGCTCCGGTTTTATCACTGACGGCCATTCGCGAAAAAAGACTATCGGACCATGAACGAAGTCGAATAGTGGCGCCGGAGAGAGGAGAATTTCCCTCATCGTGCAGGATGCCCGACACTGCGCCGGAACCAGCCTGGCTCCAGACAAACAGAGACCAAAGCAACCCGAGAATGGTGGTGAGAATTTTCGGCATACAATAGCGCCAAAGATAATGTGCTAATGGGGTAATGTGCTAATGTGCTAATGAATTTGAAGATTTGAAAATTTGAGGATTTGAAGATGGAAGGACAATGTGCTAGTGTGCTAATGGGGCAATGTGCTAATAGGCAAATATGTAATACACCACTCCCTTTAAACCCTTTATACTTTTATACCTTTAAACCTTTATACTTTTATACCCTTTCCTGCCATCCTGTCATAAATCCCCCGTTTATCTTATATTTGCCGTTCAAATTAATTTACAGGAATGCTCGATTTGGTGACAGGAAAGGTACAGGACGAAAGCCGCCAGGGTGAAGCATATGCCCCCTTTGCGCTGGACTCCAATACATATAAGAAACATTTTTATATAGAAAGCTATGGCTGTCAGATGAATTTTGCTGACAGCGAGATTGTAGCCAGCATTTTGAATAATGCCGGATTTGGCGCTACGCGCAATGTGGAAGAAGCTGACCTCATTTTTATCAACACCTGCTCTATCCGTGAAAAGGCCGAACAGACTGTACGCAAACGGCTGACGGAATTCCGCAAACTGAAAGAACAGAAAAAAGGCATGCTGGTGGGTGTGCTGGGATGTATGGCCGAGCGGCTCAAGAGTAAGTTTCTGGAAGAAGAAAAACTGGTCGATATGGTAGTTGGACCAGATGCCTACCGCACACTGCCCGGCCTGGTTGAAGAAGCAGAAGGTGGGCAGAAAGCCGTCAACGTTTTATTGAGCCGCGAAGAAACCTATGCCGATATAGCACCCGTTCGTCTCGACAGCAATGGCGTAACTGCCTTTGTCAGTATCATGCGCGGCTGCAATAATATGTGTTCATTTTGTGTGGTGCCCTTTACCCGTGGCCGCGAGCGCAGCCGCGATGCGGAAAGCATCGTACAGGAATGTGCCGACCTTTTTGCGCGCGGTTACCGCGATGTAACCCTTCTCGGACAAAATGTGGACAGCTACTATTATGTGGCGCCCGACCAGGAAGCCAGTGGTACGGCCAAAGCAATCACTTTTGGGGCACTGCTGGAAAAAGTAGCACTCATATCTCCCCTGCTGCGTGTTCGTTTCTCAACCTCACATCCAAAGGATATTACCGATGAAGTATTGCATACGATGGCACGCTATGAAAACATCTGCAAATACATTCATCTGCCTTTGCAGAGCGGATCATCGCGCATACTGCAGCTGATGAACCGTACTTACACACGCGAATGGTATATGGCCAAAGTAGATCGCATCCGCGAGATACTCCCTGGCTGCGGTATCAGTTCTGATATTATTGCAGGCTTTTGCACAGAAACGGAAGAAGACCATCAGCATACACTCGAAGTAATGGCTCATTCCAACTATGACCTGTCTTATATGTTTATCTATAGCGAACGTCCCGGCACACTGGCCCAGCGCCGCTATGCCGACGATGTACCCGATGAGGTGAAAAAGAGAAGACTGGTCGAAATTGTGGAATTGCAGAATCGCCTTTCGCTGGAAAGTAACCAGCGCGATATCGGTCAGACTTTTAAAATACTGATCGAAGGCGACAGCAAACGCAGCGCCGATGACTGGATGGGACGCAGCTCACAGAATAAGGTAGTGGTGTTTCCAAAAGCCAACGTGACCGCTCAAAAAGGAGAATATGTAACGGTGCAGATAACCGATTGTACACAGGCCACACTCCTGGGTGTTGCTGTTGCTAAAGCATAAAGCAGCCCGGTTGCTCATTTCATAAATAAGAACATGGATATTCAATCAATAAAAAATCGCTTTGGCATCATAGGCAACTCACCAGCTCTCAACTATGCATTGCAGGTGGCAGCCCAGGTGGCCAATACCGACCTCACTGTTCTTATCAATGGTGAGAGCGGTGTGGGTAAAGAAGCGTTTTCCATTATCATTCATTCGCTTTCCAATCGCAAACACAACCCCTTCATTGCCGTCAACTGCGGAGCCATACCCGAAGGCACCATTGACTCGGAGCTGTTTGGCCATGAAAAAGGAAGTTTTACCGGTGCGGTCGACTCACGCAAAGGCTATTTTGAAACGGTAAATGGCGGCACCATTTTCCTCGATGAAATCGGGGAAATGCCCCTGGGCACACAGGCCCGCCTGCTGCGGGTACTGGAAGCCGGCGAGTATATACGGGTAGGCTCTAGTAAAGTACAGAAAACAGATGTACGCGTAATAGCTGCAACCAATAAAGATTTGCTGCAACTGGTACAACAGGGAAAATTCAGGGAAGATCTTTATTACCGCCTCAGCACAGTTCCTATCAGAGTGCCGGCCCTGCATGACCGGAAAGAAGACATCCACCTGCTGTTCCGGAAATTTGCTGCCGACTTTGCAGACAAATACAAAACCGGATCTGTACAGCTCGATGAGGAAGCGAAAAACATGTTAATTAACTATCCCTGGCCCGGCAATGTGCGGGAATTGAAGAATATTGCCGAGCAGATTTCGGTGCTGGCCCAGGATAAACATATTACCGCCAGGGAACTGAGCAAATACCTGCAACCCTACTCCAGCAACCGATTACCGGCTGTTGCCGTTAACGCCAACGGATCAGGCCCGGAATTTTCGAATGAGCGCGAGATCCTTTACAAACTCTTTTTTGACATGAAAAAAGATGTAACGGAGCTCAAACGTATGTTTCTGGAGGTATTACAGAATCCGGGATCGGCCGTTCAGAACCCCGCATTCATCAACGAACTGAAGGATCTGAAACTGCACGATAATCTGCCTGTGCTGTTACAACCCGCAGGATTGCCGGTACCCGGCAATCAGCAGCCCGTACTTCTGCACAACGACGAAATACATGATCACGAAGAGGTCGAAGAAAGCCTCAACATCATGGATAAGGAAAAAGAACTGATCATAAAAGCGCTGAAAAAACATAAGGGCAAACGAAAAGATGCGGCGCTGGATCTTGGCATTAGTGAAAGAACCCTTTACAGGAAACTGAAGGAATATGACATTGAAGAATAATCATCGCGCAAACTATACCCGCAGACTGTCTGTTCTGATACCCGTTGTGGCAATTGCATTGCTGCTGTTCTCTCTGCTGGGCAGCACCAGCAGCTGTGGCATCTATAAATTCCGCGACATCTCCATACCAGACAGTGTGAAGGTGGTGAAAATAGAATACATCGAGAATAAGGCGTCTTATATCAATCCCAACCTGTCTCCACGCCTTACAGACCGCCTGCGGCAGAAAATCGTAAGCCAGACCCGCCTCAAACAAACCACCGGAGATGATGCCGACTGGATCATTTCTCCTGTAATCACCGGATATTCTTTCAGCACATCGGGTATCTCGAATCAGCAGGTGGCCACTAACCGCCTGAGTGTTTCCGTAAAAGTTACAGTCAATAAGGTAAAGGGTGATAAAATTGAGACCTACGACGTATCGCGCAACTTTGATTTCTCGGCCACGCAGTCTATTCAACAGGCCGAATCATCTCTTATTGATGAAATGGTACGGGGGCTCGCAGATGATATCTTTAACCGGGTATTTTCTGAATGGTAATACCGCTGTCAAAAACAGGCATACGATCCTCCTTTTCCCGTTGTAATACCTTTACTTTGCGCCCATGAACCCCAGCATGACCCAATTGAGTACGGCACTAACCGGCAAAACAGACCTCGCGCAGCTTTCGTTGAGCGAACTGCAGCAGCTGGCAGGCCAGTATCCTTACTGGGGGCCTGTGCAGGTACTCATTGCCGGTAAGCTGGCCCGGGACGGATCCGAAGAACTCAACGACCAATTGGAACGCAGTATGCTGTACATGGTCAACCCATTGCGGCTGCAACAATTGCTGAAACCGGAACCCTTCCTCTCCATAGACGACGATACGGATGCTGCCGATGAAACATTGACGTTGGCCGTTACCAACGACCAACCAGCCATAGCGGCTCCTGCTTTTGCTGCCAAACTGGAGCAACCTGCTACCGTTGAAGAGGTAGTGGTACAGGAAGAAAAAACGGACACAGTATCAATAGAAGAAACCACAGAAGAACAGGCTCCCGAAGTTCCGGTAACAGCGGTTCCGGCAGATGAACCGGCACCTGTTAAAACAGGTCAGGCGATTCCTACCCTGCCCGGCATGGAAAATGCCAGCATGGAGCTAAGCTTTGAACCCTATCATACAGTCGATTATTTTGCCTCTCAGGGCATTCGTATACGGGATGAAGATAAAAACCCCGATCGCTTCAGCCGGCAGTTGCGCAGCTTTACTGAATGGCTCAAGACCATGAAGCGGCTCCCCACCGGAGAAGCGGTGGTGGGCAGCCCTACCGACGAACGTAAAGTGGTACAACTGGCCGAACATTCCATTGAGGATCGCGATGTACTGACGGAGGCCATGGCCGAAGTATGGGAAAAACAGGGCGACTATGCCCAGGCCATCCGCATCTACGAAAAATTAAGTTTGCTCGATCCCGCCAAAAGCTCTTATTTTGCAGCCAAAATTGACCAATTAAAGCACGCTTGACATGACTATCTTATTTGTGATCCTGATCATTGTGGCCTCAGCGATTCTGGGACTTATCGTTCTGATTCAGAACCCCAAAGGTGGTGGCCTGGCTGGTAATATCGCCGGTTTCAGCAACCAGTTCATGGGTGTTAAACAAACCACAGATGTACTGGAAAAAGGCACCTGGATCTTTGCCGGCGTAATTGGCGTTCTTTGCCTGCTGGCCAGCTTCTTTATTCCCGCTACCGCCGTGAGCAGCACAGGCAGCAGCAATACAGAAAAAGTTCGTCAGGCTGCTGTACCCGGAAGCAATACACCTGCTCCCAGCACTACAGCTCCGCTGACAACACCCCCGGTACAGGATACTAACGCAAAATAAGTTCCCTTTCAATATTATTTTTAAACCCTGTCGTAACAGACAGGGTTTTTGTTTAATTTGACTGTATCTATGAAAAAGAAGATCCTGCTGGGCATAACGGCTGCCCTTTTATTAATCCTGGCTTTTACCGGCTGGAAGTTCTTTCTGGCCAGCGTGCATCCCCCACAGAAAAAATACTTCTATATATCCACCGGCGAGTCCTTCAGCAGCGTCCGCCAGCACCTCCGCGATTCGGCCATTATCGGCCAGCCCCTCTGGTTTGACTGGGCCGCCAAAGCTGTTGGCTTTAAAAACATCCGCCCGGGCCGGTATGAGATTAAATCAGGTATGAGTATAATAAACCTGGTACGCATGCTTAAAAACGGACGCCAGTCGCCCGTGAACTTTGTAGTGACCAAGATCCGCACCCGCGAAACGCTTGCTGCACGTATCGGAAAAGCATTTGAATGCGACTCGCTCGATGTTATCAATTTTATTAACAGCCCCGATTCATTGCAGTCGCTGGGGTTTGACAGCACGACTATTATGGCCGCCGTATTACCACTTACATACGAAGTAAACTGGAATACCACAGCCGGCACCGTCATGCGCCAGTTTGCCGCTGCCTACCGCAATTTCTGGACAGATACCCGAAAAGAAAAAGCACGCACTCTCGGGCTTACCCCGGTAGAAGTCGTGACTCTGGCATCCATTATCGACGAAGAAACCAATGCCCCTGCCGACCGCGCGCCTATTGCCAGTGTTTATCTCAATAGACTGGCCAAAGGCATGCCCCTGCAGGCCGATCCTACTGTTAAGTATGCGCTGCGGGAGTTTGGATTAAGACGCATTTACCTGGTGCATACACGTGTTGTATCGCCTTATAATACTTACGTAAATAAAGGCCTGCCACCAGGCCCTATCTGTACGCCTGCACTTCAAACAATAGATGCGGTGCTGGACGCCCCCAAAACTTCTTATTTTTATTTTGTAGCCAGCCCCCGTTTCGACGGATCGCATGATTTCAGCGCTACCTACGAGGAACATCAGAAAAAAGCCAAACTATATCAACAGGAATTGAATAAACGCAATATCCATTGATCAAACGTCTTATCACACACATCAAACGGAGGTTTCTTACTTCTTTCCCTGTTAGCTTTCTAATCAGGAAAAGTAAACGCATCGTACTGCCTGGCTTCAAG
>JAGODE010000368.1 GCA_017998385.1 Chitinophagaceae bacterium | reverse complement strand
CTATATTATCGCTCAACGACCGCTTTTGTACATACAGACATCACCCCTCACCTCATTGCCCGATCATTACCCTTCCGGTTTTCATTTCTTTATCGAGGCTCAGTCGATAGGTATACAATCCGGCCACCGGAGTACGAAAGACCGACTGATATTTGCCCTTACCCATTTTGCCTGACGCCAGCACTTTTACCAGGCGACCGTTGGCATCAAATATTTCGAGCCGTACAGAAGCTGTTTTGGTCAGCATATATTCAATGGTAGTCTGCGAACCGGCCGGATTGGGAAAGGCCCGCACAGAATTTTCAGCAGGCGCTGCATCCGCAACTACAGCTACCGGTGCTGCAGGAACCGGGTTAACACCCCGTGCTATACCATCGCCCACATACTCCGATTGCAGCACCCAGATAGCATAACCCCGTGCAGGAGCCCACACATGTACGCGACCATCGTTGGCCACGGTAGTTTTTTGTGTAGTATCGAGTGCGTTGACCAGTACCTGGTTTTTCCAGTCGCTGTAACCAGATGTAGCCGTTCCATTGGGAGAACCATCATTGTCTACCCAGATACCGCGGGTCAGGCTATTATTATTATTGATCACAAGAATACCGCCGCTTTTGGTGCCATTACCCTGTCTCCGGGCCGCATACACATTCCATGTATCGCCGGCAAAAGTTGTAGTGCCGTTGGGCGAAGGTTCGGTTACAGGATTGCCCTGCTCCGTCAGCACGATCATCGAATTGTTGAGATAAGTGCGGCGGATAAACATCAGCTTGTCGATATCCCTTTTCAACGACGAAGGCGGTGTTACTGTAAGCGATGGATTATGATTGTCGGTTTGCGTGACACCATAGTACTGCGGATAAAACAAGCAGGGTCTGCCTTCGGCAAACAGGATATAGGCATACCCCATTTTCCAGTCCTGAGTCACCCATTTATCATGTTCTTTTCCGGTATCATGGTTCTCGAGGAAAGTCACCACCGAGGTACCTCCCAGGGAGTTGCCTCCGTCATCTCTTACCATACCGGCATGATTGAGCCAGGCCATATTAAAACTGGCCCCCGTGCCATTGGTCATTTCCGTAAGTGTATTTTTTAAAGGGAAGTCAAATACATCCACATCGGCACCGTCACCCGCGAGTGTATTGACCCAGTTTTTCAACCGGTATTTGTAACCCGTAAAATACTCTGCTACGATAAACCGTTGCGCCCCTCCTTTAAGCGGAAGATTGTTTACCCAGTCTGACACAAAATCTTCCTGGAAGCCTCGTACAAAATCGAGCCGGTAGCCATCAAATCCGATTGTATTGGTAAGCCAGGTACCCCATGTCTTCAACCGGTTTTGCACAACCGTATCATATGTATTGAAGTCCATCCCAAACCATTTGGTATTGGGCACCAGCTGATCCTCATATCCCCCTTCGGTGCTGCCGCCATCGCCGAGATAATCGGCCGCATCCACCGGATGAAAATTGGTATAACTCCAGGTGTAGTTAGGTTCACCCGTACCACTGTGATTCACATAATCGACTGCAGTTGCGGTAAACGCTTTAAGTGAAGAACTGGCAATATTGGAACCGTTGTACCAGACGGCAGAAGGATAGTAGCCATTTGTCTGGGCGGCCCATTGCCACTCCCAGGCATTGGTAGACGGGTTGGTGCCTTCCCTGCGCGCAGTCAGAATAATTTCGATAGTATCGGCAGTAGCAAGCGTAATTTTATATTCGTCGATATCCGAAGAGTTCTGCATATGACCGCTGTATGTACGCTGATCGAGCGCTACATTATAATTACCACTGCCATTATTGGGTTCATATTCCCATAACTGGCTGCCGGGTGATGGCGGCGCTGCATCAGTAAACTTAAAGTATACGTCGTATCCCCTTTCGCCTACTGCTCCCCCATAGTTAAGAAAATAACCACTGATCTGGATATAATAATCACCCGCAGCCGCATTGGGAATAAGCCAGCGTATTTCGTTGGTGGGATAAGGCACCCGCTGTGTACCGCCGCTCACAGCTTTATTAAAAACATAGGTCTTTACAGCTGGATTGTCACCACTCTCCTGCGCCAGCGAATTATCGGTATAAATATGATTCAGGATTACATCCGCATACACATCCATATAGGGCACCCCGCCCGAAGTTGAATGCGCATCGGTGATAAGACTGGCTAATTCGGAACGGGAGCCAAACCGGGTTTCTGTTGTTCCTTTCTGCGTATAATTGCCAAGGTCATAATGATCAAAGATGCCATAGCCCATGTCGCTGATGCCAAAATTACCTTTCGACGGTGGTGGCATCCACAAGGCCCGTATGCCCGCCGATTTCATATCGGTAAGTTTGGCCCGGAGCGTATCATACCATGAGCCGTTTTTGCCAGCTTCATTTACCGGTACATTCCAGTAAAAAGCCTGCATCATTACATCATCTTGTGCGTGGAGTGTGCTGAGGCATAGCAATGCCCCCAACACCATGGAAAGTGTAGTCCTCTTTTTCATAATGGATAGTTTAATCGTTAATGGTTTAATAAAGTGTACCAGATACACAATTTAAAAAATTCAATCCTCCGTAACAATTTTTTTTGGCGGGGTTTGTCATTCCTCCGCACAACTATCCGCCTACAGAACAGAATATCAGGAAGTAACAGGAGTTTTGAAGATTAACACTAATTTTTATCTAAGTGTTTTACGGCTTGCCGGGCCGGCAACGGGAAGCTTTATGACACCAGTGCGGTAAAGATCAAGCGACTGTTTAATGATCGCGCTGATTTTTTGAACAGGCAGATCGCGGTGAGGATCCAGCAGCATGATTTTCATACGTGATCTTTTCTCCTGCAATAAAAAGGACTGCGTAAAATGTTTGCCTTCGACCAGACCAATATATGGTTGTCCTTTCTTCCTGTGCACCCACAGGTAGCAGAACATTTTTCCTTTATAACAAAAAAAAGGCATCCCGTATTTCCATTCATTCGTCACATCTTTATCCTGTGCAAGAATAAGTTCCCTTAGTGCCAGAAAAACAGCTCTTACCGGCTCTTCCTGCTTTAAATAAAAATCATCCAGTGCTTTCATGTATTCATGCTTTTAGCGTCTTTTCCGGCTACATAATTAAGCTTTCTTTTTGTAACATGTTGCTCAGAAAAAACCGGCAACCCAGGAAAAAAGAGGAAGCAAGGGCGACTAATTTACAAAACAAGCTATACTGCCTCCAGATACAACAATCGGCTTACGCTACCAAGACCATCATATAGCGTATTTATTATCAATACTAACGTCCCAAACAGGCTGCATCTGTTTTTGCAACCATAGTGAGATTATAAATTCTCCGCCGGCGCATGCGGAAGCAAAAGAAGATATTACTTTTGCAGGAATGAGATTCCTGTTTCTCTTCGTTGGACTTTACCTGCTCTGGCTGTCATTCATTCCCTGCAGCGACAGCAAGGATTGTATTGCCCCGGCTGAAGTGAACATCTCTGCAGCGAATACTCACCAGGAGCATGAGCATTCCAAAGAAGCCTGCACGCCTTTCTGTATTTGTTCCTGCTGTGCGGCTTCCTCCATTTTTTCACCGGCACAAAAAATTCAGGCCGGCAGGCTTGTAATACCGTTTACTCCATTTACACTTTATACTGTCAGCGTAAGTTCTGAAATGCTGCATAATATCTGGCAACCTCCCCGGCTATCCTGATTTTTTCTTCTGTTAAATCCGGTCAGTCTTTGCGCTGACCTGGTATTTACTATCCGCAAACAATACATCTGTTGACTGGCCCTGGCTGAATGAAAGAATGATTCCATTCTTATCATACTGATGCGTATACCTGTTATAGGCCGCCGGCTATGACC
>JAGODE010000096.1 GCA_017998385.1 Chitinophagaceae bacterium | reverse complement strand
GGCGAGTTTTATGAAGATGCCCAACCTTATCGTGAGCAGATCGGGCAATCGGGCATCAGTGATTTGCTGATACAGCATACCGATTTTATCCCCGACAGCGAAGTACGCTACTATCTCTGTGCTGCCGATGCCGTCATTCAACCTTACAGGAATGCTACGCAAAGCGGCGTAACCCCGCTGGCCTATCATTTTGATAAGCCCATGGTAGTAACCAATGTTGGAGGTTTGCCCGACCTGGTTCCCAATGAAAAAGCCGGACTGGTTGTAGCTCCCGAACCAACAGCCATAGCAGATGGAATTCTTCGTTTTTACCAATTAGGAGAAGACTATTTTATTCCGCATCTTCGCACGGAAAAGCTGAAATACAGCTGGCTGAATGTGGTAAATGCGGCCCGTCAACTGGCAGCTGCCGGCAACAGTGATTCCTGAAGTCGCCCCATTCCGCCGCTGGCAACTCTTACGGAATGATCTATAGAAGTAAAGCTCCCCTGCGTATTGGCTTGGCCGGTGGTGGCACCGATGTAAGCCCCTATGCCGATCAGTTTGGTGGCGCCATCCTGAATGCAACGCTTTCCATGTATGCCAATGCAAGCATTGAACTGACAAATGATGACACCATCGTTCTGGACGCGATTGACCGCCAGGAGACCGAAACCCACCCATGGACCGACCAATTGCCCATCAATGGCACCTTAAACCTGTTGAAAGGAGTTTATAACCGTATTCAGCGCGACTATGGAATACCCCGGCAGGGATTTCGCCTGTCTACGTTTGTAGATGCTCCTGCAGGATCGGGACTGGGTACCAGCTCCACACTGGTAGTAGCAATTATCGGTGCTTTTGCCGAGATGCTGCGCCTGCCCCTGGGCGAATACGATATTGCCCATTATGCCTACGAGATCGAGCGGCTGGACCTGCAGCTGGCCGGTGGCCGGCAGGATCAGTACGCCGCTACTTTTGGCGGGGTCAACTATATGGAATTCTATGAAGGCGATAAAGTAATTGTAAACCCCTTACGCATCAAACAACAGTACCTGTTTGAGCTGGAGAACAACCTGTTGTTGTATTATACATCAACCAGTCGCGAATCGGCTCATATCATCGAAAAGCAAAGCAGGAATGTAACGGAGAAAAAAGGCAGTTCTATCGATGCCATGCACCTGCTCAAAGAGCAGGCCCGCCAGATGAAAGAAGCCCTGCTCAAAGGCAAACTCCACGAAATTGGCGAGATTCTTGACTTTGGCTTCAAACAAAAAAGACAAATGGCGGAAGGCATCAGCAATCCGCTGATCGAAGAAATATACGATACAGCAAAAAAAGCAGGCGCCACCGGAGGCAAAATATCCGGTGCCGGTGGTGGCGGTTTTATGATCTTCTATTGCCCGGGCAATACCAAGTATAGTGTGATCAGGGATCTGGCCCGCTTCAATGGTCAGCACCGGCGCTATCAGTTTACAGAGCATGGGCTCACGACCTGGACTATCTGATACTGTTTTGTAACAACGATTAATCATGACAAACATTCAGCATCTCATACAATCTTCTATTGATGTAAAACAACAGCTTCTGAATGATGCACAGTTGCTGAATACCGTACAGGCCGTCACCGATCGCATCACCGAAGCATTCCGGCGCGATCATCGCATTTATTTCTGTGGCAATGGCGGCAGCGCTGCAGATGCCCAGCACCTGGCTGCAGAATTTTCAGGCCGTTTTTATCTCGACCGCAAAGCCCTGCCTGCGGAAGCATTGCACTGCAACACTTCTTATCTTACTGCTGTAGCCAATGACTATAGCTATGACGCTATCTATGCGCGCCTCATTGACGGACTGGGTCAGGAAGGTGATGTACTGGTGGGGCTCTCCACTTCCGGCAACTCGGCCAATATTGTAAAAGCCTTTGAGACCGCGCGCAGCAAAGGACTTGTGACCGTTGCTTTTACCGGACTAACAGGCGGATTGCTGAAAGCACATAGCGATTTCCTGATCAATGTACCCAGTACAGATACGCCACGTATCCAGGAAGCACATATGCTGCTGGGGCATATTATCTGCCAACTGGTAGAAGCCGCTTATTTCAATCAATAAATCCGCACATGCAGATCAAAGAAGCAATCATACTGGCGGGAGGATTTGGTACCCGCCTGCGTACGGCCGTCCCTGATCTTCCCAAATGCCTGGCACCGGTGGCCGGAAGACCTTTTTTATTTTATGTCATCAATGCCCTGCGGGCACAGGGAGTGGAGCGCTTCATTTTTTCGCTGGGATATATGCATGAAGAGGTAGAACGCTACCTGCACGATCATTTCCCCACGCTTGACTATGACTGTGCCATAGAAGGTGAACCATTAGGCACCGGAGGTGCCATACTCCTCTCCTGCACCCACAGCCAGGCCGATCATATCCTTGTGGCAAATGGCGATACATTATTTGAAACATACCTGACAGATGTAGAGCATGTGCATCAGCAAACCGATGCTACCTGTACACTCGCGTTGAAACCGATGGAGAATTTTGACCGCTACGGTGTGGTCACAGTCAATAGTGCCGGTATTGTAGAACAGTTTCATGAAAAAAAATATTATGCCCAGGGATTAATCAACGGCGGCATCTATCTGCTCAATCGTAAACGGTTTCTGTCGCTACCCTGGCCTTCTACCCGTTTTTCTTTCGAAAAAGATTTTTTAGAGAAGCAGGTAAGCACCGGTACCATTGCCGGCGCTATCAGCAATGGCTACTTTATTGATATTGGCATACCCGAAGACTTTGAACGGGCCGGACGTGATCTGTTACAGCCTCCGCTCGATCTGCATGCTATTGACAGCACCTGGTCACTCTTTCTTGATCGCGATGGAGTGATCAATGAAGACAAGCCGGGCAGCTACATTTTTACTCCCGATGAATTTCATTTCATGAACGGTGGCCCGCAACTCTTCAGCAAACTGGCAGCACGATTTGGCCGCATTCTTATTGCCACCAATCAGCGTGGTGTGGGGCGCGGACTGATGACCGAAGCCACACTTACCACTATACATAATCAAATGAAAGCGGCCATCACTGCAGCAGGTGGACGCATCGATGGTATTTACTACGCCACAGCACTCGATAACAATGACCCGCTCCGCAAACCCAATCCTGGTATGGCCCTGCTGGCCCGCCGCGATTTTCCGGATATTGACCCGTTCAAATGCATTATGATCGGCAACAATATCAGCGATATGCAGTTTGGGCGAAACGCAGGAATGTATACCATATTTTTAACGACTACCAATAAGGAAATACGCCTGCCCCACCCTGATATTGATCTCATTTTTCCCGATCTGGCTCATTTTGTGGAAGCTTTATGAGAAATCATAAAATTTTATCCCCCTCCCGGCGTTAGCAGTGCGCGGAAGAGGCCAGCAGCCGATTTCGTATCTTTGTAATTATAACCCCAGCATAGTGAAAACCAAGTCATTTCGCCTGTTTATCTTTCTGACAATGAGCATTTTGCTGGCTCAGCAACCCCTGCTGGCCCAAAATAAGCCCACTGCAGCCGATCTAAAAAAGCTGCAGGTAAAAGAAGACAGCCTGAAAAGATATGCCCGGGCTATGGTCACCGATACCATTACTGCCGACCGCATGATTGCCGACAGCTTTTTTACCCGCATCCTGGTGCGTTCGCTGCAAATCCCACAGTCTTTTTATTATCCCTTTGATTCGGTAAGAGGTATTTCGAAACTCTATGCCCCCGACAGCAGCTTCCGCATTTTCACCTGGAACCTGACTTATGATGAGCATTACTCACGTCAGCGCGGCGCCATACAAATGCGTACCCGCGATGGTGCGCTCAAATTGTTTCCCCTGCGCGATGTATCTGAGTTTTCTGAAAATGTCATGGACTCTGCCCGCGATCGACTGCACTGGATTGGTGCTGTGTACTACAACATGATAAAAACGCAGTACAACAACCGCAACTACTATACTTTATTCGGCATCGACAATCATAACTCGCTCAGTACACGCAAATGGATTGAGGTACTTCATTTTGATCAGAAAGGTGAACCTGTATTTGGCGGCCCGTTATTTTCCTATGCCAATGACAGCGTGCCCCGCCCCGCAGGCAACCGCGTTCGCCTGGAATACAAAAAAGATGCACGTGTACTGGCCAACTACCTGCCAGATCTGGGCATGATACTCGTAGACCACCTGATCTCCGAATCAGATGAACCCGACAATCCCTGGACTTTTGTTCCGGATGGCGACAATGAAGCCTACAAATGGGAAAATGGGAAATGGCTGCATATTGATAAAGCCTTTGACTTCAAGGTTGACATGAAAGGCGCTGACCCCTATATGGGTAATCCGCCTGTTGGCGATCCGCTGCTTGATGCACGCGGCAACAGGAATGAACGCAAACTCGAAGAAAAATCGGAAAAGAACCGGGGAAAGGAACAGCAGAAGAAGATTGAACCGTAAAAAGAATGTGCTAATGTGCTAGTGTGATAATGTGCTAATGAATTGATTGAAAAATTACAACTGAATATTCGCTATTGAAATTTATTATTATTCAAATGCTTAGTGAAGCATCATAGAAAAGCCCTAATCAGCATTGGCACATTACCCCATTAGCACATTATCCCATTAGCACATTAGCATATTGCCTCATCAGCCTCGCCTTAACATTTTCTTATACTTCCGCTCTCGCCTGACTGTTATCTTTGCATTCTTATATGTTATCATTCCTGCGCCAGACGCTGCTGTGGATCATGGCCCTTTCTATCCTCAATACCAGTATTGATGTGATTGAGTGGGATGTTCCTTCTTTTGCCACAGACAATACGCATAACAGCCTGGCCCAGTACGATGAAATTGAAAGTATCGTGGAATGGGTCATCAGTGAAACTTCGGATGAGCAGCAGCAATTGCCTGATACGAATACAGAGCAACAAAAACTCGCCAAGAAAGCTACCAGTTTCGATTTTTCGCTTCCTGTCAAAAAAGTACAGTTACTATCCGATCTCCTGATTGCAGGCACATTAAGGCCCACCCTTCTCTCTACCTGCCATCATCTGCCCGATGGCTTTACGGCCTTATTTACACCGCCTCCGGACCTGGCCTAACACTCCCCCTCTCCGCAACATACTTGCGGCTTTACAACATTGATTTTTCATTTCGCATGCCTGCTGAAACAGTACGCGCATGCGACCAATTTACCCTGCATGATGAAATCCTTACTGGTGCTCACATGCCTGTCCATCAGTTACTGCATAGCTGCACAACCTGCAGATACACTGCGACTGACCATGGACCAGGCCGAGCAATTATTTATAGAAAAAAATCTTTTACTGCTGGCCCAGCGCTACCAGGTTGATGCCGCCCGGGCCAATGAAGTACAGCAACGCCTCTTCGATAATCCCAATTTCTCCTTTGAAGGTGCCGTTCATGGCCGCAATGTGAAATGGCTCGACATGGGACATAATGGTCAGAAGTCATGGACCGTTGATCAACTGATCACACTTGCCGGCAAACGTAATAAGCGCGTACTGCTGGCCAGGGAAGAAACAAAGGAGGCCGGGCTGCAGTTTTATGACCTGCTGCGCACACTCAAATATGAGCTGCACCAGCAGTTCTATGATCTCGCTTACGCCAGCGAACTGGTAGCCCAATACGATGAACAGGCACAGCTGCTGCAGCAGATCATCAACGCATACGATGATCAGGCTACACGACGCAATGTATCGCTGAAAGATGCGGTACGGCTTAAAACAGAAATGATCCAGCTCACCACGGAGCGCACCAATATAATGCGTGACGCCATTGCCGCCGGCAGCAACCTGCAGCTTATGCTTGACACAAGCGCTGTTATAGTGCCGGTAAAACTCCCCTGGCCCGGTCCGGCCGGGTGGCCCGACTACCAAAGCCTCGTTGACACCGCCCGTAAAAACCGGAGCGATCTGCTCATTCAGAACAGCCGGGTAGAACAGCAAAAGCTGAATTATAATCTTCAGAAAGCACTGGCAGTACCTGACCTCACGCTCGGTGCCGCATACGATCAGCAGGGCAGCTACACCAATCACCTGTATTCCATTCGCGCCTCTTTTGACCTTCCTTTCTTTAACAGAAACCAGGGCAACATAAAAGCGGCCAAAGCACAGGTAAAGTCAGCGGAACTCATCCGGCATTTTGCCGCGTCGGCTGTAGAAAAAGAAGTGCTTTCCGTATTACAAAGAGCCCAACTGGCCGAGAAGGAATACCAGCAATCGGTAAAAACCTTCAACAGCGACTTTCCTGCAGTCAACAGAGCCGTTATTGAAAACTTCAACAAGGGCAATATCAGCATCCTGGAGTTTCTCGATTTTTTCGAAAACTATAATGCTGCTATCCGCGAGCTCAATGGCCTGCATAAGCAACGCCGTCTGGCGATGGAAGAACTCGAATTTACCGTGGGCAAATCCCTCGGACTTTAATCACACTCAATACTTATATCATGACACGCTATAAAATTATCGGAACATTGTTCGTGCTGACCAGCCTCTTTGCCTGTGAGCACAAAAAAGAAGAAATGCCGGTCGCGCATTTTCAACTGACCGACACCATGCGTCAGCGTATCAGCATCGATACCGCCGTACTGCAGATAGTACAAAGTGAATTGCGTTTTTCGGGAAAAGTAACTCCGGCCGACAATAAGATTACCAGCGTATTTCCGGTAGTTTCAGGCTTTGTTATCCGCCTCAATGTATCGCTGGGCGATTATGTACAAAAAGGGCAAAGCCTCGCCAGCATCCGCAGTACCGATATGGCGGATTTCGAAAAGCAACGCCGCGATGCGGAAAACGATCTGTTGCTCTCTAAAAAAAACCTGAAAGCCACACAGGAACTCTACGATGCCAAACTGAATACCGAAAGAGACCTGGCAGTAGCTCAAAAAGAGGTCGAAAACAACCAGGCCGAGTTGAGCCGTATCAATGAAGTGTTGTCGATCTACCATGCGCGTGAAGGATCGATTTATAATGTAGTAGCTCCTATCAGCGGATTTATTATCGACAAAAAGATCAATGCCGATATGCAACTGCCGGCCGGCTTTGGAGAAAGCATTTTCACCATCGCCCAGATCGATGAAGTATATGTAACGGCAAATGTATACGAAACCGATATTCCCAAATTAAGCCTCCACATGCCGGCCGAAGTTGAATTGCTCAGCTATCCGGGTAAACGGCTTTCCGGTAAGATTGATAAAATACTGAATGTGCTGGATCCCGAAACGCGCACATTAAAAATCCGTATCCGGCTGCCCAACCCCGGTTACCTGCTCAAGCCGGATATGGCTGCTACTGTTTACATCAAAAGAAATGAAGGGGAACAGAAACCAGCCATTCCGGCGGATGCCGTTGTATTCGACAAAAGCCGCAACTATGTAATGGTTTATCACCGCGAAGACAGCATTGAAACCCGCGTGATCGAGCCGCTGCGTACCACCGGGCAAATAACCTATGTACGCACCGGTCTGCAACCGGGCGAGCGGGTCATCACCCGCAATGCTCTACTGGTATATGACGCCATGAACGACTGACCACTGTCTTCTTTCCTGACAGACATCACCCATCATCCACCGGTACCGGCAGGATGGGCTATGTCATTAAAATTATTGTATGAATAAATTTATCCGGAACATAGTTGCCTTTTCATTGAAGAATAAATTCTTCGTTTTCTTCATGACCCTGGTGCTCATCATTGCCGGGGTAGTGAGTTTTATCCGCACACCGATTGAAGCATTTCCCGACGTTACCAACACCCAGATCATCATTGTGACTCAATGGCCCGGACGCAGTGCAGAGGAGATTGAACGTTTTGTAACGCGCCCTACCGAAGTAGCCATGAACAGTGTGCAGCGCAAAACAAATGTACGCAGCATCTCCATGTTTGGGCTGAGTGTAATGAAGATCATTTTCGAAGACGATGTAGACGATTTCTTTGCACGCCAACAGGTCAATAACCTGCTGCGAAATGTGAGCCTGCCCGAAGGAGTGGAGCCCGAAGTGCAGCCTCCATATGGCCCTACGGGCGAAATATTCCGGTACGTATTACGAAGTCCGCACCGTAACAGCCGCGAACTGCTGACCATTCAAAACTGGACGATCGACCGGCAGCTCCGCTCCGTACCGGGTGTAGCCGATGTGGTGGCATTTGGCGGTGAAGAAAAGATTTATGAAATACAGGTCAACCCCACCCTGCTGCAGAAATATGATATTACCCCGCTGGAAGTCTTCACTGCTGTATCAAAAAGCAACCTCAACGTAGGAGGCGATGTGATTGAGAAAAACAACCAGGCCTATGTGGTACGTGGCATTGGACTGCTTGACAAAAGCAGTGATATCGAAAACATCATCATCGATCAGAATGGCGATGCGCCTGTGCTGATCAGGCATGTGGCTACTGTAAAAGAAAACGGCCTGCCGCGTGTGGGCCAGGCAGGGCTAAATGAAAGCGATGATGTGGTGGAAGGCATCGTAGTAATGCGAAAAGACGAAAACCCATCGGCCGTACTGGCACGGGTAAAAGAAAAAATTGCCGAACTCAATCAGCAGATACTGCCTTCGGATGTGCAGATGGAAACGGTTTATGACCGCGACAACCTGATGGCCTACTGTACCGAGACCATCTCGCACAACGTACTGGAAGGAATCGTGCTGGTGACGGTAATCGTACTCATCTTTATGGCCGACTGGCGTACCACAGTCATAGTATCTGTAATCATTCCCCTCTCACTGCTTTTTGCTTTTTTCTGTTTGCGGTTAAAAGGTATGTCGGCCAACCTGATTTCGCTGGGGGCCATCGATTTTGGGATCATCATAGACGGGGCGGTGGTGATGGTGGAAGGAATGTTTGTGGCACTGGCCCATCTCTCGCATAAAATGGGCATGGAACGGTTCAACAAACTGTCTAAGCTGGGCCTGCTGAAGAAAACAGGTGGCGACCTCGGCAAGGCTGTATTCTTTTCAAAAGTCATCATCATCACGGCGCTCATTCCCATCTTCACTTTTCAGAAGGTAGAAGGAAAAATGTTTTCGCCACTGGCCTGGACGCTGGGTTTTGCCCTGCTGGGAGCATTGATCTATACACTCACGCTGGTACCTGTGCTATGTTCTATCCTGCTTCGCAAAAATGTACGCGAAAAGGAAAATTTCATCGTACGCTTTTTTAACCGGTCAGTAACCAACGCATTCACCTGGTGCTTCCGCAACAAGCGAAAAAGCCTGGCTATGGCCTTTGGCTTTATGGCTATCACATTTGGTTCAGCCAGATTTCTGGGATCTGAGTTTTTGCCCGAGCTCAACGAAGGGGCCTTATGGGTTACCGCCGAATTGCCCATGAGCACATCATTGACCGAGTCGATGAAGATCACCAAAGAACTGCGGGGCAAGCTGATGGGCTTCCAGGAAGTGAATGGCGTCTTGTCGCAAACCGGTCGCAGCAATGACGGTACCGATCCCAATGGATTTGGGTTCGTACAGTTTCAGGTAAACCTGAAGCCGGCCAAAGAATGGAAGATCAAGAGAAGCAAGGATGAACTCATTGCCGCCATGGATGCACAACTGGGGCAATTGCAGGGCATCACCTTCAACTACTCACAACCCGTGGTAGACAATGTGGCCGAAGCTGTAGCCGGCTTCAAGGCATCGAATGCGGTAAAAATATTTGGGGATGATCTCACTAAACTCGATGAACTGGCCGATGAGGTTTATCAAAACATCAAAGACATACCGGGTATAAAAGATGCGGGCATACTGCGCAATGTGGGGCAGCCGGAGATCAGTGTATTGCTGGATGAGGAAAAAATGGCGCTCTACGGAGTGGCGACGGCCGATGCACAGGCGGTGATTGAAATGGCTATTGGCGGCAAAACAGCTACCTCGAAATATGAAGAAGAAAAAAAGTTTGACGTACGTATCCGCTACAGTCCCGAATACCGCAAGGATGAAGAGGATATTCTTTCGCTGATGGTGCCTACGCTGAAAGGCAACAAGATACCCCTGGCCAGTATTGCGGAGATCAGAAAGATCACCGGTCCGGCCTTTATCTACCGCGATGCCAATAAACGATTCATCGGCGTAAAGTTCACCGTGCGGGAACGTGACCTTGGCAGCACCATCCAGGAAGCGATGGCCAAAGTAAATAAAACAATCACCTTACCCAAAGGATACAGCATTGCCTGGGCAGGCGAGTTTGAAAACCAGGTAAGGGCCACCAAACAACTGAGTGTAGTTGTACCCATCAGCCTGCTGGCTATTTTCATTATCCTGTTTATTACGTTCGGCAATGTAAAAGATGCGGGGCTCATCCTGCTCAATGTACCATTTGCATTAATCGGTGGTATACTGGCGTTGCATATTACGGGTATCAACTTCGGAATTTCTGCCGGGGTGGGTTTTATTGCGTTGTTTGGGATTTGTGTGCAGAATGGCGTGATCCTGATTTCGGTATTTCACCAGAACCTGCGGCAAAAACTGCCACTGGCCCAATCGATCCGCGAAGGGGTGATCAGCCGCATCAGGCCGGTAGTGATGACGGCCCTGATGGCCATGCTGGGGTTGTTGCCGGCAGCATTATCAACGGGTATAGGCTCAGAGAGCCAGAAACCGCTGGCCATTGCCATCATCGGCGGACTGGTGACGGCCACAGTGCTCACCCTGCTGATATTCCCTATTATGTTCTGGATCTTCTACCGCAAATCGGCCGTTCATTCGCTGAGTTAATTGCCGATAAGGAGGGGTAGAAGGTAAAAGGAGGAAGGCAGAAGGTAGAAGACAGAAGGACCATTTGTACCTTCTGCCTTTCCTTATTTTAATGTCAACTTATCCTTTTACCTTCTACCCCAAACCATTCTAATCATCGGGTTTAAATACAGCCTGAGGCTGCGGGTGAAAAAAGAAAAAGGCAGAAGGACCATTTGCACCTTCTGCCTTTCTTATTTTAATGTCAACTTATCCTTTTACCTTCTACCCTAAACCATTCTAATCATCGGGCTTAAATACAGCCTGAGGCTGCGGGTGAAAAAAGAAAAAGGCAGAAGGACCATTTGCACCTTCTGCCTTTCTTATTTTAATGTCAACTTATCCTTTTACCTTCTACCTTATACCCTGAACCCTTCTAGTCATCGAGTTTCAGTACAGCCAAAAACGCTTCCTGCGGTACTTCTACGTTACCGATCTGGCGCATCCGTTTTTTACCTTCTTTCTGCTTCTCGAGCAGTTTACGTTTACGGCTGATGTCACCACCATAACATTTGGCGGTTACATCCTTGCGCATGGCAGAGATATTTTCGCGGGCAATAACCTTGGCACCGATAGCGGCCTGTATGGCAATCTGGAATTGCTGACGAGGCAGCAGTTCTTTCAGTTTTTCGCAGAGCTTCCGGCCAAAATCCTGTGCACGGCTGCGGTGGATCAATGCACTCAGCGCATCCACTTTATCGCCATTGAGCAGGATATCCATCTTTGCGATATCACTATCGCGGTAGCCGATGGGATGATAATCGAATGACGCGTATCCGCGGGTTTGTGACTTCAGTTTATCGTAAAAGTCGAAAACGATCTCGGTCAGCGGCATTTCAAAAATGAGCTCTACCCGTGTAGTGGTGAGATAGCTCTGGTTGAGCAGTATACCACGTTTACCCAGGCAAAGGGTCATGATATTGCCGATATAATCCGGCTTGGTAATGATCTGTGCACGGATATAAGGTTCTTCGATTCGCTCGGTCTTTACCGGATCAGGAAACTCGGTAGGGTTGTTGACGATTTTGGTTTCACCATTAGTCAGGTAAGCAATAAAACTTACGTTGGGCACCGTAGTAATCACCGTCTGATCAAACTCGCGCTCCAGCCGCTCCTGAATGATCTCCATGTGCAGCATACCCAGGAATCCGCATCGGAAACCGAAGCCCAGCGCCTGCGATGTTTCCAGCTCAAAGGTGAGCGAAGCATCGTTGAGCTGCAGTTTATCCATACAATCGCGCAGCTCTTCAAACTCATCGGTGTTTACCGGGTAAATACCGGCAAATACCATGGGTTTTACTTCCTCAAACCCCTGGATAGCCTCGGGTGAAGGATTGGCAGCGAGTGTGATGGTATCACCCACTTTTACTTCTTTGGCATTTTTGATACCGGTAATAATATAGCCTACATCACCAGCCTTCACTTCGGCACGTTCCGACATCTTGAGTTTCAGGATGCCCACTTCGGCCGCCTCGTACTCCTTACCGGTACTGATGAATTTTACGAGATCATTTTTGCGGATCGTTCCATTGAGAATACGGTAGTATACAATGATACCGCGGAAGCTGTTGAATACGCTATCGAAGATGAGCGCCTGCAGCGGCGCTTTCTCATCGCCCTGCGGTGCAGGAATACGCTCCACGATTGCATTGAGAATACCTTCAATACCGATACCGGTACGGCCACTGGCCAGCAGAATCTCTTCGGGCTTGCAGCCGATGAGGTCGATGATCTGGTCTTTTACTTCCTCGATCATAGCTCCATCCATATCGATCTTGTTGACCACAGGAATGATCTCAAGATCGTTGTCGATAGCCAGGTACAGGTTGCTGATGGTTTGTGCCTGTATACCCTGGGTAGCATCTACCAGCAGCAGGGCTCCTTCGCAGGCAGCCAGGGCACGGCTCACTTCATAGCTGAAGTCTACGTGACCGGGTGTATCGATCAGGTTGAGCACATACTCCTGACCATCTGTATGTTTATAGTTAATCTGGATGGCGTGGCTCTTGATGGTGATACCTTTTTCGCGCTCCAGATCCATATCGTCCAGTACCTGATCCATCATATCGCGGTCGCTGATGGTATTGGTAGACTGCAGCAGTCGGTCGGCCAGGGTCGATTTACCGTGGTCAATATGGGCAATAATGCAAAAATTGCGGATATTCTTCATGTAATTAAGTGCCTCTTTATCAAATAAATGCCCCAAAAATGCGGGGCATATTCCGGATTTTACAGCCCGGCAAAGACGCACGAAGGTAGGTAAAAATTGGCAGGTGCAGAAGAGTGATTAAAGGGGTATTTATACCCAACCGGGATTTATAAAGTAATAAGTTTTATGCGCTTTTGCGTTTCTTATTCTTTACTGAAGCTTTATGTAATGTTTTTTGTTTCTTTTCCACTAAATCCTTCAAATCAATACTTGGAATATAGTATTTCCCCATCGGAAAATGAGCTGTTATATCAGCCAACTTGGTTCTTAAAAAATTTAAAACCATTACCAATCCTGAATTAGTTAACAAGGTAAGCTTCTCCTCATCACTGATTTTGGTATCTTTTACACTAAACACACCAACACTCTCTATATACATCTCATACCCTTCCTTTTGAATCGTTGGAGGAACTTCGTAGTTAATTTCTGCTTTGACAAACAGAACATAAACGGTCCCTTCTGCGATTTGCCTGATCGCAAAGTTGATATCGATTTCGTAACTATTAAACAACTTTTCAACGTCCACTTCTATTTTCGGCGCAACAAAACGACAATCAACATTAAGAATATTAAATTCTTTTAGTTCAAGCGGGGATTGCTTTATCGTCATAATTTTTCAATACTTTATTTATTAAAGGACTGTCTTCACCCCCATCATATTTATCTTCTTTCTTAGTTTCATTATTGAAACTTTTCCAGTACCATGCGCCGTCTCTTGTATTATATCGACAACGTGTATTTTCAAGAAAAACATTCTCGTTTACTACCATTTCATCTCCTTTAGGTCTTGCATGAACATGAAAAGTAATATGCAAAGCCGCCTGAATTTTTGCAATAGTCTCAAAATTCAAAGGTTTATCTCCTCTAAACACCTGTGTTATATAACTAGCGGATGTGCAAATCCTTTCACTAAGTTTTTTCCTAGTCACATCTTGTAATTCTTGAAACTTCTCAATCTCGCTAAGGAAGCTAAACATCAACATTTGCGCCGCATGCTCCACTTCTTCAGATTTGTCTTGAAATCCGAAGATATGATCCCACTCTTTTTTGAGATTATTCTCTTTCGATAATTTTGTATTCATAACTACCCACGGTTTGTATTAATGTCTTTATTTTCCCTTTAACTTTCCTATCCTTCTTTTTTGGCACCAACTCTGATACTATCACATAAAATTTCCCTTCAGAATTACTTTGCTCTTTACAATAAAGGCGGATATTATGACCGCCTTTAAACATTTTCATAGCGGTCACATTCTTAGACTTTGAGTCAATCTCCTCCTTATCATATAATTCTGTGTTTCTGATTCCCTGAAGGATCATTGCTGATATTTGTTTAAATTTCTTAACTCTTATTTTATCCTCCTGAAGGAATCGTAAAATATCAGTTTCGTTCTTTTTATCAATACAAATATGCCTTTTCCCATCTTCTGACGACTTTAATATGTATGCATCTCTAGGTGGCACTAAATTAAGCTATAGGTTAATTTTAATCAAAATTATTTTTTTCTTATAATATTCCCAAAACCAATGTAATACATAAATACAAAAAATTATTAGTACCCCATATCTCGTTCAAAATCATAGCAAACCGCATTTACATATATACATTACTAATAATTTATACTAAAGAAAATCCTACCACTACAAATCACTGCCAACTTTCTAAGTTTGGACAGTTTTCACCGGCTCATTCCTTAATTTTTATCAGGCCGGTAATCTTGAAAACTATCTTTTGTGGTCGCTTTCGACCATACCCAATTTCTTGCTACAATCTAGATTTGTAACACAAAGGGTAGAAATACGTTTGTTCAATAAAATAATTCCATTTTAATTGAACCTGCACTATTGAACAACAAGGCTTATTGAATTTATACCCCTCGTTTGTTTAGGCGCCACTGTTATTATTCGTCTCCCGCAAGTAATCGCTTTTGCGGCACAGAGAAGATCTTGTTCATTTTAAAACCGTGACGTTATGGAAACCTGTGTTACCCCGGATGTGTTGAATTTACGG
>JAGODE010000097.1 GCA_017998385.1 Chitinophagaceae bacterium | reverse complement strand
AGCCGGTACACTGTCTGGAATATATCATCGTGCATGAACTGGTGCACCTGCTCGAACGTCTGCACAATGAACGGTTTTTAGCTTATATGGATAAGTTCATGCCCCGGTGGAAGTATTATAGGGATGAACTAAACAAACTGCCCGTGAGCCATATTGATTGGGAGTATTAAACAGCTAAGTATGACAATAGATGAAATCAAAAAGCAATTGGGGTTAGTTGCCCTGAATATGGTCAGGCAGTTTGATGAGCAGGGCAACAAATCTGAATGGGTATCTCATTGGGATAATGACAGGCGTATCAGGGTGACCATGCATGAAAGTGTTATGGATGTTATTAAGGTTGACAGAACTCTTGATATTCTCGACATGACCACTACAAACGTTATTGCAAAGCAGTCTGGCAAGGAATACACGAGATATGTCGTTACTTTGAGAAAGAAGTCCGACAATAATTTGGAAGGTGATTGGAAATGGGATAATCAGACAGGCAGCTCGAGTTATTACGATTACGGCAATACTTACGATAAGTATAATGGATATGATGGTTACAGTGATGATGCTATTGACGATGCTTTTGAGGGTGACCCATCCAATACGTGGGGGTTGTAAAAGTCTTTTAAAAAAGCACCATACATAGTTAATCAAACCTTATCTCATGGCCAAAAATCAGAAAGACAAGAAAGAAAAAGCATACAAGTTTTATGGGCTCAACGTAAAACTTCTCTCTGATGAAAGAAGTGGCGATTCCGCTTATTTCAGTCTTATTGAGGATTTATATAAAAAAGATGTTGCAGCAAAAATAGCCAGTGAGAAGGCAATGACTTTACGAAACCAGTTTCGAACTACAATTAAGTGGAAAGGCAATTCGTATGATGTGCTCTATGGAAAGATTACGAGGTTCACCTTACTGGAAGGTGATAACTGGTACAACAAGAAAACACATGAGTTTGAAAAGGTTGAAACCCCTCTTGATAAGCACCCCAATGGTTTTGAAACAGACTATTACTTCATCCCCGCTGCCCACCGCTTCTTCATTAAAGTTGATTCAAAAGTGGGTATAAATTCTACGGAACGTTTTTTGCAAAGGGCACTGAAGGAGGTGACAGCATCTACAGAGGATTTCTCTGTACATGTCATTCAATCGGAGGATGCCTTAGAGCAAATTCTTTCCGCAAAGGAGTTGAGCTTGCTCAAAGTAAATGTTTCATATACTAATGATGATATAGGCAAGGAGGCCCAAGAGCTGATTGATGATTTGCTGAAAAATGGACAAGTTGGGGAGCTTGATGCTGTGTTAAAGCCAGACCAGAAAGGCACTCTCGACCCTCAAAGTAATTTGGTTAAAGGGTTGCTCGAAATCTCCAGAGAAAATGGTACTGCGGAGGCAACTATAAAAGACAACGAGGGAAAGAGAAAGAAAATCATAACGCATGAATATCCACAAAAAATAACAATTGTGAGTGCAAGCGATGATGATGTATTAGCAAGATTACTGTTTCATGTACTTCAAACTTATAGAGATGAGTGATGCTGCAAATGAGATACGGAAACACCACAAAGTTGGCTTGAAAGGAATATGGGATATATTGCTTAAGAAAGGCACATTTAAAAAGCTTCCATTCTGGCTATCTATTTTTTTATCTGTTGGTATATGTGTATCGCTTATCTGCATTTCTCCGGAAAAATCGTTCCGGTATCTTAAAGATTCTACAGAACTAATACTTTCTTTTTTTTCCAGCTTGTTGGGATTTTCGTTAGGTGGGTATGCACTCGTTGTAGGATTCAGTAATCTGGATTTGATAAAAGCCGGAGCCAAACCAGAGAAGCATAGCGTATATCAAATTCTAAACGCAGTTTTCTCATTATGTATTTTTTTACAAGTAATGACCACATTACTCAGCTTTGTTGTTAGTTGGATAATCAAAGTTAACCTGTTTGACCTGACGACATTGAAAACTGGAATAATAGGAGACGTTACAAATTCAGTAGTTCTGTTGCTTTTGGTGTTTAGCTCCGTTTATTCATTACTGCTTACCCCTTACGTAGTAACAAATCTTTTTACTCTCAGTCAGGTCAATAGCTCCTTTCTAACGATTCAGAAAGTAAAAGAGGATAAGAACAGCAATCAGAAGAACGAAGCAGGTAGTAAAGAGTAGGCTATCATTCGCAGATACTCTTGTATTATGATTTATTAATTAGGTCATCGAGGCGATTTTTAAAACTCAGCCAAATCTCATCATTATCAAAGTCCGCACGAAGTAATTTATTTTTATAATCTGAGAGAACAAACTTTAATCTATTTGCAAATTTTGTAGCATTTATCTTTTTTGTTGCAGGGTCAAAATATGCTGCACTCTGGTTTCTTGTTATTGTCCATCCACTTTTAGTCTCGGCATTATGTAAAATGCCACATCTAACATTCTCATAAAAGTCATTTGGAAGACCACCATCCTTTTTACTTGCTATTGTTCCATCCAATTTTCGACCCCCGGTAGCTAATGCCTGAAATCTGCTCTCCGTTGTAAAAAAGCATCCAAATGTTTTCCCGCTTTGTCCACTTGTATTTCTAAACCCTTTTTCTTTGAATGAAACATATGTTTCAATCAAAAGGCAACAACTTGCCATCAATGAAAACCCATTTTTATACCCCAGAATATAATCTTTAGCGGGGTAGTCAAAGGGCTTCAAATAGCGTCCATATAATCTCTCATATATGAAATTTGCAAGCTGTTTTTTGTCCTTCTTTTTCAGAAATTCATTACAGTCTTTTACAGTAATGCTTTTACCAGAAGAAGAAACTGCTAAAACAAGATTATTATTGGGCATGATTAAAGAATTTTGATACAAGTGCAGACCATATTTTGCATTAGCTTAGAATCAGTGACTGAAGATAATGTTTAGTCAGTGCACAGAGAAACCAAGTACTGACCTTATAAACATACCCCCTATTCAACCCCTCCTGCCGGATACCCCCTACCTGCCAATTTGCAAAGGAAAAAAAATCCACTCAGCAAGAATTCTCAAAAAACACAACCAACCATTATTGCTTTTTGACCAAGGAAGACCTTACAGAGTTACCTATTCTTTCAGTGAGATAATTCAGCTTGCAGCTCTCCCTCTGTCGGAATAGCAACACCGGTGTTCTCTACTCATTCCTTACACGTTAGTCCGCAGTAAGTAACTAAACGGGTGCAGTTATATCACTAAAAGCTGCAACGATCTTTTTATACTGGCTCAGCTCTGTTTCCATATCCTTCATCTTTTTAACATCGCTGGACTGCATACCACCGTACTTGGCTTTCCAGTTATAAAATGTCGCTTCGCTGATGCCCAGATCACGGCAAAGATCCTTTACTGATATACCGGCTTCCTGTTTTTGAATAGCAGCCACTATCTGGCTCTCTGTAAATCTTGTCTTTTTCATAATGTTTGACAGTTCAAAATTATTAGATTTCTCCAACTTCTAACTGCCGAACTTTGGGTACGCTTACAGCCGAACTTTGGGTACGCTTACAAACTTACAACAGCTATTTTCATCGTACAAAGAACTTAAACTTTACAAAATAAAAATTAGATACCTCCCTTATCTCTCTTTTTCAAACTATTTAAAAAATTTATCATTTTAACGATTTCCTCATCTTCTATTTTCTCAATTAAACCTGGTCTTCTAGACCAATTGTAGTTTTCCAGTGATTCAAAATTACTGTATTTAAGGTTGTCTAATACTTTCTGTGCTCCAATAACCTGATCGAGTAACATAAACTGTTCCTCCTCGAAATTTGATTTTACTTCTTTTGACACGCCCTTTTCATCTAAGGAGTTTACAGTTGGTGTAAAAATTCTAAGAAATTTTACTGACGCCTCAGGGATATTTAAAAAAACATGATCCACCTGCTTCGTTAATTCAGACCTATTCACATCATTCCACCAAACTAATTGGCGAGCCATTCTATTTTCTGACACTGCATTAAAGAAGCCTACCTCTGCAATTCGACTTTTTAGCTTTTTTAGATACGCAGATTTTATTTGGATAGCTAGGTCAGGGGGGAAAAAAATAGCTCTGTTCGTTCCGGATAGAGGCATTACAAATCTTGCCGCGACGTCTGCAGCAAAATCCAGGCTGCTGGAAGCTTCAATAGCATTATATGTGAAATCGAATTGCCGCTCCCGCGGTAGCCCCTTAATTAATGCCTCCACTGTAATAACCATCATTCTATACGAATCTGCAAAATTATGTTGTGCCTCCTCAAATTGATCACTCAACTTACATAATATCATAGCTAATCGTATAGCTGCTTCTCCTTTTATTGAGTGCCTGTGACTAGCGATTTTATACGCTACCTTTTCTAAAGAATAGTTATCAATATCCTCTTTTAATCTGCTAATAATATTGCTCTCTGAAAGATTATTTTGAACAACATAAACCGAATTAAAATGTGTATCAGGAATTTCACTGGACGACAATGAAAAAGTAAAATATCGATCAAAATACTCCGGCGTACAAATCCTTCTTGAAACATCTAATTGTTCCTTCTTAAAACCTTTTGCCTCTTCAGGAGTTTGCCAAGCAAAATATGGAAATAGATGACAAGTGAGTAATCGTAATCCCTCTTTATATCTATAAGGGTAGTTCTTGACTGCTTGATTAATTTTTTGTACTGCATTTTTTCTCTTAACGTCAAAATCATGTCCTTCATTTGTATACTCGTCAATCATGAGTTCTTTTTGGCTCCTTATGAAATGATACAATTCCGGAGCGGTGACCTTGAAAGCCTCAATCACCATAATATCAAAAATGTTGGCTTCGCCTTTTAAAATTGGGATGGTGAAACGTAAAGAATTACAAAAGCGAATTATCTTTCGTGGATTATCCAGCAGTGTTAGTAAACCGTCTACAAAATATTCGGCTAATTTTTCACTTTCTCGATCTAGGTTTAATTTATTCTCTACAGAAATTTGTTGCAATGAATTATTGAGAAAATCTAAAACTGATTCCTCATGTGCCAGGGGGATGGTAAGTGGTAGTTGGATTACCTTTTCCAAATATTGATAACCGAATTCCATTTCATTCCCACCATAGTTTGGAGCCAGCATTCGTGCAACTATATCTGGATCAAATGATAAAATATAAGTTGTACGGGGGAAATCGGCCAATAATTTGACAAGCTTAAAAACCGCACCTACCTCCCTACTGTCAAGCCTATCTATGTCATCGATAAAAACTGTTATATTGGCTTTTGAATTAATAACTAATTCGACTACCCGTTTCTTAGCTTCTTCGCTAGAAATCGGGTTAGTTTTTTTAAAAAAATTTAGTAGGCTTTTACAGGCAGTTATTATTGGTGAGGCCTGAGGAAATAATCCAAATACTCCAATGGTCTCCCCGTAGTCAGCAATCGCATTCTGAAGTTTTTCTCTTTTGAGTTCTACAGATCCGCCGAGTTTGTTAGCAAAAAGTCGAAAAAATTCATGTAAAAGTTCGCTTTCATCTTTAAATATCCATGGATTAAATTTTACTTGTATTATGTCTGGGTCAAGTAAAGCACTGACCATATTTAGCAAGGAGCTCTTTCCATCACCCCATTTTCCATAAACACCAATAACTCGGCTTGACGGTGTTCTACTTGCACAAAGACTTGCAATCTTTTGTGCAAAGGCAGATCTGTTAAAACGATCTTCCTCAACAGACGTTATTGGCCTGTCGTTATTTAGTTCGTTGATCATTAGGATAAGCTTAACTTTTCGAAAATACAAAAAAGCCTATGCTTTTCAGAAGGATGCCTACAATAAAAAACCTACCCTTCATTTTTGAAAGAAGTACAACAGTTGAACAGTATTAGAAAATAATGCTGCCATTAGAAGACAAAAGAACAAAATGTCGATAGCTGTTCCGGCACAACGTATAATTATCATTCAGAAGATCTCCCAGGCCGCCGCTTTCTTTTTCAGTCCCCAAAAATAATTTTTGCGCAACCGAACGGCTTCACATATATTTGCAACCGAACGGCTTCATAATATTACAGCATGAGACGAGACATTTTTCAGGCTATTGCAGACCCTACCCGCCGCGCCATCCTGGTACTGCTGGCCGTACAGGCCATGACACCCAATGCCATTGCAGAGCATTTTGACGTCAGAAGGCAATCTATTTCCAAACACCTGCGCATCCTTTCCGAATGCGACCTCCTCAAACCGAGGCAGGAGGGCCGCGAAATCTTCTACGAACTCAAAATCGATAAAATGAAAGAGATCGACGTCTGGCTCGATCAGTTCCGGAAGATCATGGAACAAAGCTTCAAACAACTCGACGACGTATTGTACACCCTAAAAAATAAGAAAAAATGAACTTGCTATTTGATTTTACCGTCGACAAAACGGCCCAAAAGGTATTCATCACGCGGGAGTTTGATGCAGGCCTGTCGCTCGTATGGGATGCATTTACCACGGCAGAACTGCTCGACCAGTGGGTAGCCCCCAAACCCTGGACATCAAAAACAAAATTTATGGACTTCCGCGTGGGCGGACGCAGATTTTACGCCATGGTAAGCCCCGAGGGACTGGAGCGCTGGGCTATTCAGCAATACACCGCCATCAGCCCCAAAACCAACTTCAAGATGTTTAATGCCTTTGCAGATAAGGATGAAAATCCCGAACTGCCGGGTTCCGACTGGGATTACACATTTAGCGAGCAGGACGGAAAAACCACCGTACATATTATCATCTACAACGAATCACTTGCCCGCATGGAGAAAATGATTGAAATGGGCTTCAAAGAAGGATTCAGCATGAGCATGAGCAACCTGGAAGCTCTGTTGTCGACCTTGTCTCAGCGCTCCTGACCACAACAACCTGGAGCATCAAAAGGAAAAATAAGCAGCGCTTACATTCTCTCTTCTTCGTGGTTTACCCGACTCTTGGCCCTGCAGGCAACTGGCGGGTAAACTATTTTCCACCTTCTCTATTGTTTCGCTACACATCAGCAACGATTCGGGTAAAATAATACAATTACCCTGTATATTATGTTGTTGAAAACAAGTACTCCGACATTAAAAGCGGATTAAATCTATTGCGGATACAATGAAAACTTACGTCTCCCGTACCTCATTTATACGGAAAGAAGTATTTTTATCGAAACCGCTGTATATGCCCACCATACTCCTCACTGTATTGCTTTTTATAACAACACAGGTGTCGGCATCTGCCACCGGCCTCACAGATATGCCTGCCCATGCAAACCAGGTTGCCGTAGGTTCTTATCACGTTCTGACTATCAAAAACGGGGCACTCTATGGCTGGGGCGACAATACGCAGGGCCAGCTGGGCCTCGGCGCCGTAAGTATGGAGTATGCACCGGTGCGTATTGGCACAGATAATAACTGGAAGATGGTGGCAGCCGCCAACTTTCACAGCCTGGCCATCAAAGAAAATGGCACACTTTGGGCCTGGGGCTGGGGCAATAGTCACGAAATGGGATTGGGACAGGCTACATCCAAAACACTGGTACCGCTGCAGGTAGGAAAAGATACTAACTGGCTTTCGGTATCTACGGCATCCGACAACTCGGTAGCGCTTAAAAAAGACGGCAGCCTCTGGGTATGGGGCAATAACGTAAATGCAGCCCTGGGCGTGGGCAAAACGGCCAACTCATCGGTATATACACCCACCCGTGTAGGCAAAGACAATGACTGGGTAAAAGCTACTGCCTCCCAGCACATGACACTGGCCATCAAAAAAGATGGCAGCCTCTGGATATGGGGCCGCAAAGGCGGCAGCTCCATCTTTGGCACACCGGCCGCCCCGGCGGTAGTCACCAGCCCTCAAATGCTGGGTACCGACAAAGACTGGAAACAGGTATTCGTTCACAACCGGCATGGATTTGCAGCAGTAGTTGCCGTTAAAAACAACGGGACCTGCTGGGGCTGGGGCTCTAATAAACACGGCAAACTGGGACCCGGCCATAAAGAAGATATCCCTGCACCCCTGGCTTTACCCCTGCCCACTCCCGTTGCCTCCATGGCCATTGGCACCGATCACAGCATCGTGGTAAAGGAAGATGGTTCACTCTGGCATGCCGGTTCGTTTCTGAAAAATATTGCCGTAAAAAACAACGAGACCACTCAGTCGGTAAACTTCATACCGCTGCGCATCGATGGCAAATGGGCTGCTGTATACAAAGGCATGAACTTTACGCTGCTGCTCGATCAGCAGGGCCGGTTCTGGGCCTTTGGCACCAACGATAAAGGCCAGCTGGGCAATGGCTACAAAAACAGTAATACTACCCCCACCAAAGTGGCTTTCCCTTAAGAAAAAATTATTTGCCCGCAGTCTTATATCAGGGCAGTTTATTTATACTAATTATTGCCGCCAAACTCACTATTTCCACAATCGCCAGAAGCCTGCGGTTTTTGCTGATCTGTTGCGCAATCAGATCAATAAGCACGCTCCAAACAGTAAGGTTATAGTTTGTTTTCATCCTTTGAAGCCTCCACTAATATTCCTTACCAATTGCCTGAACCCTGCCGGTGGACGCAATCTGCCAGTATTTTAGATTTTGGCCAACAATAAAAATTATTTGTGGCCATTTTTGCTAAAATATTTTGGCCGATAATAAAAATTATTGCTGGCCAAAATTCTATATTTTGTATATTCACGTGAAAATAAGTGAGTTATGCGGCAGATTATTGGACGGTTAGAGGAGCAAAAAATACTCAACCAAAAGAAGTACTCTTCCAAAGCAGAGCTTATTGCTGTACTGGGTCGCCGCCGCGTGGGCAAAACATACCTGGTAAGAAATTACTTTGATACAGATATCGTCTTCGAACTCACCGGCATGCACGACGCAAGTCTCAGGGTTCAACTGCAAAACTTTACAATCGCCCTGCAAAAGGCCACCAAAAGTCCCATACTCACTCCCGTTCCGTCTAACTGGCTTGAAGCCTTTACCATCCTGGATTCCTTCATTTCCACATTACCAACCTCCCGGCCCGCAGTGATTTTCCTGGACGAATTTCCCTGGCTGCACACCCACAAATCCAATTTCCTGCAGGCATTCGATCATTGGTGGAACAGTTCGGCTTCCAGAAACGCACATATCAAAGTAGTAATCTGCGGCTCCGCAGCATCCTGGATGATCGATAAAGTGGTAGAGGCAAAAGGAGGATTACATAACCGGGTATCGCAAACAATCCGGCTTCTACCCTTCACACTGGCAGAAACCGAAGCCTATCTCAAAAGCGAGAATATTATCCTGGACCACTACAAAGTACTGCAACTATATATGGCCATTGGCGGCATACCCCATTACCTACAGCATATTAAAACAGGAGAAAGCACGGCTCAGATAATCGACCGCCTTTTCTTCAGCAAAGATGGGCCCCTGCAAAAAGAATTCTCCCTGCTTTTTGAGTCGCTGTTTGATCAGTCACCCCAACATGAAGCAGTCATTCGTGCCCTCGCCAAAAAAGGAATAGGCCTTACCCGGCAGGAGATCATTGATGCAACAGGTGCCAGTTCCGGCGGAGGCATGAGCCGCATACTGAAGGAACTGGAAGAATCTGGTTTTATCACCCCTTATATCCCATTTCAAAAAACGAGCAATGAAAGCATTTTTAAACTCTCCGATGAATACTCACTTTTCTATCTGAAGTTTATCGATGGCACCAGGGTAATGGGTGAGGGCAGCTGGCTATCTCAGTTCAACACTCCCACATATATTAGCTGGAGTGGCTTTGCTTTTGAATCGATCTGTCAGAAACATATCAAACAGATCAAGGCTGCTATTAACATAAGTGCAGGCATCAGAACAGGCATTTCGGCCTGGCGTCATTCTCCGCCCAGAGGCAGCAAAATGAAAGGAACGCAGATCGATTTGTTACTTGATCGCAATGACGGTGTCATCAATCTTTGTGAAATGAAGTTTTCCAAAGAAGCTTTTGTTATTGATAAAAGCTACGCAGATGAACTGGACAATAAGCTGCAGGTATTTTTGCGGGAAACAAAAACAAAGAGTAGCGTTTTTCCAACTATGATCACTACGTGGGGTGTAAAGAAAAACAGTTATTCTGCCGGTCGGGTACAAAATGAAGTGACGATGGATGATCTGTTTAGTAGTTAATAGAATTTAAGCTCATAATCATAGAAAGCCAGCAAATCCTTTAAACCCGGATTCCTGTTTAGCCCGCCACACCGCTTACTCTACCTATTATTTCCTGATAAACAATCCGGTAAGTATATCTCACCGTCCTCATTTGCTCCTTTCCACAAAAAAAATTTGGCCCAATCAATCTATTCATCGTAATATTGCGATTATGGGACTGACGAAATCCGAAATGTTCACCGATAAGCAGAACCGGCTGGCGCAAATGATGAAAGCCCTGGCCCACCCTGCACGAATCGCCATCATCCAGCACCTGGTAAAGGCACAGGCCTGTATTTGCGGCGACCTGGTAGATGAGCTGGGCCTGGCACAGGCTACCATCAGTCAGCACCTGAAAGAATTAAAAAATGCCGGCCTCATACAGGGCACTATCGAAGGCACCAGCGTATGCTACTGCATCGACCGCAAAGTATGGCAGCAATACCGCAAAGAGTTTGACGCTTTCTTCGTCACCCTGGCGATGAATGAAAGCTGCTGCTGATTTTTTTTGACTTTATTAATCGCAATATTGCGTTTTAACGATAAACTGAAATAATATGCAAACAGATGATCAACTCAAAGAGATCGTAAAGCAGAAATACAGCGAAATCGCCCTGCAGGATAAAGACACCAATACTGCCTCCTGCTGCGGATCGGGTTGCTGCTCTACCGAAGTGTACAATATCATGACCGACGACTACTCCGGCATGGAAGGTTACAATCCCGATGCCGACCTGGGTCTTGGTTGTGGCCTGCCCACCCAATTTGCCCAAATCAAAAAAGGTGATGTGGTGATAGACCTGGGCTCTGGCGCCGGAAACGATGCCTTCATTGCCCGCGCAGAAACAGGCGACACGGGTAAGGTCATCGGCATAGACTTTACGCCTGCCATGATTGAGAAAGCCCGCGCCAACGCCGATAAACTGGGATTTAATAATGTGGAGTTCAGGCAGGGCGATATAGAACATATGCCGGTGGCTGCCGATACGGCCGATGTGATTGTAAGTAACTGTGTACTGAACCTGGTACCCAACAAAGCTGCCGTTCTACAAGAAGTCTTTCGCGTACTTAAGCCAGGTGGTCACTTCAGTATCTCCGATATCGTACTGCAGGGAAATCTGCCACCAGCCATCCAGCAAGCGGCCGAGATGTATGCAGGATGTGTGTCAGGAGCCATTGATCAAAATCTCTACCTGCAACTGATCGGCGACAATGGCTTTACAAACATAACTGTTCAAAAATCGAAACCCATCATTGTTCCCGATGATATCTTATCGAAATACCTGACGGCTGAAGAAATCCTGCAATTCAGAAACAGCAGTACCGGTATCTACAGCATTACGGTATATGCAGAGAAACCTGCTCAAACCGCCTGCTGCGCGCCTGGCTGCTGCAACTAAACGATTGAGAAATATGTCTGCTACTAATTGCGCGCCTGCCGCTCAACGAAAACGCCTCGGTTTCATCGACCGGTACCTGACACTATGGATATTCCTGGCCATGGCCACCGGTGTGGCATTAGGTGCCTTCTTTCCTGATGCGCCTGATTTTATCAATCGCTTTTCGAGCGGTACCACCAATGTTCCCCTGGCCATCGGTCTCATCCTTATGATGTATCCACCCCTGGCCAAAGTGCGTTATGAAAAAATCGGGCGTGTGTTTACCAACACGAAGATCCTCGGCACTTCCCTGCTGTTAAACTGGGTAATTGGTCCCCTGCTGATGTTTGCCCTGGCCATCCTCTTCCTGCACAACCAGCCGGAATATATGATCGGCCTCATCCTGATCGGCATTGCCCGATGTATAGCCATGGTCATCGTGTGGAATGAACTGGCAGAAGGCAACCGGGAATATGCGGCCGGGCTGGTTGCCCTCAACAGCATTTTCCAGGTTTTGCTGTATAGCGTATACGCCTACTTTTTCATCACAATACTCCCGCCACTCTTCGGGCTTAAAGGCTTTGAAGTTGATATTACCATCGGGCAGATTGCAGAAACGGTCGCCATCTACCTGGGTATTCCATTCGCAGCAGGTTTCTTAAGCCGTCTCATTCTTATTAAATTAATGGGTGAGACCTGGTATAATGAAAAATTTATTCCTGCCATCTCTCCTGTAACGCTGATCGCTCTTCTTTTCACGATCATCGTTATGTTTAGTCTCAAAGGCAGCCTCATCCTGCAGATACCACTCGATGTACTGCGGATTGCACTACCCCTGACTATCTATTTTGCTATTATGTTTCTGGTAAGTTTCCTGCTGGGCAAAAAAATGGGTGCCGACTATTCGCAAAATGCATCCATTGCCTTTACAGCAGCCGGCAACAATTTTGAACTCGCCATTGCCGTAGCCATCGGTGTGTTTGGTATCAACAGCGGACAGGCTTTTGCCGGCGTTATTGGTCCGCTGGTTGAGGTGCCCGCCTTAATAGCATTGGTTAATGTAGCCTTCTGGTTAAGAAAAAAATATTATTCGCCCGAACAAAAAAATCTGATATGAAAATTGCCTTCTTCAGCGATATCCACGCCAATCTGCCCGCACTGGAAGCGTTCTTTGCAGATGTCGACAAAAAACAACCAGATGCCCTTTATTGCCTGGGCGATCTGGTGGGATACAATAGCTGGCCCAACGAAGTGGTACGGGAAATCAGAAGTCGTAATATCCCGACTATTGCCGGCAACTACGACTTTGGTATCGGACGCATGAGCAATGATTGCGGTTGTGCATATAAAACAGAGGCGGAGAAAAGCAATGGTCAAATCTCCATCTCCTATACAAATGAACGAATGGGCGAGGCCGAAAGACAATACTTAAGAACGCTACCCGCACATATAAAACTCGAGTTTCAGCTCAACGAAGACAAACTCAACATCCTGCTCGTACATGGAAGTCCACGCAGGATCAATGAATACCTGTTTGAAGACCGGGAAGAAAAAAGTCTTTTGCGCATCATGAAAGACGCCGATGCCCACATAATGCTGTTTGGCCACACACATAAACCCTACCATCGCATCATACAGGAAACCAGTGATACCCAAACCATCTATCGCCATGCCGTTAACATTGGCTCGGTAGGTAAGCCGAAAGACGGTGACCCGAGGGGCGGTTATGTGCTGCTAACCATTAACCCCGATAGCAGTATCAACCGCGCCGACAGCATCAACGTCGAATTTATTCGCTTCCATTACGATGTGGAAAAAGCGGCCAAAGCAGTAGAAGACAGCCCGCTTCCTGATGAATATGCCGATATGCTGCGAAAGGGGTATTAGGCGTATGGTCCCTGATTTCGCTGATAGAACTTTTCTATAGAGGCGCGGCTGCGAGCAACTCTCAGCAGAGAATGGGCAATGAAATATTCGCTTCTATCCGGATTCTCAGCCACTCAAACCAGCTACTCATTGCCGCTGTATCATACTGATTTTAGAAATATGTTTGCAGCATGAGAGAAAAGCAACCTTATGTGGCATTTACTTTCGCTACTACGCTCCTGCTGGCTTCTGTACTGGTAAAGGCACAGCAGGAGAATGCCGTGTTTGGTCACAATTTTCTCTTTAATATGTACACTACGGAAAAATCAAATATGGTGACACAGCCCGTATATTTTTCCGTCAGCGATACGGCTATCTATACTATTTTTGACCGGATTGCTAATGGCAATAACGAGAGACTGGAGACAACGCAACCGGTCAGCCCGATCATGCTGGGGGTAAAGCTAAACCCCTTGCTCCGCAATTATCACTCAGCCATCGTACCCGCTATTTCCCAAAATTATTATTCCTTCCTTATCGATGACAGCTCCGATGCGGTGTTGGTAGCCATGGGCATCAATGCTACCAATTACACCGACTTCCGCTACCGGGTAATAGAAAATGACAGTGTGGAACTGGTACCCTGGACCCCGGTGACCGATCTGCGTACAACTTATGGCGCCCGCCAGCCCTTTGCATTTATCGGCCGGTTTAACCGACCGGGCAAATGGCTGGTAGTAGAAGTTTACAACATCAAAAACTACGCCGTGCGCGAGGGAGTGGTATTTGACTGGCGTACCAATCTGCGGCCGAGACTGGAACAGATTATTGCAGGTGTGCCAGGCAATTATTTCAACCTGGCAGTCACCGGTGTAAACAGAGGCTATGCCAGCCGGTTTGACAAAACTACCAATGCGCCGGAAGATCTGCATCTACCGGCAGACAGTATTCGGCACCTCACCTTTCAGTTTAAAAAAGAAGAAACCAGGGTATATGGTGTACATCTCATACGTGAGATAGCAGGCAAAAGGGATACCCTGTCGCAAGGCATGGTAGACCAGCACGGATACTTCTCCATCGACCCGTCTGTGTTACATACGCCTGGTAGCTATGAGCTGGTGTTTCAACGACAGACAAAATACCCGGAGTGGGATGATGCCAAACTGCTGCGCATTCCCTTCGAGATAACAGCCCCCGCTGCCACCAATACCATCCCAAAAAATATACTACTGGTACTGGTTATCATCATCTGTAGTCTATTACTCAGCTTCTGGATATATCGCCGTAACCTGAAAAAAATGATGCGACGGCTGGCTTTGCAAAAAGAAATAGCTCAATTGAAATTGAAAAGCATCCGCTCGCAACTGAATCCGCATTTTATTTTTAATGCTCTTTCTTCTATCCAAAACTTAATGAATAAACAAGCGGTCACTGAGACAAATCGTTACCTCTCCAGCTTTGCAAAACTCACACGCGCTGCACTGGAAAGCAGCGAACATGAGATGATCAGTCTCGTCAACGAATGGGAAATGGCCGCTCTTTATCTGCAGATGGAACAGTTGCGGTTTGGGTTTACCTGTGAGCTGGTAATGGA
>JAGODE010000095.1 GCA_017998385.1 Chitinophagaceae bacterium | reverse complement strand
GTTCGAAGAGGAGAGAACAATGTGCTAATATGCTGATGGGTTAACGTGCCAATGACTTCTTTGCGTCCTTTATTTGCTTTGCGCCCTTTGCGGTTTGAAGAGGAGAGAACAATGTGCTAATATGCTGATAGGTTATTGTGCCAATGAGTTCTTTGCGTCCTTTATTTGCTTTGCGCCCTTTGCGGTTTGAAGAGGAGAGAACAATGTGCTAATACTCCCTTTAAACTTTTAAACCTTTATACTTTTATACTTTTATACTTTTTTTGCCCAGCTGCAGTACTACTATCATCGTCTGTTGCCACGCTCGGTTCAGGGTTCCGAACACCGATCGGCAATAGAATTTGAAGCCTGCGATGCATCGCAGGCCTACAATCTTCAAAATTTTCAAATCCCCAAATCTTCAAATCAAAAACTCACTCCCACCTGTGCCATAAAATATCTGACCGGTGCACGGCCAACCTGGTATTCGAGACGATTGGCTCCGGAATTATAGGTAAGTGAATTACGCACCACATAGTGGATATCGGAACCCATGTTGTAAGAAAGACGGATCGTAAGCCGCGGAGCCCGGTACAGATCCGGGTCGCCAAAACTGAATCCTGCTGCAATACCTTTATTAAAACCCACACTGGCATAACTATCGATTTCAAAACCCTGGATACCCAGGGCCGACTCAATGGCATTCAGGTTTTCTTTTGTACGGGACAAATAAAAATTGCCACCGGCTATTACATCCACAAACGGACTGATACGCTGCAATTGAGGTGGACGCACCTGTATCACCACATTGAGCTGAGCCAGTCCATAACTGGTCTTATAGCTGCCTTCATATCCATTGATGCTGACATCTGACAAAAAACGACCATAATAACTGTACCCCAGCTCGCCGCCCAATCGGAATGAACTTTTATACTTATGTGCGCCCCAGGCACCCGGGTCGCTGAGTATCATCAATCCCAGCCCAAAGCCCAGGTTTCCCATGCGGTTGCGGATAGCCCGTTGCATTTCCGCCGAGGGAATACCCACCTGTAATCCTACAAATCCGTTTACGGCCTGTACATCGGGATTGGAGCGTATCTGTTGCCTTGCCTGCACCGGCGACAGCAGGCAAAAACAGGCGAAGGCAAATAGTATCTGCAGGTAGCTGCGCATTTTCACTGCAAATTGACACAATTAGTTAACAAAACATCTTAATATTTGAAGCATCGCAGATGCAGTACTGCATGGGCAAATGATAGTGACTCCATTCAAATTTCAGCATGACTTAGCCCTGTTGAACGTTTTATCTGCGGTATTCTGCGTTTTCTGCGGGCAAAGTTTCATGCAGATGCCCAGACTTACGCAGATAAATCCTTCCCGGACTTTCAAACGTAGCCGCTACCGGGCAATTGTGCATTGCCGAATATTGGCTAATTTGCCGCCGGATATGGATAAGTTTATAGTTTCTGCCCGAAAATACCGGCCTCAAACCTTCGACACTGTAGTTGGTCAGGCTCATATTACTACTACGCTTAAGAATGCCATAAAAAGTGGTCATCTGGCGCATGCCTTTCTGTTTTGCGGTCCGCGCGGTGTGGGCAAAACCACCTGTGCGCGTATCCTGGCTAAAACAATCAACTGTCAGAATCAGACTTCCGAAGGCGAGGCATGCAATACCTGCCCTTCCTGCGTGGCGTTTAATGACGGTATATCCATGAATATCCATGAGCTGGATGCTGCCAGTAACAACTCGGTCGACGATATCCGTACACTGGTAGAGCAGGTACGGTTTGCTCCGCAGGCCGGTAAATACAAGGTATATATCATCGATGAGGTGCACATGCTCAGTTCATCGGCCTTCAACGCCTTTTTGAAAACGCTGGAAGAACCCCCGCCTTACGCTATTTTCATCCTGGCCACTACCGAAAAACACAAAATCCTTCCTACTATCCTGAGCCGTTGCCAGATATTTGATTTCAAACGTATCACTACCAATGATACCGTAGAGCATTTGCAGGACATCTGCAATAAGGAAGACGTAACAGCCGAAAAAGCGGCGTTGCAGGTAATTGCCCAGAAAAGCGAAGGATGTATGCGTGATGCACTCAGCATCATGGATAAAATCGTGAGTTTTACCGGCGGCGAACTGAACTATGCCAATACGCTGGAGCATCTCAACATACTGGACGCCGATTATTATTTCAGGATGCTGGATGCCATGCTCAATCAGGATCTGGCCGGCGCCATGCTGCTCTATGACGATATTAACCGCAAAGGCTTTGAAGGCGACCTCGTCATCAATGGATTTGCCGAGTTCATGCGCAACCTGCTGGTATGTAAGGATGAAAAAGCGGCCGCCCTCCTCGATGTAGTAGAGAGCTTTAAAGAAAAATATACGGCCACAGCACGCGATGTATCAGCAGCCGTACTCATCAGCGCCCTTAATATCCTGAATGAGGCCGAAATCAATTATAAAGGAGCCCGCAACAAACGCCTGCATGTAGAGCTGACACTCATTAAGCTGTGCTACCTGCAGCAAGCCATCGAAATCACTGCCGACGGAAGTGGTTTAAGTAAAAAAAAACTAGTTGACGGTCCACGTGCTGTTCCTTTTCGCCAGCTGCGTCCTGTAGTAAGTGAGCCGCGCAGTGCCGGCAGCGTTAAAAACACTCCCGCACCGGCCGATCAGGCCCGACTTACGATCGACACCAAACCGGCAGCCAAATCTCAGCCTGTTACCACCGGTCAGCCCGCAGTACCACAGCGGCCAAACGCTGCTGTACCTCCGCCACCTGCCCCACCTGCAGAAGGCAAAAAAATATCTGCACTGGATAAGATTCGCCGTCAGTACAAAGACAATGCGTTGCTGGGCCGTGACCAGGTAAATGTGCCCCTGGAGTCCGAAAGCCTCCAGCAGGCCTGGAATGCCTATATCGATGTATTGCGTGAAGGGCGCAATCCGGCAGTACAGCCATTTTCGCTGGCGCAGTTGCAGATCAAAGACGAAAATTCTTTCGAAGTCATTACTGCCAATAACATTGAACAAAAGTTTATAGAGCAGGAACGCAACCGGCTGTTTAGTTTTCTGCAGGAAAAACTACAGAACCGTATCATACAGTTCAACGTTTCAGTTTCCGAAACACAGGTGCAGCGGGAGCCCATCGAAATGCCGATGTCTTCCAAAGACCAGTTTGTAAAAATGGTTGAGCAATACCCTTATGTACTGGAACTGAAGGAGCGGTTGAGGCTGGAACTGGATTTTTAATACCGGTCAGTGCTGCTAGGTAAGCTCTGTTGCAGGCACCAGCGTCAGTTGCCATTCGAGCAGGTTTATAAACTCCCGTATAAAAAATGCCTGAATAGCTCCATAGCCCTCCTGCCCCAAACGATGGAGCAGAATCAGTTCGGCTTCGATGTAATGTTCTCCGTCAAAGTAGTGAAAGTCGGCAGTCAATAGCTGATTCAGCATCTTTTCCAGTTCGGCGTGTTGCGTAAACACACCCGCCTCTCTCCAGTATATCAACGCTGTTTTAAATACAGGTTCATGTTTTGCTTTCAGATCAGCAACCATGCTATGAATGGCCTGTACGTTCATTACCTGTCCTGCATATACAGGCTGCAGCAATGTGAACATTTCATTGATTTGTGCAGTGGTTTCTTTAATCCGCTCACTCCATTCATATAGCTTTTCATATTTTTCAAGTAATGCAGTTGGCTGGCCATCGCGCAGTTGCACTTTACCCATAAAGTAGGCCACAGCCTTGCGATCCAGCGCTTCCAGCTTGCGATTATTCTCCTCCAGTTCCTGTTGCAGTTGCTGCTGTATCTTCTCTGCGTCTGCCAGATCATGCTTCTGTCCGTTAAAATCAAAGGAAGAAACAGTGAGATGCCTGTCTCTCATGGCCTGCAGAATATTTATATCCGTTTCCAATGCAGCAACGGTATTCACCAGCGACGTAAATGCTGAATTGAAAATATCGGTAAAGGATATTGCTGTATCCGGCAACAATGTCTGCAATTGCTCAGGCGATAAAAGAGGAACCACCCGCTGGTCATAGACACCGTTGTAAGCCGCAGGAACCTGGTACTGTCTGCTACGCTGCAAAACCTCTTCTGTAAATGCTGCGCTGGGCAATTGCTGCATGTCTGATGTCCTGGCTGTTTCACCATACATTTTAACAGTGAGCGCCTGCTGCAATTGACCGGCCTGCCTGAACAAAGTCCAGGCCGGTTCCGTCACCACCGCAGTTGACACCGCCCATTCCCTTAGTTTTTCCACCCGGTCTTGTGTAACGGGATGTGAAGCCCACTGATCGCGGTATATGATCCGACTATTGCTGGTAGCTATCAACTTCGCATCGTCTATTACAGGCAGACCATCGGCAACCGGTATGTCATTATCAGCAGCCATCCGCAGCAGGATGCTGTGATGAACCGGGTAAATATTGTCAGGCCATTTTTTTTCTCTCGCCTGTTGCTCGCAATAGCCCTGCAGCAAGTGATAAGCCTGCGCCGAAAACTCAATACGCCGTAGAGCAGTCACCAGGTTTTCGCTTCCGCTTACACTGGCTGCTACCGCATCTGCATGAAACTCCATTTCGCGCGAAAGACTGCGATAACGTTTATTGACCAGTTCATACATAGATGCCAGGATTTTTTGAATCCCTGTCACTATCCAGGCGGTGATTTTCGCAAAAAACAGAAACACATCTCCGGCCGATGCCCAACGGCTCAGCATATTGCCATAGCTGTTGTTTTCAAACAGCATGTTGTAGATAACGCGGTTTACATTATACACATAACTTCCCAGCTTCATACTTCGCTGCGAAAAATGGCCGAACTCATGTGCCATTACTGCTTTAAACTCTCCTACATTCAGCGAATTGACGAGGCCCAGACCAATCTGCAGGTTCTTGCGAACAGGCAAAAACATACTCAGGAAACTGGCATTATAAAATACGCTGGCATTGACGTCAGGCGTCAGGTAGATTTTTTTGGGGAAACGCGTTTGTGTATCAGCCGTAAGCTGCCTGATAAACGCGAACAGTTCGGGCTGATCTTTTTCTTTTATCTCAACCGCATCCGAAAGATCGCGGCGCGAAACCGCAAACAGGAATTTAATCAGGAAAATAAAGATCATTACCCCCAGCCCTATCAACCCCACCCCAATCACAATCCCGATAAAATGACGTAGGGCTCCCATCACAGTAATGCCCACAAATACACAGGCCGCTATGAGGACCAGCGAAAAAATAAATAACAATACATATACCCCGAAAAATAACAGGAGATTGGTCATCACTCCCTTCACTTCTTTTCGGAAGGCAGGTGAAACTTCGGTTACAGACGCGGGTACATGAGCAGGTGAAGGCGGATACAAATGACTGGTTGCTTGCATATCAAAGCCTGGTTGAGATAAACAAAACGACTGTTAGGAAAACAGTATACCGGCAAAATAAGCAATATCCGGAGAAAGATTGTCGGGAGCAGACAAGTCCTCATTCCCCCTTCCGATTCATCATTTTACCTTAATTTCGGCGAAAATTTAGAGGTAATGGCTGAATCGATATTAATGCCCCGTTTGAGCGATACGATGACAGAAGGCGTAATAGCTGCCTGGCACAAGAAAGTGGGCGACCCTGTGAAAAAGGGTGACCTCCTGGCCGAGGTCGAGACAGACAAGGCTACCATGGAACTGGAAAGCTATAAAGATGGTACTTTATTACATATTGGTACAGAAAAGGGCGGCAAGCTGCAGGTAAATGACCTGCTGGCCATTATCGGCAATCCCGGCGAAGATATTTCTGGCCTGGTAAAAGGTTCCGGTGCAGGAACAACGCCGGCTCCCAAAGCTGCAGAGCCCGCACAGGCGGCCCCCGCAAAGGAAGCCGCCCCGGCAGCTGCCCCAGCCAAAGCTGACATGGATCTTTCCAAAATGGAAGAGGTAGTACTCATGCCCCGCCTTAGCGATACCATGACAGAAGGTGTAATAGCCTCCTGGAACAAAAATGTAGGCGATGCCGTGAAAAAAGGCGATGTGCTGGCTGAGATCGAAACCGATAAAGCCACCATGGAGCTGGAAAGTTATAAAAATGGCACCCTCCTCTACCAGGGCGCTGCCAAAGGCGAAAAAATTGCCGTCAACGACCTGCTTTGCATTATCGGCGATGCCGGAAAAGTAAATGTGGAAGCGATTGTAGCCGCTGCCAAAGGTGGTGTTCCTGCTGCTGGCAATACAACTGCAAGTGCTGCCGCACCCGCCGCCCCACAGGCTGGTGACCCCGCTGCCGAAGCAGTATCAGCAGAAACCGCCGGTACAGCCAACGGCCGCGTAAAAGCCTCTCCCCTGGCACGACGCCTCGCTGCAGAAAAAGGAATCGATATCAATAAAGTAAGTGGCTCCGGCGATGGCGGACGTATTGTAAAATCGGATATAGATAATTATAAAGCTGCTGCTCCTGCTGCCGCAGCAAGTACTACTGCACCTGCCGCCGCTTCAGCCAAAGCACCCGCCGCAGCAGCCGGACAGGTAAGCTTCGATGAAGTACCGGTATCACAAATGCGTAAAGTGATTGCTAAACGCCTGGCCGAAAGCAAATTCACTGCGCCGCATTTCTACCTCACCATGAGCATTGATATGGATGCCGCTGTAGCCAGCCGCGCCCGCCTCAATGAAGTGAGCAAGGTAAAAATCTCCTTCAACGACATGGTGCTGAAAGCCTGCGCTGTAGCCCTCAAACAACACCCTGCTGTAAACAGCAGCTGGCTGGGCGATAAGATCCGTATCAATCACCATGTAAACATCGGCGTGGCTGTAGCTGTTGAAGATGGCCTGCTCGTACCCGTTGTTCGCTTTGCCGATACCAAATCACTCTCACAGATCGCCGGCGAAGTGAAAGAGTACGCCCAAAAAGCAAAAGATAAAAAACTGCAACCTTCCGACTGGGAAGGCAATACGTTCACCATTTCAAATCTCGGGATGTTTGGCATTGAAGAATTCACCGCCATCATCAATCCGCCCGATGCCTGTATACTTGCTGTAGGCGGCATCAGCCAGGTACCTGTAGTAAAGAACGGTGCTATTGTGCCCGGCAACGTAATGAAAGTAACACTCAGCTGCGACCACCGCGTGGTAGATGGTGCCACCGGGTCTGCCTTCCTGCAAACGCTGAAAAGCCTGCTGGAAGAGCCGCTCCGCATGCTGGTCTAAACAAAGGATATAAGCTATAAGGTAAAAGGTGAAAGGCATAGGGTCTTTCACCTTTTACTTTTTAATCTTCTCCCTGACCTTATACCTTTTACGTTCAGCCTTTCCGCCCATATTTTCAGTAAGTTTTGAAAATTCAAAACAAGTATGTAGCTTAGTGGCATGAAACTCACAGAAGCAAGGCAGCAATTTATCAGCAGTTGGGGCGCATTTGGCACCCATTGGGGTATCAACCGCACCATGGCCCAGATACATGCATTGCTGCTCGTGAGCCCCGATCCCCTTACCCAGGATGATATGATGGCCGAACTCAACATCAGCCGCGGCAATGTGAATATGAATATCCGTGAGCTGATCAACTGGGGGCTGGTAGAGCGTGTATTGCTACCCGGTGAACGCAAAGAATATTTCACCGCCGAAAAAGATATCTGGAAGGTGGTAAAGCAGATCGTGAAAGAACGGAAGAAAAGAGAATTGGAACCCATGCTGCAACTACTCGACAAACTCGAAACCGTGGAAGGCGATAAGAAGGATAAAGATGTAAAAGCTTTCCTCGACACCGTGGGTGGCATCAAAAAACTGGGCAGGCAGGCAGACCGTACACTCGATACAATGATCAAAGCAGAAGAAAACTGGTTTGTAAACAACCTGGTCAAGCTCTTTAAGTAATAACGCATATAACCGGCAATGCCGGTTTTTTAAGATCTTTTATTTTCATTTTTTTCTGAAAATTTAAAAGTTTTAAAAATGATACTGTTTAAGAAAATAGACATCCTCGGCCAGCTAATCCTGATACTGGCAGGTCTGATAAGTGTTTCCGTTTCCCGAGACCTTGACTTCCTTATTTTTTATGTGCTGGTGGGAGCCTGGCAACTGCTGAGTTGCGCCATTCACGCACTGTACCGTCACTCCTGGTATTTACTCAAACAACGCCGGTCATATTACTGGTGGTTACTGCTATCAGTGATACTGCTGGCTACATTGTTTATGGGTTCCATCTTCTCTGGCCTGGCCATGCTGGTACTTGGTGTCGTTCTCGCCTTCTGGTATATGAGTATTTGTATACGGGAATTTAAACTGTTGCTATTTAAAAACGCTGTTCACCTAAAACGCTGATCATGTCACAACTACTGCTTATCTACGACGACAATTGTCCGCTCTGTCAGTGGTACACGCAGGTGTTTGTCAACACAGGTTTGTTACCTGCAGACGGGCGGGTTCCTTATTCTACCATATCTACCCAGCTACAGGCACGGATTGATACCGTTAAGGGGCGCAACCAGATTCCATTGATTGATCTGAAAACCGGGCAAACTTTTTACGGGCTAGATGCATTGCTGGAGATTCTGGGGCGCAGGTTTTCACTGGTGAAACATATTGGCCATTTACCATTCATTTACTGGGTACTGACACGGCTCTATCTGTTTATTTCCTACAACCGCAAAATTGTGGTGGCCAGCCGCTGCAGTCCCGGAGCTTTTGACTGTGCTCCGGACTTTAACAAACGCTACCGTTTCTTCTTTCTCTTCATAACCCTGCTTATCAATACAGGTTTGCTTACACTGGTATATGACAGGCTCCTGCAGCATATGCCTGGCCACACACTTAACCTGGCTCAGGTACAGATTGCGCATTTTTTACTGGTAGGTATCAACCTGGGCCTTGCACTCCTCCTCCGAAAACAACGGGCATTTGAATACCTGGGGCAGGTAACTATGCTGGCCCTCATAGCCCTGTTGCTGCAGTTACCATTGCTCTTACTATCCTTTTTCATGATGCCTCCTTTCTGGCTGCTGATCATTTACTTTGCCGGCTCATCGCTGATCGTATTTCGAGAGTATCTGCGTCGTATGGATTATGCGGGTTTACTGACCCGCCACCAGTGGATGGCCGCCTTCAATCTCGCCTGTATGACTGCCTTTCTTTTATTCATATTTAAATCCTGAGCATGCCGCGTCCGCGAATTGTCATTGCCGGTGGTACCGGATTCATTGGAAATTTTTTGATTAACGCCTGGTCTTCACGTCATGATATTGTTGTACTTACCCGACAGCAATCCAACCAACACGCGCAGGCTTCCGTCCGCTATGTGTCGTGGAACCCACAGCAAGATGCTGAATGGATGCAGGTGATTGATGGGGCAGACCTGTTAATTAATCTGACGGGCAGATCGGTCAATTGCCGTTATACTGCCAAAAACAGGGAAGCCATCCTGCAAAGCCGTATACAGGCTACTGCGGCGCTTGGTCGCGCAATTAAACAGGCTGCCGTGCCTCCTCCCTGCTGGATCAACGCCTCTTCGGCCACCATCTACCGGCATGCCGAAGACCATCCGCAGGATGAATATACCGGCGAAACGGGTCACGATTTCTCCATGGGTGTATGCCATGCATGGGAGCGATCTTTCTTTGAGCAGGATATACCGCAGACGCGAAAAGTAGCATTACGCATAGGTATTACCCTCGGCGCAGGTTCTGCCCTCAATACATTGTTGCGCCTGGCCAAAGCCGGATTGGGTGGCCGCCAGGGCAGTGGCCGGCAGAAAGTAACCTGGATACATTATCTCGATCTCATCGGCATCATGTACTGGATATGGAAACATCCCAAAATGGAAGGCATATTCAACTGCTGCAGTCCAAATGTTGTTAGCAACAACAACTTTATGCAGACGCTGAGAAAGGCGGCAGGTATTCCTTTTGGTATGCCGCTGCCGGAGCCACTTATACGTATGGGAGCACTCCTGATTGGCACTTCGCCCGAACTGGTGCTGAAAAGCCGTTGGGTTGCACCCTCCCGCCTGTTACAGTCAGGCTTTATCTTCCGCTATCCGCAATTGCAGCAGGCCCTGGAAGATATCATTGACACTATGCACCTGCAACAAAAGCGGCATACGGGTTGTTATATTAATTAATTTAGCCGCATGACAAATGGTACTAAAAGCACACTGATTCTGGGAGCATCTGATAATCCCCAACGTTACAGTTACCTCGCACTCACCAGGCTTCGCCAGCATGGTCATCCGGTCACTGCAATCGGGCGTAAGGCCTCTCAGGTACAGGATGTCGAAATTGAGACGGCACCTCACCCTATTGACAAGCTGGATACCGTTACATTATACCTCAACCCCGATCACCAGCGGCCATACTATGACTATATCCTGTCATTAAAACCACGCCGCGTAATCTTTAACCCCGGTGCCGAAAATCCTGAGCTGAAAGCCCTGGTCAGCGCTCAGGGCATTGAGGCCATGGAGGCCTGCACACTCGTGCTATTAAGTACCGGACAGTATTGAGAAACCCTTACCAGTCGCAGATTTACGAAAGAGTTGATCGTACTACCCCCCTATTTTACAGATTTGCGGGTATCAATTCTTGGGTAGGATAGAAAATTTCAGGAATCTTGTATTACCGTCCCCCCTGAAAACCGCAACAGCCTGCTGTTGCTGATTATATCCTATTATCCAAATTTCTATCCAATGAATTACCGTGCGTATACAGGCCTGGTCCTGGTTGCTCTCCTGTTTACTGTACTGGCTAATGCCCAGTATAAAGAACATGCTCCCCTCAATGAGCCGGACTTTAACAGGCCCCGTCTGTTTGAAAAATTACCCGCCGAAATTCCCGTTAGCACAGCCGAACTGAACAGTCTGCTCAGCGGCGAAATCACTGTGGGTAAGCAAGCCAATACCGGTGACGCCGATGCGAAACTGTCGCCTTTCAAAGGCACCATAGTTTCTGCTGCAAAAGAACAAAAAATGCGCAGTGTGGTAATCCGTACAGAAGCATTTAACGGTGCCACGCTCACGCTGTCTTCATTCACCAATCCGGATGGTACGGTTATTTATCGTGGCCGCATCATCAGCTTTAAACATGGTGACGCGTATGAGCTGCAGCAGCGCGATAACCAGTATGTATTAGTAAAAAAGAGTTTCTATGAGCTGGTATATGAGTAGTTGTTGACTCTTTATCAGTTGTTGTCCAATATCCAATCAGATCCGTCCTCATTCATCCAATCCGTGTGTTATGAAAAATCTTTTCCGTTTCATTGCCCTGCTGGTAGCCTGGAATATCCAGGTGAGCCTGCATGCGCAGGTTCCTGTCATGAGCAGTTACCCTTCTGCACAGGCAGTTATCTTTCTCGACTTTGATGGGCATACCGTACAGGGTACCAGCTGGAACTATGCAGGTCCCATTGTATGCGGTGCTTCCGGTCTCACTACAGCCAAAATCATTGAAGTGTTTAACCGGGTGGCAGAAGACTATCGTCCATTCAATATCAATATCACTACCGATTCCACACTTTACTGGTCTGCGCCTGTTATGCAACGTACCCGGGTGATCATTACTATCAGCTCCAGCTGGTATGGCACAGCAGGTGGCGTGGCTTTTACCGGGTCATTTTCCTGGGGCGACAATACACCTGCATTTGTTTTTTCGGCCCTGCATGGCTACCGGGTAAAAGATATTGCAGAAGCTACTTCGCACGAAGCAGGTCATACCCTGGGCTTATCGCATCAGTCAAAATATGATGCCGATTGCTACAAGGTCTCTGAATATAACAGTGGGCAGGGTTCAGGTGAGATTGGCTGGGCGCCTATCATGGGCGTAGGCTATTCCAAAAATTTCACGCTGTGGAATTATGGTCCCAACACCTTCGGCTGTACCAATATGCAAAGCGACCTTGATATCATTACTTCAGCAGGTAATGGCTTCGGCTACCGTGCAGACGATCACGGTACCGATTTCTCTACAGCCACTGTGCCTGTATTTGCAGCCAATGAGTTTGAAATGGAAGGCATTGTTGAACGTAATACAGACAAGGATTTCTTTCGCTTTATTATGCCCGGTGCCGGCCGCTTTGAACTCAATGCTACCCCTTATAATGTAGGCACAGGCAATGCCGGCTCCGACCTCGATCTGCAGGTTTCTCTGTACGATGGAGCGCAGCAGTTGCTGAGTATATACAACCCGGGAACACTGCTTAATTCAGTTGCCGATACCACCTTAAGCGCGGGTACTTATTACCTCAAAGTGGAAGGCAAAGGCAACCAGTACGCACCTGCTTATGCCAGCCTTGGCTCTTATTCATTACTGGGACGCATTGAAGTAGGCGGTGGTGAGATATTGCCTTTACGTAAATTTCAACTGCGCGGCAACAGAAATGGCGACAAACATCAGCTTGACTGGACCTTTGAAGCCGATGAGCCTGTAAAAGGCCAGACAATCGAGCGCTCTGTGGATGGCCGCCGCTTTGAAGAACTGGCTGAAACCGCCGTTGAAAGCCGCAACTATATCTATCGTCCGCAGGAAACGGGTAATCCCGTTTATTATCGCCTGCGCGCCGACCTTGCCGATGGTCGCCGTTATTATTCCAATACCATCAACATTCGTGAATATGAAACAGGCGAACGCCCCCGGCTTATGACCAACCCCGCCACTGCGGGCACGGTACAGGTTAGCAGTCCTGCCGCATTCGCTTACCGGATCATGGATATGAATGGCCGTATCCTGTCACGCGGTCAGCTGGGCCAGGGTTCTTATACGATTAACTCAACACAACTGGTGCATGGTATATACATGATCCAGTTTACTGTAAACGATCAGCAATGGACCGATAAATTGCTGGTACGATAAACGTTTTCCCGGTTCTGTTAACAGAACAATAATCCGTTCCCTTATTGCAGATTGGAGGTTTTTCTATAACTTAGGAAAACCTCTTTTTTATGCGTTGGAGAAGATTTAATGGCGACCCTATTGATCTGCCGATCAAAAACGCCGTCGAAAATGCGATCAGGAGAGAGACCGCAGCCGGCTTCCGCCTCAAAGTATGCATCGGCACCGATTCACAGGTAAAAGGAAAGGAAACAGAATTTGCCACTGTCATCGTGTTTCTGCGCGAAGGGCATGGCGGCTTTATGTTCATCCACAATGAGAAAACACGTCAGCCTTTTACCATTAAGGAGCGTATGCTGATGGAAGTAGCGAAAAGCATTGAAATTGCTTATGAGCTATGCAATCTTTTTACGGTGTATCATGTAGACATGGAAGTGCATGCAGACATCAATACCAATCCGCACTTCAAAAGCAATGATGCATTGAAAGAAGCCATGGGCTATATCCTGGGTATGGGATTTGCCTTCAAGGCCAAGCCCGAAGCCTTTGCCAGCAGCAGTTGCGCCAACAAAGTGGTCAACTGATCTCACTGCTGCCCGCCCCTTCTATATCCTGCAGGCGGTCCCCTGCAGAGGGCTTTGTCACCCCTGTTTTTTCTTGCGCTTCCGCAGCATTCCCCAGATAAATACGATCAAAAAGAAAATGCCGATGCCCAGCCGGAGCACCGCCCTTTTCCACTCCCTGTTTTCCCTTGCTTTCTGCTCCTTTACAAACGAATCGAGATTACGGCTCATGCTTTCCATTAATCGGGCTTTGTCTACGCTATCCTGATAGGCCATCTGGGCAGCCAGGAGCTGCTCCATGGAATCAACCCGGCTTATAATGGAATCTTTGGGGGGATTTTGAGCTGATGCATTCGTAACAAGCAGACTACAGACAAACAAAAGCAGAAAAAAACGGAGCATCTTTTTTTCTGCAACCTAACACGGTTGCTTCGCGGCGGCAATACCCGCCAGATGGTATTTATTGATTGGCCGCTGTGCCACTGGTACGGCTACTGTCGGCTGCTGGTATGAAAACAGAAGAATTCCGGTCCTGGTGCACCCTGATGTCGAGCTCACGCGTAGCGGTCTGCGCCAGCTGATATACACCCACTGTAATGGCAAACAAAAAAGCAACCAGGTATTGTTCTTTTTTCTTTTTCCTCATAAAATCAGTGGGCCGAAATTACAGTATTCTTTACGAACGGCTTTCAGAAAAATTTCGGCAGATTAGTCCTTGTTGCCGGCAACAAATTGTTTATTGAGATCGTGCAGATAATCCAGTATCAGATCGCGGCCTTCGCGTGTAAGGGCAGATGTTACAAAAAAAGGCGGCATTTCTTCCCATTGCTGCAGCAACACTTCTACAAAAGCTTTTACATTGCGCTGGGTGGCGCCGGGTTTATTCTTATCTGCCTTGGTGAAAATAATGGCAAAGGGTATACCCCATTTACCCAGATCATTGATAAACTCCACATCGATTCGCTGTGGTTCATGACGGCTGTCGATCAGCACAAAAAGACATTGCAGATTTTCGCGCTTGCGTATATAATGGGTAATCATTTCTTCCCAGCGGCGCCGGCTGCTTTGCGACACCTTCGCATAACCATAGCCGGGAAGATCTACAATATACCAGCGTTTCTTTGTACTGTCGGTAATTTCAAAATGATTGATAAGTTGTGTTTTACCGGGAGTGGCAGAAGTCTTTGCCAGGGCGGTTTTGTTACAAAGCATATTGATCAGAGACGATTTACCTACATTACTCCGGCCAATAAATGCATACTCCGGACGGTCCGGCGTCGGGCATTTGGTATAATCGGCATTACTGATCAGGTATTGAGCGTCTTTGATTTCCATGAAAGCAAAAATAAGAACAATAAGACTAATGTGCTGATGTGCTAATGGGCTAATGGGTTAATGTGCTAATGAGCTAGTGTCTGCGTACCGGCCCTATCCATCAGTAAATGAAACTATTTGCCTCTGCATTTTGAGTAGCGTTGCAAATTTGGATTATATATATATCCAGCGATTATCTGGTTGATCAATCAAAGAATCATTAGCACATTAGCACATTAACCCATCAGCACATTATTTATCGTATCTTCCCCCAAATTCAACTGCTATGCGTCTTTGTTTATTTTTTCTTCTGCTGCTGGCCGGCATCGG
>JAGODE010000094.1 GCA_017998385.1 Chitinophagaceae bacterium | reverse complement strand
GCCCTGTATGGATCAGAGGCCGCTAACGGCGTGGTGCTGATCACATCCAAAAAAGCAATACCCGGCCAGGGATTACGGGTTGAATTGAATTATGCGGGAACCGTCGAGAGTAAAACCTCGCTGCCCCGCTATCAGAAAGAATATGGCCCTGGCTATGATCGTATCAGCAACCTGGCCGATGGCGCCGATGAAAACGGCTGGATACCGGTAGATAATAATGGCGATGGTGTGGCGGAAAGTATTCGTCCCAATTTCGGGTCCTATGCCCAGTTTGGTCCACGCCTCGATGGGCGTATGGTAACCTGGTGGGACGGACAGCTGCGTCCGTATGAGCTGCAACGCGACAACTATGATGCATTTTACCAGACAGGTTATAGCTCGCAGGCTAATATTTCGGTATCGAACCACAGCGAAAAAGGCAGTTACCGGTTTTCCTATACGCGACATGACTACAGGGGTATACAGGTTGGCGGTAATCTGCAACGCAATACGCTGCAGGTAAGCAGCCAGGTGAAAATAAGTCCGCGCATCAGTGTAGACTGGGTTGCCTATTACACACACAGTTATGTGCATAACAGACCGTATCAGCTGAGCCGGTTGATGGCATCCTATGCAGGTTTCCTGAGCCGTGCTGAGTATCCCGATCTGCTGCTGCAGAAATATCAGACATCGCAGGGATATAAATGGGTGAGCTGGACAGAGCCGCAGCTGAATCCTGCCGAAGCAATCCGCTATCCCATGAAGGCGGAAGCGCTTGATTTTTTGTGGATGCAGTTGCGCAATAAAGAAGATGAAAACCAGGATCGTTTTATCAATAGCGTTACGTTCAATTACCGCATTGCACCCCGCCTGCAGCTTCGTGCCCGACTGGGTAATGATTTTACCAGTTCAAGAACGGATGTAAAACGATTTAACGAATATCCCACCGCATTTAATGTGATCAACAGTACCGGCCTGTATAAAATGCAAAGCGGCCGGTATAGTATTTTATATGGTGATGCCCTGCTGTCGTATGAGCTGCGTATGGGCAAGAACTGGACCGCTGCCTTGAATGCCGGTTATCAGGCACGTCGTGAAAAATATACAGATCAGACTTCATCGACCGAAGGCGGACTACTGAAAGAAAACTGGTTTAACCTGCAGAATTCATTCAGTGCCATCAGTACCACACTCGACAGAAGTGAACAACTCCGGCTGGCCTATCTGGCATTTGCAACCATCAGTTATCGTAATTACCTGTTTGGTGAGGTTACGGCGAGGCAGGAGTATTCTTCCACCTTGCCACCGGGCAATAATCATTATTTCTATGGATCGGCCAATGCGGCCTATGTATTTACCGAGCGCTGGAACCTGAAGAAATTATTTCATTATGGAAAACTGCGTGTATCATATGGAGTAGTGGGTAATGCGCCTCCCGCTTATGCCGCAGCACTTACCTATGTACAAACTACGCTCCCTACCGCCAATGGCCCGGTAGCTGCACAAAATGTACCCCGCGACCTCGGCAACCCGGACATTAAACCTGAGCGTAAATATGAAACAGAAGCAGGGATTGAATTGCAATGGTTGAAAGGCAGGCTGGGTCTCGATTTTAGCTGGTACAACAGCCGTATCCGCAACCAGATCGTACAACTTACGGTGCCCGCAAGTGCAGGCGCTTACTCGCAGCTGATTAATGGGGGCGTATTGCACAGCCAGGGCTTTGAGTTGTTGCTGGAGGCAACACCGGTAAAACGGAAATATTTCAACTGGCAGCTGCAGGTAAATGCCGCGCGTAACCGTACCCAGGTAAGCGAACTGGGGCAGCATGTGCGCGAAGTAGTCTATTATACCAGCGAGCAGCAGGCGATAAAAGTTGTAGCCCTGCCAGGGCAGAATGTAGGAGAAATCTATGTGTATCCACAGCTGGTGAATGAAAAAGGGCAGAAAATAGTTGGCGCCAACGGACTGTATGTAATAGACAAATCACGTTACGAGCGCGTGGGAAACATCATGCCCCGCTGGGTTGGCGGCATGAGTCACCAGCTGTCCTGGAAACAGTTTACACTCGAGCAGACCTTTGACTTCCGGCTGGGCGGAGAAATGGTGTCGCCCGTTGTAAAGTATAATATGGGCGCCGGTATGTATACCAATACCATGCGCTACCGCGATGAAAAAAATGACGGGTTGCCCTATTATATTGATACGCGTGGTCAGAAAATCTTACTGCCTTCGCATAATGCAGCAGCCCCTGGCGGACAAACAGTCTATCATGATGGACTGATACTCGACGGTGTGGATGCCGGTGGTGCGACCAATCACCAGCTGGTCGATGCGGCATCCTACTATATGAATATGTTTGGCTGGGGACCGGATGCGCTCAACGATAAAGGCATGGTATTTCGTAACAGCTATATCAAAATGCGGGAGATCGTGTTGTCTTATTCATGGAAGCCCAGGCATGCCACCCTAAAGAGCGTGCGCGAAATAAGGTTTTCGCTGCTGGCGCGCAACGTATTTTACCTCTGGCGTACGCTGAAGGATCTTGATCCCGAAACAGCAATTGGGTCAAACTGGTCACGCCAGGGTATTGATGAAGGCACCATGGCGGCTAACAGAAGTATTGGTTTTGCAATACGTGTAATTTTTTAAATGAATGAAAGGAACGGATAAATATATATGGATAATTATACTGGGCCTGTTACTGGCTGGCTGCCGCCGGCAGCTGAGTGAGCTCTACAATGATCCCGATCAGGCAACAGAGGCTTCCATTCCCAAATTGCTTACGCAGATACTGGATAATGGCCGTGTACGCCCCAGCTACTGGGAGATTCGCACATTTGTAGTATTGCAAACCGGTATATACAGCCAGACCGTTGGTTACCTCAATCACCTGACGGCCTATCAGCAAAACGCCAGTTACACCGCCGACCGCTGGAGCGATTTTTATCGTACCGGTGCCAATGGCTCCGGCATTCTGGTACACTACCGTGCCATGGAGCAGGCGTTTAAAGAGATTACGCAACCCGGTCAGCAGCGGCAACAGGCTGTTTATATGGCAGCAGCCAAAATAGTCTTGCTGGATCAGGCAACGCAGATGGTGGATATGTGGGGTGATATTCCTTTTTTCAAAGCAGGTAGCCTGGGTGCCAATGGTTCGATGAGTTATGCACCGTTTGATGACGGCGCATCTGTTTATGCCTATGCGCTGGATGAGTTGCGAACACTGGCAGAATATTTCAGCACCCTGCAGCTTACCACAGTTACACAGGCTACATTTACCCAACAGGATATTTTACTGCATGGTGATCTCAGACGCTGGCAGCAATATGCCAATGCCCTTCGCCTGCGCCTTTGGATGCGGCTGGCCGATTATAAACCTGCCGAAGCCCGTACAGCCGTGCTTGAAATTGTGCAGAACCCTGCTATGTACCCATTGCCGGATGGTATGAACTATGTGCCGGGAAGAGATGATCTGTTGCTGAAACCATTGAGTAATTATGAGGGCGATCTGTACCTGGCACTTAGTGAGCTCAATAATATATCTGCCCCGCATTACCTGCTTGACTCAGCCATGAAGCCAGCCAATGATCCCCGTATACCGGTTTTCTTTGATAAATACGGGCGAAACATAAATGGAGTATTTGTTCCCAATACAGAATATAATGGATTACCGGTAGACGTATCTGCTACTATTCAGCAACCATTGATAGGCGCTTATGCTATTATGGATTCTGCAACATTCTTGCTCAATCGCGCCCTGCCCGGCATTCACTTTACTGCAGCGGAAGTGAATTTTCTGAAAGCCGAAGCATATCAGCGTTGGGGAGGAGGTGATGCACGGAATTGTTATGAGCGTGCCATCCGGCAATCCATTGCTTTTTATTTTTATCTCAATAGCCTGAATACAACGACGCGTGATCCGTTGCCGCCTCCAGCGGAAGCCGCCATACAGGTTTTTCTGCAGGAACCGGCAATCGATTTCGATGCAGCTCCTGAAGAAAGACTCAAACGGATTGCCACACAGAAATGGATTCACCTCGGTTTTCTGCAATCCGTACAGGCCTGGACAGAATACCGGCGTACCGGCTTTCCGGAATTGCATTTTATGCAACTCCCATTACCCGGATTTGAAAGTCCACCGCAAAGACTTACCTATCCAATTGTTGAAACAGCGTACAATCCGTATTATAGTAGTGTGAAAGAACAGGATACCCGTGACCGGAAAATATTCTGGCAGGTAAAGTGAGTGGACAGATGACAGTTAACAGATGACAGTGGGCAGATGACAGTGGACAGATGACAGTGGACAGTGGATAGTGGACAGAAGTACATCATGCTCTCCATCTTCAAATCTTCAAATTTTCAAATCGCCAAATCCCATCAGCACATTTCTCTTTAAACTTTTAAACCGTTATACTTTTATACCTGAATTATGAAACGACTCAGCATACTTAGTTTATCCTCGCTATTTTTCTTTTCCTCGCTCGCACAACCTAATGTGCACCCGACTTCTGCGCATTATGTACCGCCGGCAGACCCGCAGGTAGCGGCAAAACTCGATCAGTGGCAGGATCAGAAATTTGGGATTATCATTCACTGGGGCTTATATGCCGTGCCGGGCATTATTGAATCATGGTCATTGTGCTCCGAAGACTGGATCACACGTGACAGTACAAGTGATTATGGTGAATATAAACGCTGGTACTGGGGATTGAAAGATCAGTTTAATCCCGTGTATTTTGATCCTGAAAGCTGGGCTAAAACAGCGCGGCAGGCCGGTATGAAATACCTGGTATTTACCACCAAACATCATGATGGCTTTTCGATGTTTGATACCAGGCAAAGTGATTTCAGCATTACACATACGCCTTATGCAAACAATGCAAAAGCAAACGTAGCTTTTCATGTCTTCGATGCATTCCGAAAGGAAGGCTTTATGATCGGCGCATATTTTTCCAAACCAGACTGGCACAATACCGATTACTGGTGGCCATTGTATGCAACGCCCGATCGTAACAATAACTATGATATCCGCAAATTTCCCTGGCGCTGGAACCGGTTCAAACAGTTTACCTACAACCAGGTGGAGGAGTTGATGCGCGACTATGGCCGCATGGATATCTTATGGCTCGATGGGGGATGGGTGCGTCCGTTGGAGACGGTTAATGATGAAGTGCGTTCCTGGGGTGCAGCTATTCCGGCCTGGAGTCAGGATGTAGATATACCCCGGGTGGCGGGTATGGCGCGCAGCTATCAACCAGGGTTGCTCGTAGTGGATCGTACCGTGCATGGGCCTTATGAAAATTATCTGACACCCGAACAGCGTATACCGGCTACGCCATTACCTTATCCCTGGGAGAGCTGTATTACACTGGGCGATGCCTGGGGTTTTGTACCCGGCGACCGGTATAAACCCGCTGCCACGGTAATTCATCAGCTGATTGATGTGGTAGCCAAGGGCGGAAGTATGTTGCTGGGTGTGGGACCGGATGCCAGAGGGCGTATTCCCGATACCGTTACCAGCCGGTTGCAGGAAGTAGGGCGCTGGCTCGATAAAAATGGGGAAGCGATTTATGGTACCCGTCCTGTTGCTGCTTTCAAATGGGAGCATACTTATTTTACACAGAAAAAAGACAGCAGTGCTGTGTATGCTATTACCACGCTTGATGCCGGTCAGCCCGTTCCTGCTACTATTGAATGGCAGGGGCCCGAACCTGTCAAAGGTTCATCGGTCATTCTCCTGCAAACAGGCACCCGTTTAAGCTGGAAAAAGGAAGGCGGTAAAATTAAAGTAACCCTGCCGGCATCCGTTCAGCGGAGTTGTGCAGGTCAGCCGGCGGTGGTTGTGAAGTTTAAAAGTTTAAAAGTTTAAAAGTATAAAGGGTATAAAGGGTGCTGAGCTGAGCAGACTATTCGTATCATTGGCACATTAGCACATCAGCACATCAGCACATTAGCACATCAGCACATTAGCATATCAGCACATTAGCATATCAGCACATTAGCATATCAGCACATTATCACATTGTTCCCTTTGCTAATTGCTGAAAGCTGTGTCTGTACGCTGACGGCGAGCTCTTTCTTCCTTTTTTAAAACATTTATTGAAATTGGAAACAGTCTTGAAGCCACAGGCTTCTGCTATGAGGCTGATGGGTTCATCGGTTGACTGCAGGCGATGGCAGGCATGCTGCAGTCTTATTTCATTGAGATAAGCAGTGAAATGATTTTGCGTACGCTGACGAAACAGCCGGCAGAATGCCGTTTCGCTCAGGTGTGCAACCGCGGCTACACGCGATAGTGTAAGCTCCTCCTGGTAATGAGCAGCAATAAATTCATATACTTCGCTGAGCCGGTCAGCAACGGCTGCAAATGTGCTGGTTTCCTGTGTGCCGGCAGCGAGCGATTCCAACTCAGTGCTGGTGGCCAGCAATTGCAGCAGATCAAGAATGCCGGTAAAGGCAGGAAGTCCTTTAAGCCGGCTCAGTTTTTCAAGCCTGGCAGCAACCTGCTGCCGGGTTTTACCTTTTATACATAAGCCCTGTGTGGCGCGCTGTAATAAATCCTGTAGCGGACGGCATTCATTCATTTCATAAAAAGAACCGGCAAGTGTGTCGGTATTGAAATAAAGAACCGTGGAAGCGGGTTGATGATTGCCGGTGGGCTCATATATCCACCGGTGGGGTAGCATACTACCGAGTAATACCATATCTCCTTCCTGAAAAGGCGCAATCAGGTGACCAACGATGCGTCGTCCATTGCCCGCACGTACATGCACCAGCTCCAGTTCCGGATGCGCATGCAGGGAGGAGCTGAATCCGGCTCCTTTCTTTCGTATTACTGCAAATGGGATCTGCAAACTACTGGTAATATGAGTTTGGATAACGCGCAAAAATTCCGTTGTTGTAACTATCAGAATACCGCCGCTTTTTCTTTTGTAACCTACTCATGCAAGAAATTTCCCGCTTCCTGCAAAAAATGGAAAAGAGATGCATGGAGGTAAAGTGTCGTGCTGTTCTATCTGGTTGATTTTTATTTAAATAAATGCAAATTAAAAATCGTACACGCAGCTGCGGCAGGCGTCTTTTGAAAAATGACCGGCCTGTTTAGTACCGGTATTTCATATCAGTGAGTTACAAAGGCGGAGGGCGCTGTACCTCCTCTTTGATATTGTTTGCCGGTGAACGACGCCGGAAAGTCTTCAAGTAAAAAAACAACTGACTCATGAGACAAGTATGCCTCTTCATGCTGCTGCTGCTGTTTGGCCTTTGTGCGCAGGCACAGAACCGAACGCTGACCGGCCTTCTCAAAAATGCACAAACAGGCGAAGGAATACCTTCTGCTACTGTTAAAGTCAAAGGAAAAAACATTCAGACTACTACAGACGCTTCGGGCAATTTTTCATTATCCGTGCCCGCAGGTAATGTGGTACTCGAGATCACTTCAGTAGGATTTGCTGCTAAAACCGTTTCCATTGAAGCCAGCGAGGCCAGGGTCATGCTGTCGATGGATCCGGCAACTGCCGAGTTGGGCGAAGTGGTGGTGACCGCACTCGGTATCAGCAAGCAGTCACGCAAACTGGGCTATGCTGTCACTACGGTTGATGGCACGCAGATGAACCAGGCCCGTGAGACCAATGTGGCCAACTCGCTCTCCGGTCGTGTAGCCGGCTTGAAAGTAGCAGGCACCAGTGGCGGTCCGGGTGGTACTGTAAAACTGCTGCTGCGCGGTCTGCCCAGTATCAACGGAGCGGGCTCGCCGCTTTTTGTTATCAATGGTGTACCGATGGATAATACGCAGCGCGGTGCATCGGGCGAGTGGGGCGGATCAGATAACGGTGATGGCATTGGCAACATCAACCCCGATGATGTGGAGAGTATGACCGTGCTGAAAGGACAATCAGCATCGGCACTCTACGGATCGCGCGCATCAAACGGTGTGATCCTGATCACTACCAAGTCGGGTAAAAAAGGAGAAATGCAGGTGGAGTATAACCTCAATGCCATGGTCGACAAAGCTATGGACCTTACCGATTTTCAATATGTATACGGACAGGGGGTAGGTGGTGTAAAACCTACCAACGCCGCTACTGCACAACAATCGGGACGTATGAGCTGGGGCGCACCCCTTGATGGTTCTTCGGTCATCCAGTTTGATGGCAACAGCTATCCCTACTCCGCAGTTAAGAATAATATTTCTACCTTCTATCGTCCCGGTCCTTCTATTACCAACACCGTAGCCCTGTCAAAAGGAAGTGATGCCGGCTCATTCAGGTTGTCGCTGTCGCACCTCGACAATGAATCTATTGTACGCAATAGTGGAATCAAACGTAATACGATCAACCTGAATGTGGATCAAAAGATTCTGCCTAAACTGTCGGTTCGTTTCATCGCCAATTATATTGAAGAAAAATCGAAGAACCGTTCGCAGTTGAGTGATGGTCCCATGAACCCCAACAACGGATTGTTCCTGGCCACTAACATTAATCAGAAAATACTGGCTCCCGGATATGATGCTGCTACTGGTTATGAAACACAGTTTAGCGACGATGAGTATGTGTCCAACCCCTGGTTTGTGGTCAATCAGTATGTCAATAACCTCAGCCGCCGCCGGTTGATTACATCCGGCACACTCCGGTATGATTTTACTAGCTGGCTTTATGCACAGGCACGTGTAGGGTATGACCTCGCACATGACCGCAACTTCCGCGTTACACCCTGGGGTACGGCTTATTCTACCGGTCGCCGCGGTGGCCTCGATGATCTCGGCAACCAGGAGCGCTATGAGCTGAATGTGGATGGGTTGATTGGTCTGTCAAAAAAGATTACCAGCGATTTTACCGTGGATGCAGCTGTAGGTGCCAACCTGCGCAAAAACAGGTATGAGAAAATTGCTGTAGCTGGCGGTCCGTTTATTTTACCGTACCTCTATACACTCAGCAACGTACAGAGCCCGCGTACCAATCCCAACGACAACTATGACTTCTGGAAAACACAGGTCAATTCCGCTTATTACACCGTTGATTTTGGATATAAGAACTTCCTGACACTGGGTACTACCGGCCGCTATGATGCTTATTCCACACTGCCTGTCAACAACAATACCATTTTTGTGCCCTCCGTATCGGCCAGCTTTATCTTTAGTGAACTGGCGCATATACGCAGCCTCAATTATGGTAAACTGCGTGCCAGCTATGCGGTTACCAGCAACGAGCTCACCGATGCTTATCAGACAGCTGTGTACTACTCACTCGGCAGTCCGTTTAATGGTGTGCCGGTGGGCAATTTCAGTACATCACTTCCCAGCGGTCTGCTGAAACCATTTACCACCAGCGAACTTGAAATAGGTGCAGAACTGCGGTTCCTCAACAGCCGCCTCAATGTAGATGTAGCCTACTTTACCAAAAAGACGAAGAACGAGATCATGGGTGCTACATTCAGTATTGCTACCGGGTATACCAGTGGTTTTATTCCCAATGGTTCCACTCAAAACCGCGGACTTGAATTGCAGCTGAGTGGTTCACCTGTAAAAACCAAAGATTTTCAGTGGACTGCTACGCTGAATCTTACCAGCGTAAGCACCAAGATTCTGAAAACCGATGAGGCTGGTAATAATGTAAACCTCGGTCAGAACCGTGCTACACTGGGCAATGCCATCACAGCCTATGTAAAAGGCCTGGCAGGTCCGCAGATACTGGCGTATGACTACAAACGCGACTCTAAAGGAGAAATGGTGGTGGATGCATCGGGTTACCCCATGCGTGGCAACCTGATACCGATGGGTAGTGTGCTGCCTAAATTGTATGGCGGTTTAAACAACGAGTTTAATTATAAACAGTTCAATTTCTCTTTCCTGATCGATTATAACTACGGCAATAAGATTCTTTCGGCTACCAGCTACTACAGCATTTTCCGTGGTCTTAACAAAATGACGCTCGAAGGCCGCGATGGTATCACTACCGGTGTTACAGAAAGCGGAACAGCGAATACCGTAAAAGCAGATGCACAGGGTTACTATCGTTCACTGGCACAAAACGTGACTTCGGTACACGTACTCGACGGAGACTTTATCAAACTACGCCAGATAACACTCGGTTATACAGTGCCGGATAAAGTAATCAGCCGCCTGCCCCTGTTCCAGTCTATCCAGGTATCGCTGGTAGCGCGCAACCTGCTTATTCTGATGAAGAAGAGCGATAATATCGATCCGGAGGCTACGTTCGGTTCCAACGTGAGATATTATGGTATAGAAGGTACCAGCCTTCCTTCTACCCGCACATATGGAATAAACCTCAGTCTGAAATTCAAAAAATAAGCAACCGCAGTAGTTGAACCTTTAAAAATGAAAGCAATGAAAAGATCATTTATATATACAGGACTGCTGGGGCTAACGCTGCTGGCTGCCTGTACCAAAAATTTCGAAGAAATCAATACCGATCCAACCCAGTCATCGCCGGCTAATTTTGATGCCAACTACTTTTTGTCGAGTAGCCAGGCCAACTATGTAAATGCGATCACAGGTTATAATGGCGCCATACTGTTTCAGAGCGGATGGGCACAGATATTTGCCTCCACCACATCGGGTGCCGCCAACTATTACAGCAATATGGATAAGTATGTGCCATCGGGCAATACCAATGACTATGCGAGTCGCGGCTGGAACGTTAACTATCGCGCAGCCAGCCTGGCCAACGAGATTGTACGCAACCTGGCCAATGATCCCGAAAAAGTAAATGTGGTAAGTGCGGCAATAGTCATGAAAGTACTGGCCCTTCATTATGTAACTGACCTGTATGGCGACATTCCTTATTCGGAAGCATTGAAAGGGGCTGATGGCCTTAACCTGCCGGTATATGACAAACAGCAGGCGGTGTATACAGCCATGCTGGCAGAGTTGGATGCGGCACTCACAAAGTTTGATGTAAGCAAACCCAAGCCCACGGCCGATCTGTTTGCCTATGCGGGAGATGTGAGCAAGTGGAAGAAATTCGGCTACTCGCTTATGCTGCGGATTGCTATGCGTCTTACCAAGGCAGATGAGCCTACGGCAAAGACTTATGCAGAAAAAGCCGCAGCAGGCGGAACCATGGCGGGCATTGCAGACGATGCCTATATTATCAGTGATAATGCAAATGGATATCGTAACGAAAATGCACGCGCATTGATCACACCGGCCGATTATTATCAGGTACGTTGGAGTAAAACGCTGATGGATTACCTGAAGAGTACGACCGATCCCCGGGTAACAGCTATTGCGGAAGTACCGCAGGCCGGGCTTGCCGCCAATCAGAATGTAAACCTGGCAGGTGATCGTACCTATGCCAATCAGCTGGGCTTACCCAATGGCTGGGATATGAATGGCGGAGCAACAGACATTTCACATGCACCCGGTTATCCAGGTGGTACCGGTAGCGGAGGTGACTTTACACCTATTGGTAAATATTCACGTCCGCGCACCGATGTTTATACCGATCTGGATGCGCCCGTTTTTATTCTTACCTATGCAGAGTCGGAATTGCTGCTGGCCGAAGCGGCGGTACGTGGCTGGAGTGTGGGGGCTAATGCCGCTACTCACTACAGCAACGGTGTTTCTGCTGCCTTACAATCGCTTGGCACGATGAGTCCCAATGCAGCCATCAGCGCTACGGTAGCTAATAACTATGCCGCTGCCAATCCGCTCAACCAGAGCAGCACAAACGCAGCGCTCAAGATGATCAACGAACAGTACTGGGCTACTACGGGTATCTTCCTCAATTTCGTGGAAGCATGGAACAACTGGCGACGTTCCGGTTATCCCGCACTTACAGCGGTTAGCTATGTAGGCAACTTCTCAGGAGGAGCTATTCCTCGTCGTCAGCTTTATCCAACCGGCGAAGCTACCAGCAATGGCACAAACTATCAGACCGGTGTAGGCAGTCTTACCGGTGGCGATATATGGACCTCCCGTGTGTGGTGGGATAAGTAAGACTAAATATAATGGCGGTGGGTACTGTTAAAATTTCGATTTTTAAAGTTTAGATAAAAGCAACGGGGCTGTCTTTCAAGGCGGCCCCCTTTTCCGTTGTTGACAGCCCACCGCTTCTTTTCCATTTAAAAGAGGCGCAATGAAATACCTGCTTGCCATTTGCGGTTTCCTGTTACTGGAGACGGGCCTGCATGGCCAGTCACGCCGAATGATGTTGCGAACAGCAACCGAAACAGGCATCCGGTTTTCCAATGATATCAACGAAACGGAAAACCTGAATGTACTGGCTTATGAATACCTGTACAATGGAGGAGGTGTGGCTATCGGCGATATTAATGGCGATAATCTCCCCGACATCTATCTCACGGCCAATATGCGGCCCAATAAGCTGTTTCTGAACCTGGGTGGAATGAAGTTTAAAGACATCACCACCGAAGCCGGCCCCGCGCTGGCCGGTCGGGCTGATGGCTGGAAAACAGGCGCTACCATGGCCGACGTAAACGGCGACGGATGGCTCGATATCTATCTCTGTTATTCCGGAAAGGTGGATGCCGGGAAAAGAAAAAATCAGCTTTTTATTAATAATGGTAATGGCACTTTTACAGAAAAAGCCGCCGCATATGGACTCGATGATAAAAGCTATAGTACCCAGGCTGCCTTCTTCGATGCAGACAATGATGGTGACCTGGATATGTTTTTACTGAATCATAATGTCAAAAAGATCGATAACCTCGAGCTGGCCCGTTATAAATATGATGTGGACAGCCTGGCCGGTAACAAACTGTACCGAAATGATGGCGGCCATTTTACCGATATCACAGCCGAAGCCGGCATCCGGCAAAGCCCGCTGTCGTTCGGCCTGGGCCTGGCTATTTGCGATATAAATCAGGATGGCTGGTCAGATATCTATGTGAGCAATGATTATAATGAACAGGATTACTGCTACCTCAACCAGGGCAATGGCACTTTTAAAGATGTAGCCAAAGAGTGTTTCCGTTATCAATCCCACTTTAGCATGGGAGTGGATATTGCCGATTTCAATAACGACGCACGACCCGACGTGATCACACTCGACATGCTGCCCGAAGATAACCGCCGGCAAAAATTATTACAGCTGCAGGAAAACTATGAGTCCTTTCAGCTAATGGTAGACCAGGGACTTCACCGGCAGTACATGCGCAATATGCTCCAGCTTAACAATGGCAACGGTACATTCAGTGAAATAGGCCAGCTGGCCGGCGTAGCGCGTACTGACTGGAGCTGGGCGCCCCTGTTTGCCGATTTTAACAACGATGGATATAAGGATCTGTTTGTATCCAACGGATATCTGCGTGACTATACCAATAAGGATTTTCTTCGCTACTGGGGCGACTATAAGGTTAAGAAGGCGATAGACCGGGAGCCGGTACAATTAATGGACCTGGTAAAAGCGATGCCGGTGACCCGCTATGCCAATTATGTATTTGAAAACGGGCAGGATCTGCATTTTCTCAACAGGCAGGCAGAATGGGGCATCGATCAGCCCAGTCTCTCTAACGGGGCTGCCTTTGCAGATCTGGATAATGACGGTGATCTCGATCTTGTCGTTAACAATATCAATCAGGACGCGTTTGTATACGAAAACCAGACCCGTCAGCTGCAGCCGGACCGGCATTATCTGCAGGTGCAGCTAAAACAAACGAATAACAATACACGGGCTGTCGGGGCACGTGTGTATCTGTATACAGGAAGTCAGGTTCAGTACCAGGAAATAGTGGCCTGCCGTGGCTATCTTTCCAGTCTGCCCGCCGTACTGCATTTTGGCCTTGGCTCTGCTTCGCAAATAGATTCAATAGTGGTTTACTGGCCCGCCGGCAAAAAAGAACGATATACCGGTTTGCCCGCAGATCAGTTGCTGACACTTACACCACAGCAGGGCTATGTGGAAAGCAGCGATAAAGCAGCGAAACAATCTACGGTTTTAGAAGAAGTAAAACCGCTGATAAGTTTTGATCAGCATGCTGCCGGTATCAATGATTTTAAGCGGCAGCTATTGATGCAGTTTATGTACTCTTCGGTGGGTACCGTACTGGCTGCCGGCGATGTGGATGCCGATGGCCTAACCGACCTGCTGGTGGGGGGCGATGCAGCAACGCCTGCCCGCATTTACCGCCAGGAATCTGGTGGTGCATTTAAGCCCATACCGGGAGCAGCCTGGCAAACGGGCGACACGGCCACACTTGCCGCAGCACTGCTGTCTGATTTGAATGGCGATGGTAAGACGGATCTGTACCTGGCATATGGTGGCTATGGTCTATGGGAAGCTGGTACAACGGCCTTGCAGGATCAGCTCTGGCTGGGCGATGGGAAAGGTGGTTTTGCCCGTTCGGAGTTGCCGGCAGTAAATGCTTCTGCCAAATCCTGTGTAAGGGCAGCCGATATAGATGGTGATGGCGATATAGATTTGTTTATAGGCGGGCGCATAATACCGGGGCGTTATCCGGAAACGCCATTCAGTTATCTGCTGATCAATAATGGCAACAAGGGCTTTAGTATACAGGCGGGACCATTTGAAAAAACCGGGATGGTGACCGATGCCCGTTTTGCCGACATTAATAAAGACGGCCGGCCAGACCTGCTTGTATGTGGCGAGATGATGCCGGTAAAAATTTTTATTAATACCACGGCCGGGTTTACCGATCAGACAAGCCGGTATTTTGAAGAGGGCAATAGCGGTTTCTGGAATACGATCGAAGTAGCAGATGTGGATGGAGACGGACAGCCTGATATCGTAGCCGGCAACCTTGGACTGAATACGCCATTGCATGCGAGCATCGAACAGCCGGTTGAATTATATTATGCCGATTTTGATGAAAACGGATCTGTTGACCCGTTCCTCACCTTTTATGTGCAGGGCGTGAGCTATCCGTTTGTAAGCCGCGATGAACTGAATGATCAGATCTATAGCATGCGCAAACGGTTTGTGTCATACCGCGATTATTCAACGGCTCAGCTTAAAGATATTTTTACTCCGGCCGAACTGGCCACCGCGCAAAAGTATACCGCTACAGAACTGCGTACAGTTGTTTTTCTTAATAAAGGAGACCGTTTTGTGAAGCAGGCGTTACCGGTAGAGGC
>JAGODE010000367.1 GCA_017998385.1 Chitinophagaceae bacterium | reverse complement strand
GCTTTTACCGAAAAGTTCTTTGCCTCTGTAAAAGTGACAAAGCCCGGCAAAGATGGAATGGCGCAAGCTGTTATCCACGTTGAAGCTCCTTTCCGCTTACGCTACGAACTTACACTCAGCACAGACCAGGAGTATGCCGATTACAGAAGAGAAATTATCTGCTACACAATCGGCTGTCCGGAAGTTTTTGCCGCATCGGGAGTCAATCTGGAGAGTATTTTCTCCATTGGCTTCCCGGTCAGAGGTTCTCTTTATATGATCGCCGAAGGAAGCGAATACGAGCTGATTTCATCTTTCAGGGTTACAGGATTGCAGTGGGCTGCTTATGACGTAAAGGAATTTGCAGCACCGGCCGGCTACAAAAACATAAAAGAACTGAGCCGGCAGGCTAAAGACAAGGGAAAAAAAACCGCGTTTGCTCCTGCTATCAGGCTGTCAGAAGCGCGGGCCCGTTATGGAAAGTATCCGGCGCCAAACGATCACTTTGCCGGCGATATGCACGGACACGAACCCGCAACCGGCGATCAGCAACCGCAGGATTCTGGTCTCATGTCTTCGGTCAACAAAAAATTCGAAGGTGGTGGTTTAAAATTCCCGACCTGTTTCGATAATACCTATGCCTCACTCATCGCAAACGTGGTAGACCAGAAACTGCTGGACGATCTGAAATACCTGATCAATGGCATTACCAAAAGGCTGGATGATTTTTCTGGATCAAACGGCAACCTCACCATCAACTGGATGGATCAGTTCAAAGCTCATTCCGATGCGCTCAGTAGTGGCGATCCGGGCGGTGGTCTTTATGTGATGATGCATGACGAAACAGCCATGGGCCCCGGTTATACGATGAAGCGGGGGCTACTCGATAAACTCGCTGTTAAGGATCTGGGTAATCTGCTGGCCGATGGCAATAACCTGGCCGATATCGGACTTCCCGCAGCCGTACAGGCTAATGTGAATACTATCATCGCCAATACGGGCATTGCTGCCAGCAACCGGTTTTCGAGTCTTTCACTCGAAGACCAGGGTGTACTCATCGACTCCTATGTATTCAACAGGCTGGGCTCAATTCCGCTCACCTACCCCAGCAGCACAGGAACACAACGAATCTTTCATAACCTGCTCGATGTGCGGCTTGACAATATTGATTTTGACATCAACATCAATAACTCAGCAGTTGTTGACACCCTCGTTTTCGACAACTCCAGCGTACACCTGATCCTGAAGTTGCCCGATGCTTCAGGAAGTGCCTTTCTTTCGAGGTGGCCGGCTCCTTTATACTGGGCCATTCTTGCAGCCAGTGGAATAGCCTGCTTTTTCTTTCCGCCTGCATGCGCTCTCGCTGCGACTGCTGTTATTGTAGGCCTGTTCATTGCACTTGATTTTGCATTTGTTTCCATGGACCTTGAAAATATTGAAATAGATGCTCATCTGACCTGGGTGCCAAATGGCAGCAATGTATTACAACCCCAGGTGACCCTTAATCTCGATGCAGACGTTACCGTTTACTATATCAGTGTGGTACCTACGGGGGTACATCAGATTCTCTCACTGATTTATTCAATCGTACTGAGCACTACCGATATTGTTATTGATCAGATAGAATCACAACTGCAGGATAAGCTAAATGACTTCCTGAAAAATGACCTCGAGATATCGTACCCGCCTAAATTTGGCCCCGTACCATTGACCGGCATCAGCAACACATCGGAATTTGTAAGCAGCGACCGGATGTATGTAGAACAGGGATTGAATGCCGGCACATTGGGTGTAATCTGCCCCTTTATCACCCAGGTAGATGCAGAAGTAAAATCAAAAATCCTCAAACTACGTGACGACTTCAAAGCCACTTTCGAGGACCCCGTGGCCGCATTTACACGGGTTGGAGGACTACTGGGGTGGGCCGTAGCCGATTTCGATTTCACTAACATTGCACGGTATTATGCAGGAACGGTATTATCGCAGAATTTTATCAACCACTATATCTACACACTTTGGCGCACACAACGCTTCAATTATGACTTTACTACAGAAGAAACAGAAAAATTATTTCACCTGTTAAGAGAAGCATTTCCCCAATTCAGGAATATAGAGTATGACAAGCGTACAGTAAGAGCCCATCTCTGGCCGGCAGTGCCTCCCCGCACCGTTTTTACACCCAAACCTGCCTCCGAAAATAAGTTTTATTCCACCACATTCTTCGACGATGTAAGGATATGTTTTGAAATAGCCAAAACCCGTATTGGCAAAAATGCCAAACTTGAAATTCTCTTTTCTTCCCAAACCTTTACTGAAATTGGTTTTGGAGGCTTCAACAGCTCAACCAGTCAACTCGATATTATCAAAGTCAGTGACCGGGTCTTCGATATTTATTTTGATCTGACTAAAATAAAGGCAAGTGTAATTCACCCCGAAGTACATAGTTTCCGTTTCCCTGCCATGCCGGTGAGTGTAGCACAGGACTATTCGCCGCTGGATCACCCCTCGCTTAAAGAACTGCTTATTCACGCCATGGCATATGCGTTAAAAAACCGGAATGCCGCTTTCATTCCACGCGGAAGTAGCGATAATGCCTATATACAACGATACCCGATTGGCAACGACTCGGTTCAACTGGTTTGTCAACTTGTGCCATTTCAGGGGAATATCTACGTGAGCAAGGGACTCTCAGGCGTTGCAACCGCCGTTTATGAAGGAGCCCTGGATATAGACCGGCTAGACAAAAACCTGGCATTGATTATCCGTTCATTTATTTAAACACACACCCACTTATTGCCGGTCCTGCCAAATGACGACCTCTTCGCCAGGACCGGCCTTTTTTGAATCCCTAAGAAAAAAGATATCTGCCGGTATCAGCAGCAGGCAGAGCCCTATGAACTACCGCACCATGGAAGAATTTATAAAATGGCAATCAAACCCTGCAGCCTTTGCGCAATTTGCTGCTACACGTTTCAACGCAAAAGTATTTGACTATGCCTGCAACTGGATGAGATCAGTACTGGATAGAACCTGATTTATACAGCACTAGTTCCCCGCTTAATCACAGTCAGTCAGGTATCAAAATCCCTCTTTTCCGGGATAGCTTTCGCCCCTGACTTTCTTCATATTTACGGTATGAAATACCTGCTCCTGTTTGTACTGCTGATAACTGCCTGCAAAAAAGTACCGGTAACAGGTCGCCGTCAACTCAACCTGGTACCCGATTTTATGATCAAAGAGTTGTCATTTGCTCAATACGACTCCGTGGTAAAGATTAGCCGTACACTACCTGCTGCCGATGAGCGCACCCAGCAGGTGACCCGTGTAGGGTCACGTATTCAACAGGCGGTTGAGCAATACCTGCAACAGAAAGGGATGCAGAAAGAACTTAAAAGTTTTAAATGGGAATATAATACCATTGACGAACCAATAATAAATGCCTGGTGCATGCCGGGGGGTAAAGTTGTAGTATATACCGGACTGCTACCCATCACACAAAGCGAAGAAGGCCTGGCCGTGGTGATGGGACACGAAATTGCACATGCCATTGCCCGGCATGGCAACGAACGTATGAGCCAGGGATTACTCATCAATATGGGCGGGCTGGTGCTGCAGGAAGCATTGAAAGAAAAAAAAGAACAGACGCAGCTTTTGTTCCTGGGACTTTATATGGTAGGCAGCAACCTGGCCCTGGCACTACCCAACAGCCGCCTGCAGGAAACAGAAGCCGACAAACTGGGACTAATATTCATGCACATGGCCGGTTACAACATAGATGCCGCCATTCCGTTTTGGCAGCGTATGTCGGCACTCAATCAGCAAAAAACTCCGGAATTTCTCTCCACCCATCCCAGCAATGAACGAAGGATCAGGGATCTCACTGCATTGATTACTG
>JAGODE010000093.1 GCA_017998385.1 Chitinophagaceae bacterium | reverse complement strand
GAGTACTGGCAGCTTAAGGCTAATCCGGCAGCATTGGCCCGTCAGGTAAGTCTTGCTGTTACTTCGCTGAGTTTTGTGCGTAGCCTCGAATCATTGCTCGTAGCACGTTATGCCGGTGATCGGTGGATAAGTGAAGGAATTAGTGCGATTGTACCCGGACCTGTTCAACCTCCATTTGTAACCGGTACCATCAGTTCAGGAGAAGTCGTAGAAGCATATGGCTATTTTACCCTGGCAACCACCGGGAGTTTCAGTGAAAATCCTTTACCAGTCAGGTTTACCGATTTTTCCATCCGGTCGTCTGCTGACGGATTTCTGCAATTAAAATGGGGGATTGCAGACAAGCCGGATGAAGTAAAGGAATTTTTGATCGAAAAGGCTACGGTTAGCGGCTTTTTTGTGCCTGTTGGCCGGATCAATGCCTTACAGAATATGTTGCAGTATACTTATCAGGACCGGGCAACAGATCAGGATGTTAGGTATAGGATAAGTATGCTGGGATCAGATACCATACTTGCCACCTCAGCAGAATATTACTGGCAACCTGTCCGCAAGCAAAGAGACGGTTTTCGTTTGCTGACTTTATCAAAGGACCGGTTGAAAATTGAATGTCCTTTATTTCTTCATCATTTTCATCTTAACATCATGAATGGTAATGGACAGATGATATTCAGGCGTGTATGGTCTACGCGTACAGCGCATGCTTTTGCTGAGATTGACCTGTCGGCCTGGCCAGGCGGAATATATTTTATTGAAGGAATAAAAGACGGCAGAAAGATGGCTGTATGGAAATACCTGCGTTGACAGGTCTTACAAGCGGCCTGTTTGGCAGTGTTACAGTTTGCTGGGTATCTTGGCTGTGTTCGGAATATGGGGATTAATAATTAACCGCGTTTGTATAGTAAAAGCAGGGGTTTAACCGTGCTTATTCGGAGAAAAAAATTTTCTTATTCATTTACGACACTCAGCTATTGACAAATGAATGAAGTAGTAGACCTTTATGCAAAATTATTGATTGGAACTTTTAGTTTTATAGGGCCATCGTTTTCCTTATTAGTTCCAATTTTCTACCCGGCTTTTGTACAATCCAGGCAGTGTCATATGGAAATATATGACAACCTTTCCCGAGTATTTAACAGGTTTGACAGGGCCGGTACATTTGCGGATATGGAGAAGAGCGGGAGAAGAATAAAGAAATTGCTGGAAGAGAATCAAAAGGATATTCGTTTATTGAATCCAAAACGACAAGGGAAAAGATTGTTTACATCGTTGTTGTCTGCTATAGTGCTTGTTATATTTTATTATTTCCAGCGGTCAGATTTTTGGCCTTATCAATATCAGATAGTGAGGGTTTGTACCTTACTATTGAGTACAGTGAATTTTGGTTTTTCCCTGCTCGTGTTATGGCAGATATTTTGTATGGTGGTAAAGATTAAACAAGAGGAAAAGGAAGCATTTTTAATAAAACTTAAATCTATTGGTTATGGGTGATTTTAAAGTTGTCGAAGTAGTGAATGCCACAACCATTAAAGTGTCTCCACAATGGACCTTTCCCAGAGCTGATGGCACTCCCCTGATTAGTAATCTGATAAAGATTAGCGGGTTAGATCTGCCGGATACGAGTGAGTGGGTAATAGATCGTCTTAATATCCTTCTAAAGGATCGTGAAATTGATGCCTATAGTCCATCAATTACAGTAAATCATATGGCTCCGATTGAGTGCAGGGTTTTTCTGTCAGGGACTGATATTGTGTATTATTTTCCCGAACACGAACCAGCCAGGGATGCACTCAAAAAGCGGTATGCTTAAATGTTATTGTTTCGGGGAAATGAATTGCTGACAGATCTTCACATAAATTGAAGGCCAGCTATACCTTGCTGGCCTGTATGCTATCTATAACTCAACCTCCATTTCAGGCTTTCACACGTTTTGTCCACTCCTTGATTTTCTCTCTGAAGCTTTCCAGTTCCTGTATTTGCTGGTTAATAAAGGAATTGTCTTTTAAACTCCCCACTACTTTTTCCATTTCTTCAATGGAGTCGTATACCATTTGCCGGAATGGGTTGCTGTAATCTTTGGCGCGGGATTCCTGAATCTGAGCTACCATCCATTCTCGTGTCTGAAGAGTCTGACGCAGCAGTTTTTTGAAAACAGCGAGAGTAAACTCTGCAGGCTTCAGTTCTTCCAGTTCCAGCAGAGAGGTTATGGCATGCAGTGCTTTCTGATCCGCATATTGGGCACTGTGCATATGATAATATTCATGTACAGCATCCCAGCTGTTGATTTCGCCGGCATGTATCTGGTGGATCAATTCCTGCAAAGCAGGCTGAGGCATCAGTTGCCCACCGATATTAACCCATGCGGTGCGGGCTGTGATCTTATTTTTTTTGAAAAAGGATTTCAGCGAATCAGCTTCCTGTTTTTCCATCAGGTAAAGCAGTTGTGTGATGCCGTAGTAGACGATCAGTTCTTTGAAAATAGCGTATGATTCGGCTACTTTTACCAGTTTTACTTTTCGTTTGCTGTTTTCGATGCCACTGGCCAGTATTTCTTTTTTGCCCAGCGATTTTTGCTGATCCAGCAACCTCCGGCCGGCTTTGCGGGCGGCCTCCTCTGTAACCCGGCTATTCTTTTTTATACTCTTACCTACACATAATTGCAGGTACTGAAGGGCGTCGAACAGTTCGTTTACGCTATCTGGAGCGAGGTAATCGTATTCGAGGTATTGATTTTTTAGTGATCGTTTGTCGCGACTGGCATATTTGCCTTCGTTTCGGGCCAGGGCATACATGTTGTACATAAACCAGTAGCCTGGCATGATGACCAGTTGATCGCGGCTTACATCGTTGCTCACCAGCGAAAATGGAATAGGAATGTTTAGTTCTGCCGGAAAGTCTCCTTTGGCAATAATAGTAAAGGATGCAAAGCGGGAATTGTGTTTGAGACTTACACAGAGTCCGGGCCAGAAGCCGCGGCCAGCTATCAGTTCCCCATCGGCACTTCGTGAATTATGATTGGAGCCGATAGTAGCGCCGGCAGCCATATTGCTTTGGCCGGAAAGCAGGCTGGCGCAGAGAAAAGAATTATTGTGGTGCTGCTCATGTGCAGGGAAAATGAGCGAATTCAATACTTCGCAGCAGGAAATAGTGGAATTGTCGCCCAGGAATGAGTTGATAAGCCGGGCACCATATTTAAGCTGTGAATGTGAAGCCAGGATGAATCGGACAGCTTTTACACCATAAAAAGCCTTGCAGCCATAGCCAATAATTCCGTTTACCAGCTCGCAACCTTCACCGATCTGCGTGGGAGATTCCCCGGATGAGTTGATGGTCAGGTTTTTTAACTTGTTGGCGCCTTTTATGTAAGCATCTGTACCAATAAGGCAATCCTTAATGATACGGGTATTTTTAATAACACAGCGATCGCCTACCATACCGTAGTAACCGCGTTTATTGCTGAATCTTTTTTCTGTAAACTCCTTGAGCTTCTGCATTAGCGTTTCATCTGCACGGAAGCGCGTCCAGAGCCAGGCGTCGCCGGCTTGCATACCATCGAAGAGCAGTACGCTTCGTCCGGCATTTTCATTACAAAGTTCCATCCAGATACGCACAGCTTCCTTCTCGCCTTCTTTGATAATGCCATTTCCGAATTTGGCATGATCGGTCACTTCCATCTCGTTGATGTTGACCAGTATTACTTCATTGCCAATAATGTAATGACTAAGATAATTTACATTGTTTACAACAACATTGTTTCCAATGTCGCAACTGATGATGGTGCTGTTATACAAACCTACGGGGAGGCGTACATCGTGAAACTGCAGATAATAAGGCTGCTGTTCACCAATACGTACCAGTCCATAAAATTTACATTGTTGTATCAGTGATGGATCAAAGTTGTCATGTACAAGCACCTGTGACCAGTCATCTGCAACATTGCCGTTAAGTTCCAGTTGTTTTATTTCTCCTGCGGCTAAGGCACGAAACGGACCTGCGCTGGTATGCTGTTCTTTACGCAGGTAATATTCGTCTTTCCCTTTGGGTAAATAAGCGGGATCTATAAACTGATAACCCAGTTGATTAACCGGTACTTTCAGGATTTTGTTCATGCGGGCATACTTGTTATGAAAATGGCTGATGCGTAAAGGCTATTCTACTGTTACAGATTTGGCCAGGTTACGCGGTTTATCTACATCCAGTCCTTTTGATATGCCGATGTAGTAGGCCAGTAACTGCAGTGGAACCACACTCAGCATCGGGCCAACTATTTCATCTGCTTCCGGTACAATCATCACATCGTTTGATAATTCGGCAGATGTTGAGTCACCATCGGTGATTACAGATACGACCATGCCTTTACGGGCTTTGATCTCCTGCATATTGCTGACCACTTTTTCGTGATAAGCATCGCGTGTGGCTACAAATACTACAGGAAGTGTTTCGTCTACAAGGGCAATAGGGCCATGTTTCATCTCTGCTGCAGGGTAGCCTTCGGCATGGATGTAGGAGATTTCCTTGAGTTTTAATGCGCCCTCCAGGGCTACCGGGAAGTTGTAGCCACGGCCCAGGTAGAGGAAATCGCGGGCATCTTTATATTTTTCGGCAATAGCACGAATCTGATCGGCCTGCTTCAGGATCCAGGCTACTTTTTCCGGCACCTCATTTAACTCGTGCAGCAGATTGCGGTAACGCTCTGATGAAATGGTACCTTTTGTATGGGCAATTTTAAGGGCGATCATGGTAAGCACTGCCAGTTGAGCAGTAAAGGCCTTGGTACTGGCGACACCAATCTCAGGGCCGGCATGTGTATAAGCCCCGCCATGGGATGCACGCGCAATAGATGAACCTACTACATTGACTACACCCAGTATGATGGCTCCTTTACTTTTTGCTGTTTCAATAGCAACAAGCGTATCGGCCGTTTCTCCGCTTTGAGATATGGCAATGATCACATCCCCTTCATTGATTACGGGATTGCGGTACCTGAATTCGGAGGCATATTCTACTTCCACATTGATACGGCAGAGTTCTTCGAAGATATATTCGGCTACCAGGCCGGCATGCCAGCTGGTACCGCACGCAATCATGATAATACGGTTGGCTTTGATGATCTGATCGGCATACTGCTGAATACCGCTCATGGTAATGGTGCCGGCTTCCGCATCGAGGCGGCCGCGCAGGCAGTCATAGATAGTTTGCGGCTGCTCAAAAATTTCCTTGAGCATGAAGTGATCATATCCGCCCTTCTCAATGGCGGCAAGGTCTATATCGAGTTTTTGTACGTAGGGAGTAAGTTTTTCGTTGCCCAGATTTTTCAGAATCAGTTCATCGGGGCGTATAATAGCCAGTTCGTAGTCATTTACGTATACAACCTCTTTGGTGTATTCGAGCATGGGTGAGGCATCGGAACCCAGGAAATGTTCTCCTTTCCCCACGCCAATTACAAGCGGGCTTCCTTTACGAGCCGCGATGATGGTTTCAGGATCATCGGCATCCAGGAGCAGGATCACATAGGCACCTACAACACGTTTGAGTGCTACACGTACGGCTTCTTCCAGCGAGCAGTTATTGTTGTTGCGGATTTCTTCGATGAAGTTGAGCAATACTTCTGTATCGGTATCGCTTTTGAAGGTGTATCCTTTACGGATCAGTTCGTTTTTTAACTGGGCATAATTTTCAATGATACCGTTGTGGATCATGGCCAGTTTGCCGCTGGCAGACTGGTGGGGGTGGGCGTTGCGATCATTTGGTTCGCCGTGCGTGGCCCAGCGTGTATGACCGATGCCGGCATTGGCATGTAAGTTTTTTCCGACAACTGCTTCTTCCAGTTCGGCCACCTTGCCTTTTTTCTTATATACTTTCAGGGCGCCATTATGCAGTGCAACACCTGTGCTGTCGTAGCCACGGTATTCCAGCCTTTTTAACCCTTTAATGATAATGGGATAAGCTTCTCTGTGTCCTGTATATCCTACAATTCCACACATAAGGTTTAGATTTTAAAGGGCGAAGATACCATTTCTCGCTGGAATGCAAACGATTGTGTGCCTGCAAAAAAACGCAGTCAGAGCAGGGTGCCGCTCAGAAACAAATAAGCGACGGAGAAATAGATCAGGAGGCCGGTTACATCTACCAGGGTTGCTACAAACGGTGTGCTGGAGGCGGCAGGATCGGCTCCCAGTCTTTTCAGCAATAATGGCAGCATAGAGCCCATGAGCGATCCCCACATCACGATTCCGATAAGTGAGCAGCCCACTGTAAGCGCAATACGCAGGTAATGCTCACCAAACGTATCCGGAGAAAGGAGATGCCATATAAAAATTACCGATATGCCAATAGTGCAAAGGGTGGTACCCAGTAACAGGCCGGAAAAAATCTCGCGGCGCATGATCCGCCACCAGTCCCGGATGGTGACTTCGCCCAGTGCCATTGCCTGAATGATGAGCGTGGAGGCCTGCGATCCGCTATTGCCGCCGCTGGAAATGATCAGCGGTATAAACGTAGCAAGAATTACCACTTTGGCGATTTCATCCTCAAACTGCTGCATGGCAGAGATTGTGATCAGCTCGCCGAAGAAAAGGATGATAAGCCAGATAATTCTTTTTTTATAGAGCCGCACAATAGGCATTTCAATATAGGGTTCTTCCAGCGCGGCAGTACCTCCCATTTTTTGCATGTCTTCTCCGAACTCTTCAGCGGCTACCCACAGCACATCATCAATAGTTACAATACCCAGCAGCTTATTGCTGTTGCTGACAACAGGCAATGCCACACGGTTATTCATCTTAAAAACCTCGCTGGCCATTTCCTGGTCATCATAGGCATGCAGGGCTACCACGCGTTCATCCATCAGCTCTTCTACTTTCCGGTCAGGCGGGTTCAGGATAAAATCGCGGATGCGGATATCGTCAAGCAGTTCACCTTTTTCATTGATTACATAAATTACATTGATGGTTTCACTGTCTTTGCCATACTTGCGGATAGTGGCAAAAACCTCCTCAATGGTATTGTCGGGATATACATATACGTAATCGGGGGTCATCAACCGGCCAATACTGTTTTCGGGATAACCCAGCAGGCTAAGGGTGATCTTACGTTCCTCCGGGTCGAGCAATTTGATGAGTTCGCGTACTGCGTTGCTCGGCAACTCTTCCAGAAAGTCGGTACGGTCATCGGCCGGCAATTCGTTGAGCAATGACGCAATAGTATTGGGAGGTAAGGTCTGGATAATTCTTTTCTGTGTGGGGAATTCGAGAATCTTGAATACGCTGGCAGCCCGGTGTACGGACATATTGGCTACGATCTGACTTTCATAATCGGGATATTCATATACCAGGTCTGCCACATCGCTGATATTCTGGTCATTCAGAAAGTCGCGTATAAGCAGCTTATCCTCCGTCAGGATGATTGCTTCAAATTGTTCGCGGATCGATAGCTGTTCTTCTAATTCCTCGGGCATGCGTCAAATTTACGAACTACAGCCTAACAAGGATGAAGCCAGTGTTAAATCAGTAGCCGGCCGATCCTGCATTTTTCCCGAAATCTTTTACTTTCGGGGATATGATTCTGCCGGACTTATTTGTAGCTCCATCACCGGGACGTGACCGGGGGGTATTTACTGCCATTGATTTGCCAGCCAATACAATAATTGAAATAGCACCAGTCATTGTGATGTCGGCGGCAGACCGTCAGTTGCTTGATCAGACGCTGTTGCATGATTATATTTTTGAATGGCTGGTAGAAAAGGAAGGCGAAGCCTGCTGTATGTCCCTTGGATATGTACCGTTGTATAATCATAAAAGTCCGGCCAATTGTGATTATGAAATGGATTTTGCCAATCGGATGATCAAAATTCATACGGTAACGCCTGTAGCTGCCGGTGAAGAGTTATTTATCAATTATAATGGAGAATGGGATAATACTGCGCCTGTATGGTTTGATACAAAATAAAAAAGCCACCCGAAGGCGGCTTTAAAGCTATATTTAATGGGTTTGACTAATCAAACCGGATTTGACCTCTTATTTCACCAAACCAACGGTACAGGTAAGCACCTGAACCTGAAACGGGCAACATGGTCTTGGTATGGACGGTCACAAAATAAAGACCATTCAACAAATCCTGCTGTTTAACTTTTACACCATCAACCAGTAGTGTACCTGTGTAGGAACCGGTAGACGGGTAGAGAGGTTTAAACGGAGCGCTGGTGCCACCGGTGAACTCCTGCAATACGATATAGGGAGTGGTTGTGTATGAATTGGGGTTGGCTCCTGTAAAAGACGGGTTCAGCACGGGATAGCCTACAGGGGCGGGTCCGCAAATACGGATAGCAACCACACTATCGGACAAACCAGACCATGTTAAGCTGTAATTAATAATTCCCACGCGTTTATCATAGCTCACAGACAGGTTTCCGAGGCCGGCAGTAGGACTGGCAACAGGAGCTACCTGTGCACCTGTAACCGGAATGTCTGATTTGGAATAAGCATTGACTTTATCTTTCTCACTATCTTTTTCACAGGAGATGATGGTGCTGGTCAGGGCAAAGCAGAGTGAGGCCAGGGCAGTTAGTTTAAACAATTTCATGGTTGCATGATTTGCAGTAAATATAAGAATAAATTGTTTTTACCCCATCCGTCCTCTTTTCTTTTGCCAGGGCGTTTATAAAATGTTCAAAAGCGGGTCCGGTGGCCGGTTTTGGCCCTTATTGCTTTATAAAACGGGCCTGAAATACGGGCAAATCTGCCGTGGTTATCCGGACAAAATACATGCCGGGGGCCAGGCGTTCCGTCTGACTGAATATGGCTGTAACCTGCCCTTTTTCCAGCGCAGGCAGCTCCTGCCGGTGCCAGATACGTCCATCGGCTCCTGTAATGGATACGATCGGATGCTGCAGCCGTTGCGGGCTCTGTATATAGAGCGCTCCTGAAGAAAGGTTGGTTGGAAACAAACGAATCGTAGGGAAGACACCATCAACACGTACTATTGGAGAATAAGTAACTGCACCACGGGTATCCGTCATACGCAGGCGATAGAAAAACCGGCGGTCGGCGGCATCGGGGTCTGCAAAGCGATACAAAAGCCGGTTGCTGAGTTTTGTTCCATCTGCACCGTCGACAACGCCTATACCAGAAAACTGTGTACCATCATTGCTGCGTTCTACTTCAATTTTTACGGGATCGCTCTCTCCGCTAAACTCCCATTTTAATACATTTTGCTGTTGTTCACGATTGGCCACAAACGAAAGCAGATCGATTTTAAGAATGATATTTGACTGCATCTGAAAACTGATACGGTTATCACCGCCATTTTCATAATACTCCAACACCATATCGGTAAGCCCGTTAAGATTTATGGAATACGCAGCACTGGTAAAAGATTGATCATTCCACCGGTTGATGATCCAGGTGGCCCCGCCATCCACACTCAGCCGGTACCCATCATCGCCGCCTACTACAAAATTGTAATTGCCGGAGGGAAAGTTTTTACGTAATCTGAACCGAACACTGAATGTTTCCGTTTGGACACTACAGTGGCTGGTTGAGAAAAGTGTATTGCCGCCGCCAAAATTTTCATCAAAGCTGGCATACCCCGCACTTCCACGAAGGATCACGCCTTTATAAGTATTGAAATTGGTTCCATCGTATACATAGCCGCGCCAGATATCGTTAGTGCCGTATTCTGCTGTGTTTTCTGAGCCCATGCAGGCTGTGCCCATCGAAAAGGAAATACGGTTGTCGCCTTCATTTTCATAAAATTCGAGAACAAGATCGTAAGTGCCATTAAGATAGACCGAGGCCGTGCTGATTGTATATCCCTGATCGACCCACCGGTCGATGATCCAGGTAGCCCCGCCATCAATGCTCAGGCGGTAGCCATCGTCGCCACCAACGGTAAACTCATATCCTCCCGGGGCAAATGTTTTGCTTAGTTTATAACGAACGCTATAGGTAGACGTATAAATGGAGCAGCCATTAGTGGCATAGTTGGCATTGCTGCCGCCAAATGACTGATCAAATGCGGGATTACCTGCCGAACCTTCTGTGACATAACCGGCATATCCTGTAAAATTGATATTGTCATATACATAACCGATCCACACATCACCTGTGCCGTAACTGATCTGATCGCCCTGGGGAGTGCACTGCGCTTTTGCAGTGGAATGCATAACAATGCCAATAAATGACAGGAGTAGAAGTTTCTTCATAGTATTGGATTAAGTATTTACACCTAACCGCCAAGATAACGGCATTCAGCTAAGTGTTATTACTTAGTGTCCGAATACTTGAGAAATGTCAAACCTCAATACATGGAAAAGGGTGTTTTTACCAGGTAAAAACACTTATTTACGTGCCTGGCCTGATCATATTATCGAATTTTATTCTTGATTTCCTGCAACTTAAGCAGGGCTTCGACCGGCGTAAGCCGGTTAATATCGAGATCGGCAAGCGTTTCCCGGATATCGGAAAAGGTCTCGGAATGGGCATCAAAAATAGACATCTGAAACTGGGGGCCGGCCAGCTGTTTTACTTTTTCGCTGGTGCTTTCCTGTTTTTGTTCACCTTCAGCTGACGCATGCATACTTTCCAGCTGGGCCAGTATTTCGTTGGCCCGTTTGATAAGGGAAGGAGGCATACCAGCCATGCGGGCTACATGAATACCAAAACTGTGCGTGCTGCCGCCAGGGGCCAGTTTACGCAGGAAGATAATTTTATTGCCTACCTCTTTGTTGGTAATATGATAGTTTCTGACACGCGTAAGCCGTTGTTCCAGTTCGTTGAGTTCGTGATAGTGGGTGGCAAAAAGGGTTTTGGGTTGTTCCGGTGCATTATGTAAATGCTCGGCAATACTCCAGGCTATAGAAATGCCATCGTAGGTAGAAGTGCCGCGGCCGATCTCATCCAGCAGCACCAGGCTCCGGTTGGTGATATTGTTGATGATCGATGCTGTTTCATTCATTTCCACCATAAAGGTTGATTCACCGCCGCTGAGGTTGTCGGAAGCGCCAACCCGGGTAAATATTTTATCGGTAAGGGATATGCGTGCCTCTGTGGCCGGTACAAAACTGCCGATATGGGCCATCAGGGTAATGAGTGCCGTTTGGCGCAGCAGCGCACTTTTACCACTCATATTCGGACCGGTGAGGATGATGATCTGCTGATCCGTTTTGTTTAATACGAGGTCATTGTTGATATAGGTTTCCCCGGCAGGCAAATGCCGTTCAATGACCGGGTGCCGGCCTTCTTTTACTAGCCATTCATCGCCTTCGTGCAATTCTGGTTTTTTGTAACGGTATTGAACGGCGTTGCCGGCAAAGCAGGTGAGGCAGTCCAGTACGGCGGCTATATGACCGTTGTGTTGAAGCGCAGCAAGGTATTCCATAAGTCCGCTTACCAGGTCTTCGTACAATTGCTGTTCGAGTGCAAGGATCTTTTCTTCAGCGCCTACTATTTTTTCTTCATAGTCTTTCAACTCCGGAGTAATATACCTTTCAGCGTTGGCCAGGGTCTGCTTGCGCATCCAGGTTTCGGGCACTTTGTTTTTATGTGAGTTGGTGACTTCGAGGTAATAACCAAATACGTTGTTGAAGCCTATCTTGAGTGAGCTGATACCGGTGTTTTCGGCTTCACGGGCCTGCAGGCGTGTCAGGTATTCCTTACCGCTGTGCGCTATTTCACGCAGGCTGTCGAGTTCGGCACTGATCCCATTATTGATGACGCCTCCTTTGGCGGTGACAGCAGGAGGATTTTCCATGAGTTCGCGGGCAATCCGTTCGGCGATCTGCGGGCAGGGATGAAGTTTGCTGCCCAGTTGCTGCAAATAAGGATTGGCGGTATTTTCACAGTATTGTTTCAATAAGGCTATCTGCTGCAGTCCGCGTCCCAGTTGTGCCACTTCGCGCGGATTGATTTTGCGGAGCGGTATTTTCGATACCAGGCGTTCAATATCGCCGCATTGTTTTACGGCCTGGCTGATCTGCTGGCGCAGGTCTGTTTCGCGGATGAAATATTCAACCAGTTCCAGCCGCTCATTGATCTGCCGCATATCTTTCAGGGGGAAAACGATCCAGCGCTTAAGCAACCTTGCGCCCATGGGCGATACAGTATTGTCCAGCACACTCAGCAAAGTATGATTGCCATCTGCATGGCCATATACCAGCTCCAGGTTACGGATGGTGAACCGGTCCATCCATAAAAAATCATCGCGGTCTATTCGTTGCAGGGCAGTGATATGCTGCAGATGCGGATGCTCTGTGTCTTTCAGGTAATGGATTACTGCGCCGGCGGCAACAAGCCCCAGCTCCAGATCGTCGACACCAAATCCTTTTAAGGAGTGGGTCTGAAAATGTTTCAGCAGTGTTTCTGTAGCATAAGGAAGATCAAAGAGCCATTCATCCAATGTATAGGTATAGATGCGTCCGCCAAATTGCTCCTTGAATTTTTTTTGATGCTGCCGCTGAAATATTACTTCAGCCGGCCGGAAACTTTGAAGCAGTTTGTCTGCGTATTCGCGGTCGCCCTGCGCCAGAAAAAATTCACCTGTTGAAATATCCAGGAAAGCAAGGCCATATCGGTCATCGGCAGTCATGTGCAGGCCTGCCAGAAAGTTGTTGCTGTTATGCTCCAGCAGTTTATCGTTTACAGCCGTGCCGGGAGTCACCATCTCGGTCACGCCTCTTTTTACTACGCCCTTGGCCTGTTTGGGGTCTTCCAGCTGGTCACAAACAGCTACCCGGTATCCGGCTTTCACCAGTTTATGGAGGTAGGTATCTATGGAATGATGGGGAAAACCAGCCAGCTCGGAAGCGGCGGCGGCGCCATTATTACGTTTGGTGAGGGTAATACCCAGCACCTGCGAGGCAATGATGGCGTCCTGGCCAAAAGTTTCATAAAAATCACCTACACGAAAAAGAAGGATCGCATCGGGGTATTTCTGCTTGATCGCCCGGTGCTGCTGCATCATGGGAGTCTCTGACTGGTTCGGTTTGGCCATTTTTTTCTTCATTTCAGGCCTGCCCGGCAGACCATGGCGACAAAAATAAGGAAGTGTTTTGTGTAAGACGGTTGTAAACGGCATCTGTAGATAAAAACTTACTTATGCGTGTATATCTGTTTTTAATCAGTACTCTTATGGGACTCAGCCTGCAGGCGCAGGATACGGCACGTACCCAGGCCACCATGAATAAAGCCACTGTTTATTTTGGCTATGGTGCAGAGTTGTCTCACGAAGCAAAAGCAACCGTATCGGCTACTACCCGGTACATTATTATCGATCAGCTGAGTACCAGCCTTGATGTGGGCAGCCTGCAGGTAAGCTGTCCGGAAGATGTATCTATCCTCTCTCAGCAGTTTCTGTTGTATACCCCCCCTTATACTGCACCCGTAAAAAGCCGGGAGCAATTGCAGGCAGAAGACAGTCTGCGGACGCTCAACCGCGAAGTGCTGAGAATGGAAAATAAGATCCAGATCGAACAGGAAACTATGAACAAAACGGGCCTGCTCATTGAAGCCACACTGGGCGGGCAGGGTAGCAAAAGTATCACCAGTGCCGAAGTACTCAAACTCGTGGAATATTATAATACACGTATTGAAACAGCCCGTAATAAGATATTCGGTATGAAAGAGCAGGTAACCGGTCTGCAGGAACAAATCGCAGCGTTGCGCACAAAAATTGATCAGATGAAACAGACCGGGCTGGTTCGTTCAAAAACAACAGGCCGGCTGATACTACAGGTGTTGAGTCGTCGTGCGGGACAAATTCCGGTTAGCCTCAGTTACTATACGCCTAATGCTGGCTGGACACCGGTATATGATGTGCGGGTGAATTCAAAAAATAATAAAGTAAAAATGATTTATAAAGCGGCTCTCACACAAACTACCGGCCTTGACTGGACACAAACCCGTCTTTCGCTAAGCACCGGTACGCCCCGGTTTGGTGTGGCAGCTCCCGTACTTACCCCCTGGAACCTTCAATTGTATGTTCCTGAAATGTACAAAACCATGCAGGACCGTGCCGCTTATATGAACAGCCGGCGTAACCAGTTGCAGAGTTTTGCAAAGGAAAGAGATTTGGCCGAAGTAGTGGTAACCGGTAATGGTGCAGATCTCGAGATCAGGCAGCTGAGTGATACATCGCGTTTCACCAGCACAATCCAGGACTTTACCACCCTTTCTGAAGGGCAGCTCAATACAAATTATGATATTGATTTACCTTATTCCATTACCAGCGATGGCCAGTTGCATAGTGTGGCTATTAAGGAAGAAAATGTAAACTGCTTCTTTAAAAACTACGCTGTTCCCAAAGCAGATAAGGATGCCTACCTGCTGGCAGAAATTGCCGACTGGCAAAACCTTGACCTGCTGCCCGGTGAGGCCAATATCATAATGGACGATACTTATATAGGCAAAACGAGCATCGATCCCAACATTACCACCGATACGCTTCACCTGTCGCTGGGCCGTGATACCCGTGTAGCCGTAAAAAGGTCATTGGTCAAAGACCTGAGCAGTCTGAAATCATCAGGAGGCAGCAACCGGCAGACATTTACTTACGAGATCATTGTAAAGAATAATAAATCTACCGATATAAATCTTTTGCTGAAAGATCAATACCCATTGAGCAATATCAAAGAAGTAGAAGTGAAACTGGAAGATGCCGGTGGCGCTATGATCAATGAGGAACTGGGCATACTTACCTGGAAGCTGGAACTTAAGCCCGGGGAAAGCAAAAAAATCAGGTTCTCGTACAATGTGAAGTATCCTAAGGATAAGAAGATTGTGAATTTAAGGTAGGAGCCGGGTAAAGGCTAAGAGGATGAAGGCAAAGGAAAAGAAAAGGGTGACGCGTTTTGTCGCCCTTTTCTTTTATGGGTACAGGGAGAAAGGTATAAGCCATGGATCTGCTTAATACACAGCAAAGCAGCGGGTTGTAAATGCAAAGAATATGTTAAAGGAGGGGTTCGAAGCTCTTCGTACGAATATTATCGTATTTTAGCGCTTCTAAACCACAACTGATAAATGAGAAAGATTCTTTTGCTGGCATTCTTTATATCTTGCCAGGTGGCCATGCTTTATGCACAGGGTACGCTTAAAGGTCGAATTCTGGATTCTGCCAGTAAACAACCGCTGGCTCTTGCCACTGTTACAGTTTTTAAAGCAGCAGATGCAGCCATTATTAC
>JAGODE010000092.1 GCA_017998385.1 Chitinophagaceae bacterium | reverse complement strand
ACCCTATACCTTCCACCCTCTACCTTTTACCCCTACACCTGCTACCCCCTGCCCTCTGCCGCCGCCAAACCAATTGCCTCTTTATTACGTAAATATTTCTGCGCACTATAGCGCTGGTTCTATAGTTGGTTAATAAAGGGGCTCTGTACAGGGCTCCTTTTTTGTGTATAGTTTTCTTTGCCGGCTTACCGGTTTTTGAAATTATCGTTTTAGTATTGCGAAAAAAAGTGAAGCATCCTGCCCGTTACTTTTTACCTACCCTTACCTGGCTTATTCTTATAACCGTACTCCTCACTCTTCCGGGGTCGGCGTTTCCCAAAGCCAACTGGCTCGATAAAATCTGGCTCGACAAGTGGATACATGTGGGCTTATTTTCCTTATTACAATTTAATCTCACGTGGAGTGCCTACAAATTCAACAATAAGCAACTGCAGATAAATACGCTGATCTGGCTGGCCGTGGGCGCCATCGCATACGGCATTGCCATGGAGTTTGTTCAGAAATTCTGGGTACCCAACCGCTCTTTCGATATAGGGGATATAATTGCAGATACAGCAGGTGCTGTAATAGGCGCAGTGTATGGTTGGAAAAGGTTTATAAAAAAATAGACCCCTGTAGAAACAGGGGTCGCAACCAAAACTAACTGCTTATGAGAAAATTGACTGCTTTTATAATAAATTGAGAAACTCTCTTTGTTGTAATCTATAACGCAAATTTACTGCCATTAGTGCTATCCGCGCTGTTAACGAAATTCTAAAAGGTTGGTAATGGTATTTTCACCTCATTCTCAGCTTCTTTCTACGATGTGTGGATTTTATTCCACGTTGTGAAATTACCCAAACTCCTTTCCGCGGTGTAACAAAGAACTTTTTGCGTCGATTACTACATGTACTATAATGCAGAAATCATTCCAAAGTTTAAATTCTTTTTTTCATTTTCCTACAACTATTGGCTGGATGGTATGATTTATCCGGTGAATACAACGAATCCATGCGTGAATTGAACATAACCTGTGTGACACACCACAACCCATACAATCGTTTGCGTTAATTAAATAACCCTTTTATCAGGTCACCGATTCCTCCTCCGCTTCGATCGGTACGCGACTGCTGGGCACCTTCGGTCACCTGACTGATAATGTTTTGCAGATCGGCAGATCCGTTTCCGCTGGTTACCTGCGAGATCAGTTCCTGGAAGTTGAAATTGCCGGCTGCCTGGCCGCCACTCAGTGCACCTACCAGGCTGTTGAGATTAAATCCGTCATTTTCGGGATCGGTGCTGGCCGTACGGGTGACCATGTCTTCTACCACAGATGGTACGAGTTGATTGCTGAGCTGGCTGGCAGCCGCAGGACTCATATTAAACTTTGTAGTGAGTTTGCTGATGAGGTGTCCGATCATCATCGTCACCACAGGATTACGAAGCAGGTTATTAACCCCTCCGGTACCCTGCTGCCCACCCGAACCGGTATTGGTAAACATGGAAATAATATCCTGCAGGCCGCCTCCGGCCATGAGGTTTTGGAAACCTGCAGTGATCGTTTTAGTGGCTTCGGCCATTACTGCCGAATTGTTTTCATTATCGACGGCAGGATTGTTTACCACAGTTTCCTGTCCGTACTGCTTTACCAGTGAGGCTATTTGTTCCAGCATAAAGGGTTGATTTTATGGTAGAAATTTAATGCTTTTCTACCTATAAAAATCAACTCATATTTACTGCTGACGGGTCAGCTTTTCGGCGTTTTCGGCAAACTGGAGGGCATCTATCAGCTCTTCAATTTCGCCATTCATTACACTGGGAAGATTATAGAGAGTCATCCCGATCCGATGGTCGGTGACGCGCCCCTGCGGATAGTTATAAGTTCTGATTTTAGCGCTGCGGTCTCCTGTGCTTACGAGGCTTTTGCGGTGGCGGGCAATTTCGTCTTCCTGTTTACGCACCTGCTCTTCGTACAATTTAGTACGCAGCATCTGCATGGCTTTTTCGCGGTTACCCAGCTGTGAACGTTCGGTCTGGCACACCACTACGGTTCCGGTTGGAATGTGCGTGAGCATCACCTTGGTTTCTACTTTGTTTACATTCTGACCGCCGGCTCCGCCGCTTCGGGCTGTTTCCATCTTCACATCTGCCGGGTTAAGTTCAAAATCGACTTCCTCAGCTTCGGGCATCACTGCCACAGTAGCTGCAGAGGTATGCACACGGCCGGAAGCTTCTGTATCCGGTACCCGCTGCACACGGTGAACACCACTTTCAAATTTGAGTGTTCCATATACATCATCGCCCGTCACTTCCAGCTGTACTTCCTTGTAGCCGCCTACCGTACCTTCATTTTCACTGAGCAGGGCAGTTTTCCATCCTTTTCTTTCGCAATACCGCATATACATGCGCAGCAGGTCTCCGGCAAAAAGACTGGCCTCATCGCCACCTGTACCTGCTCTTATTTCGAGTATGGCATTCTTATCATCCTGTGGATCTTTGGGTATCAGGAGCTGGCGAATGGCTGCCTCCTGCTGTGTCTTTTGTTCTTCGAGCTGGGGCATTTCCAGCTTGGCCAGTTCACGCAGTTCCTCGTCACCCCCGCTGAGAGCTTCGCGCGAAAATTCAATATCATCGAGGAGGCGTAAATAGGCTTTATAGGCCACTACAATCTTCTCCAGGCTGCGGTATTCCTTGCTGGTCTCGGCAAATTTCTTATTGTTGCCCACAATCTCGGGATTGGTGAGGGCTACTCCCAGTTGTTCAAACCGGGCATTGATCGCTTCTAATCTATCTAACATGACAAAATCTTCAGGGCAGCAAAATTAAGCTTTTAGCACCTCCCGGCATCAGCCAGCTACTGACAATGCTCATTAAAGTATTTGACTGCATTGAATGTTTCCTTATAACTGGATACCAAATCATTTGGTTTGCGCAACCAGACTGTATTGGCAAACTCTTTTTCGAGGTTTGTAAGTGCAGCCGGACATTTTTCCATCATGGACATTAACGCATTGTATGTAACCATTTTATTACGGCCATTATAATGAATGCTCAGGTTGTTTCGGGCTGGTCCAGGTGTTTCATTTGGAGCGCGCCCTTCTACCAGATACATTTTCTTCCCGGTATTGTAACGGATCGCACTCGAGTAATCAATGGCATACAACTGCGCCAAAGGGCCATTTAACAGACGGCGCTTATCTCCTGAATTATACCCTTCGTCATCCTGATAAGAAAGGATTGGCTGATTTCTGATCTTCTCTCCATCCATCACCCATGTTATGTTCCCATTAATCGGATTTGTTTGCAGTTTTAAATGTTCTCCCCGAATAGTATCGCCATTTTCAAAAACAATAAAGACTTTCTCAGTGGGATTGCGCGCTTCCAGAAAAAACCTCCTGAACTGACTATTGCTGTATACCCTGGAACTGGAACAGCTTAAAAGGGATACGACAACTAAAAAAAGAGTTGACAATCTGATTGTTCCCGATTGAATGCTCATGGATAACCAGGTGTTTTGTAAAAGAATTGTATTAATAAGTATTGCCTATCACGGGATAACCGAAAATAGAAGGAAAACAACAGTCAAACAAATAATACCGAAATTTGCGGTATGGGTTTTCGAAAGTTTTGTGCCGACGGTCTTTTTGACGGCCGCCGGCTTCATACCGCCGGCCAGGCACTTATCACTACAGAAGAAGGGATTGTTGAAGCAATAGTACCCCTCAGCGAGGCGGGTGAAGGAATAGAGCGGCTGGAAGGATTGCTGCTTCCCGGTTTTATCAACTGCCACTGCCATCTGGAGCTCAGCCATATGAAAGGGCTGATTCCCGAAGGCACTGGTTTACCTGATTTTGTACGCCGGGTCATGCAGGAGCGCGAGCATTCATTAGAATCTATTCAGGCCTCCATCATACAGGCAGCAAATGATCTGCTGACAAATGGCGTGCTCGCGGTTGGTGATATCTGCAATACAGATCATACCCTCGCTTTTAAAAAAGAAAGCCCCCTGCATTTTCATAATTTTATCGAGGTAAGCGGCCTATCAGCTGCTGTAGCCACTCAGCGTATGCAACGGGCTATGCTCCTGTATCGGAGTTTTGCAGAATTAACGGGTCGTGCATTGCGCCGGCAATCCATCACGCCACATGCACCCTATTCGGTATCAAATAAATTATGGGAAAAAACGGTTGTTTTTTCTGACAACAGGATCTTAAGCCTGCACAACCAGGAATGTGCCGATGAAGATGAGCTTTTCCTTACCGGCGGCGGAGCCTTCCCCGGGCTTTTTGCAGGCATGGGGCTCGATGTATCTGAACTGCAGCCCACCGGGCATAGCAGCCTGCAGAGCAACCTGCTTCGTTTTGACCACCGGCAATCACTGCTGCTGGTTCACAATACCTGTACCTCTGCTGCCGATATAGAGTGGGCTCGCTCACAGCCGGAAGCACCTGATCTCTGGTGGTGCCTTTGCCCGCTTGCCAACCTGTATATCAGCAAAGCACTGCCCGACATCTGGCAGTTATATCGCCAGGGATGCCGTATGGTACTTGGTACCGATAGCCTGGCATCAAATCATCAGTTGAGCATACTGGCAGAAATAAATACGATCCGTACACATGAGCCGCGTATTCCTCTCGAAGAATTGCTGCGATGGGCCACATTAAACGGTGCAGAAGCCTTGCAAATGGAACATTTATTGGGTAGCTTTGAGCCCGGCAGGCAACCAGGTGTGTTGCTATGCAGTCATGACCTTAGCACGGTCACCCGTTTGCAGTAGCTATGAAAATTCTTCTGGTCATATTATCGCTCATTGTTGCAGCCACCTGCTTTTCTTTTATAACCCGAAATCCCGATGGATACCGGCGACTCTATGACAGCCGGCTTGCAGACTTCAAATCGGCTCAGCAGCAATTGTTGCAACAGATCAGACAAGCCGATCTTTCGCAGCCCGACCAGCGCGATGCCATTCGCTCCGCCATTCATCAAAACAGGCAAAACCTGAAAACACTCGATTTCTGGCTGCGCTATTTTGAACCCGTAGCCTATCGTAAACTCAATGGGCCGCTGCCTGTGGAATGGGAAACTGAGGTATTTGAAAAATTTGAGCCGCCCTACAAACGAAAAGGGGCTGGACTTACACTGGCCGAGTTATACCTCGATGAGCCCGTGGTACGCAATGACTCTCTTCAGTCACTTATACATGAATCAATCGACAGCCTGGCTACGTTTGAGGCAGATTCGATCACCTCACAACTCGGCAGCTTCGAACATTTCTTCCCCGCCAACCGCATGTTTCTCCTTAACCTTTCCGGTATTTATACTACCGGCTTTGAATGCCCGGATACCAGCCAGATAATACCAGAACTGCGTAGCATGTTGCATGCTGTAAAAACTATCTATACCCGTTATAACGAAAGCTTTCCTCAATATCCGCTCAGCCAGGAATATCTGGTGCTGTATGACAAACTGCTGACATTTGCCGACCAGCAGCCGCCGGCTTACTCTGCTTTCAATCATTTCGGTTTTATACGCGATTATGTGAACCCGCTTTTCCGCATCACGCAGGCACAGATACGTGACCATAATATCTACTCTGCCAACTATAATGACTATGCACTCAGCAATGATTGCAATTCTATCTTCGACAAGTCACTGTTCATTTCGCAGAATACAAAAGGCATCTTTTCGCTGGTAGAAGATCCCGAAATACTGAGTGAAATAAAAAAAATGGGGAAACTGCTTTTTTATGATCCTGTTTTATCGGGCAATAATAAACGCAGCTGCGCTTCCTGTCATAAACCCACTGAATATTTTACCGATACCACACTGGCCACACCTTTACGGTTTGACGGTAACGGCAATCTGCCACGTAATACGCCCTCGCTGATCAATGCTATTTTCAATCATCTTTCTATGCTGGATGGTAAACATATTTCGCTGCAGGGGCAGGCCAGGGATGTAATACAGAATCCCGACGAGATGAATAGTACAGAACAGGAGGTAGTAAAAAAAGTGATGAGCTGTGCCGCCTACAAAACAGCTTTCAAAAAATTTGTAAAATATACACCTGAGGAAAAAAATGTATCACTCAGTCATATTGTATCGGCTATCACCTATTATTACGCCGACTTCAGTCATTATTACTCCCCTTTTGATGATGCCATGAATGAAGGGCGCCTGGTTGATGCGGAGGCGATACGCGGATTCAACCTGTTTATGAGTAAAGCGCAATGCGCTACCTGTCATTTCGTACCCCATTTTAATGGAGTCAAACCCCCTTATATTGGTTCAGAATTTGAAGTACTGGGCACTCCTGCTGATATACAGTATAAAAAGCTGAGTGAAGATAAAGGTCGTTATGGTATTAACCCTGCTGAAGAAACCCTCCATGCTTTCCGCACAGGCACCGTACGCAACGCCGCCTTTACACATCCTTATATGCACAATGGCGTATTCCGGACACTGGATGAGCTGATTGATTTTTATGATGGAGGCGGAGGTGCCGGCCGCGGCCTGAATGTACCCAATCAAACACTCGCATCCGATTCATTAAAGCTAAGCGCTCAGGAAAAGAAAGAGCTGATAGCCTTTATGCAGTCCTTAACCGAAAAGATTAATTTTGAAATGCCACCTTCGGGTTTGCCGCCGTCTGACAACCGACTGCTCAATACACGAAAAGTGGGTGGGGAATACTGATCATGCAAAAAACATTTCTGACGATACTGCTTTTAATAATCTGCTGTCTTCTTTTTCAGCAATGCTTTACCGAAAAAAAGACCGCCTACGATATTCCTGATCACGTGACAAAGATCAACCGGCAGTTGCTGCTCGAAAAATGCGAAAAGGGTAAAGTGTTGTACAAGCTTCACTGCTCCGGCTGTCATGGCATCTTTACAAAAGGAAAAGACGGCATTCCTAATTTTACCAAAATACAGATCGACAACTATCACACTGCTGCGCTCATTGGCATGGATCCCAAAAATCATGCAGTGGCCAAAAAGATGAGCAGTGAGCAGATTGACCAGGTAGTTACTTTTCTTCGTCTGCGGAAAATAAATTAACTGTTTACAATATCTCCCTCAATACCGGCAGCGTACGTAATGTGCCAAACTCCGGCAGTTGCCAGGCGTAATATTGCTGGTAGGCCTGCAGCAGAGAACGCCGGAATTCCTGGTTGAGTTTTATCTCCTGCAGTTCATGCGGTTGCTGCACTTTCAGTAACTGTGATGTTACAAATGCCTGTTTCTCTTCAAGAAAATCCGGATGTGAAGGAGGTTCTGTTACAAAGCGGCCTTCATGCAGATCAAGTACTGCACTTGATGCCTGATAATTATCCTGTATACGGAAGCCAAAAAATACCGGAAGGTGCAGCGCAAAGAAAAGGGGAAAGTTGGCCGCAACCGAATTGTCGGCCGCATCGAGATGCAACAAAGAATCTTCTGCAAAATGATACAAATCTGTATTATTCTCCGGTTGTTTCAGGCATTTCCCCAGCAATTCGATCATAAACAGGGCTACTGCATTGCGGGTTACATCGGTGAGAATATGCTGATAAATATGTGCCCACCTGAATTCGCGGATGCGTTGCAACTGCTTCAGTTCATTATGATATACTACCATATCCAGTATAGCAGTTGGCTGAAACATGTTGGCTTTACCGGCACCTTTTTTTCCGGACACACGCACACCATTGACCAGGTATGACTGCAAACCAAAAAGCTCTGTAAGCATGGTCACAATCACACTGGTCTCGCCATACCTGACTGTACGCAAAACAATACCGTGTGTATGATACAGTTTATCACTCATGAGTCAATTATTTCACGACAACAATACGTGTTGCCACTGATTCCTTACCGTTATTGTCTGTTGCAAGTACCAGGTATACTCCGGTTGCCACTGCATGACCACGGGCATCACGGCCATTCCAGACGGCCTGTCCTCCCAGCGCGCGGGTCTGATACAGTAGGCGGCCATTCAGTTCAGTAATTTTTACCAGTGCATTTTCCACGAGACCCCTGATGGCAATCTGTCCATTGTATCCATGCGGTACGGGATTGGGAAACACCAGTACCTGATTATTCCGCTGTGTTCCTTCTGTTGCCGTACCCCGGTAAGATGCGAGGCCTTTCGTGGTTTGAAAAAAAACTTCACCGGTCTGCGGATCAATACTGATACTTTTTACATCGTTGCCTGGCAGGGGACTATTGGCACTCGTAAACCGGTTGATTACGGTATCTGCTGTTGCATTGAGCAGCCATATGCCATTGGTCGTACCGATCCATTTCCGGTCTGCTCCATCTACTGCTATACATTGTACACGCTCGCCCTGAAACAAATAGGCTCCGGTGCTTCCGGCTGCCACAACAGGACGTATTACTGCGCAACCGCGGGCAGTAAACAAGTCTGCGGCACAGGTCAGCAACCCGATTCCGTTGGCTGTGCCGATCCATATAAAGCCCTGCCGATCGGCCGTTGCACAATACACTTTATCGTCTGGCAGACCACTTACACCTGCCCGCAGCCACAGCCATTGATCATCTGCAGCCGTCGCCGGCAGAGAGCCGGAATTATAACAGATAAGTCCCGGGTCTGTCAGCGGTACAATCCATTTGAAATCATTATTGTCAATGGTAATGCTTCCAAAACTGTTTCCGCTCAATATAAAAGTAGGCTGAAAGCGAAACCACTGCCCATCGTTTTGCTGCAGCACCAGCGGATTACCCGCACCTGTATTGCTGATCCACAGGTTCTGGCGCTGATCGATCGCCATACCCGCTACTTTGTACTGCGAAGAGTTAAACCGGTCAGGTTCGAGATAGCCCTGCTTGAATACTGTTGCGCGATTGTTGCCGTCAACAGCAACAATGCCTCCTCCATATGAACCTGCATACAGCGTATTTGTCGTTTTGCTCCAGGCCAGTGCCTGGAGATCAGGAAGAGAATCGAGTGCTGGCAGTGAGGCCGCTGTTTGATTGCTCCACTCACCTGCTACGAGGTGCGAATAGGAACCTGCGCGGCCGGCTGCTGCTGTGATGCCTCCTGTAGCTGTAAAAAAACCAGCCGGAGTATGCAACAACTGACCTGTTGCCACGGTAAGCGGCGAGTTGGGAACAATTCGGGAAAAATTGCCGTTTTCATAATGAATAAGCCCCTGCACACTGTCTGCTATCCACGCTGCTGCATTCTGCCAGATTATCCGGCGTGGGGACTGCAATAAAACAGGATCCTGCAGCCGGGAAACAACAGTACCCGTAGCATTGATGGTAGTGATGATTGGGCCGCTGGTTTCACGTTCTGCTATCGTAAGCAGATTGTTGCTCACCTGTATAAACTCAATGACTGATGATGACTGATAAAAAAGATTCCACTGCCCCTGCTGCTCCTGATAAATCGCGTTGGCCGACAATGCCAGACTCAGACCATTGAGTAATACTATGCCGGTACAGGTTCCGGGGGGGAGGCCATTCACCCCACTCAGTTGCTGCCAGTTTCTATAGTCAGCCAGGTTTACTCCGCTAATGGGAGCACTCAGCAGACCCGCGGCCGTTGCAGCCAGCCAGTGAGTAGCGGTTGCGGTAACCGCCCAAACCGGTATTTCTGTGCCTCCCGGTCCCAGCCGCCAGGTATCTCTGATCACATGAGCCCGGGCATCGAGTACTATTATTCCGATGTCTGTTGACAGGTAAAAGTTGTTGCCCCGGGGATATATTTCATTGATCAGTTGTTGCTGACCAGGCGCATCGCGCCGGATGTCGGAGATATTGATGATATTATTTTCTGTAAGCAGGTCAAGATTGTTATTGGTATACGCTACCAGGAGGCTGTTACCATCGGCGCTTGCTTCTATGGCCCGGATGCCTGTTTCTGCCAGCCCGTTGACGCGGCTCCACCGCTCAATTTCCTGTGTAGTAGGGTTGTAGGCGAATAATGCATAAGGCGTAGCCGCCATAAGGCGTGAATCAATGCTGGCCAGATCTATGGCTGAGCCATAAGGCAGGTGCTCCCGCCAGGTACCGATAGGGCCAGGCTGAGCATTGCTCCAAAAGCTGAGGATCAGGACAAGAGCAAGACAAATGGGTTTCACTTTCCAAAAGTAGGTAAAGCCTGTACAATGGCTATTGGGCATTTTTGCGTTTCTTTGCACCGCCCGGAAATTTATCTCCGGCGTCGGCAAGTGGGGAAACAGCGGGTGCTTCCGTAACCCTTTTCCCATAGCACATTTGCGGATCACCCAATTGCAAACCAGAAGGCGGGTTTGCCAAACATCCATACTATGTGGCGTAAGCTTGGACAATTCATTCTCGCATATCGTATCCCCCTGATCATTGTGCTCACAGGAGCCTCTGCTTTTATGGCTTATCACGCTTCAAAAGTGGAGCTTAGTTATGAATTCAGCCGGGCTATTCCGTCTAATCACCCAGCCAATATCACCTACCAGGCTTTTAAGAACAAGTATGGCCAGGATGGCAATCTGCTGGTAATTGGTGTACAAACAGATCGTTTTTTCGAAGCCGGTTTTTTCAATGAATATGCCTCGCTGTATCGTTCACTGCGCAAAGCACCGGGGGTCACAAATGTGGTAGCAGCTCCGTGGGCGGTTGCGTTGCTTAAAGATTCGGCTACAGAAAAGCTGGTAGCTACTCCCATTTTTCCTGAACGCACATTGACTCAGCCGGAGATCGACAGCATGAAAAACCTGCTGCTGAGTCTGCCTTTTTACCGGGGCCTGCTTTATAACCCCGAAACCAATGCGTGGATGATGGGCGTGAGCGTTGATAAAGAGGTTATGAATTCACCAAAGCGTAATAATGTCGTAAAAAACATCCGTACGCTGGCAGAAAATTTCAGCAAAAAAGAAAATCAGGAGATTTATATGAGCGGATTGCCCCTGATCCGCACCGAGCTTTCGACCCGTATTGCCGATGAAATGAAATGGTTTCTGTTTGGCAGTGTGGTATTGTCGGCCCTGATTCTTCTGCTGTTTTTCCGCTCTTTCAGTTCCATGCTGCTTTCGTTGGGTGTAGTGATACTGGGTGTGGTCTGGACAATGGGCACCATGCATTTGCTGGGGTATAAAATCACCTTACTCACGGCATTGATCCCCCCACTGATTGTGGTGATTGGTATTCCCAACTGTATCTATTTTCTCAATAAATATCATACGGCCTATAATGATACAGGCGATTCCCGGACGGCCCTGGTGACCATGGTGAGCCGCATGGGTATAGTAACCCTGTTTTGTAACCTGGCAGCGGCCATCGGGTTTGCTGTATTCGCACTTACGCGTAGTGAAATACTCCAGGAATTTGGTGTGGTAGCCGGTATCAATATCATGGTACTGTTTTTTATTTCCCTGATATTGATTCCTGTGGTACTCAGTTTCCTGCCTGTGCCCAAGTCGCGGCATATGAAATACCTCGATAATCCGAGGCTCAATCGCTGGCTCGACCGGCTGGAGCGCTGGTCGCTTAATCATCGTAAGCTGATCTATGGGATCAGTATTGCTGTTATGATTGCGGCCGTGGCTGGTATTTTCCGTCTCAAAAGTGTGGGATATATCGTAGATGATCTGCCGCAGACTGATAAGATCTATACCGATCTGAAGTTTTTTGAGAAGAATTTCAAGGGTGTAATGCCGCTGGAGATTCTGGTAAAAACCAAAAGCAAAGCGGGCATATTGCGTGACCTGGATGGCCTTACCCGTATCGATTCGCTTTCGGCCAGCATTGCTGCCATGCCCAGTATGGCGCGTCCGCTGAGTATTGTAGAAGGATTAAAGTTTGCCAAACAGGCTTTCTTTGACGGCGACAGTAGCAATTACTCCATGCCCAGCCAGCTCGATTTGCCGGCGATGGTGTCTTATCTGCGTATGAAACAGGAGGGTGATGAGGGCAATGCCGGTTCGTTTGGTAAGCTGGTGGCCAGTTTTATGGACAGTGCCCGGCAGGAAGCACGTATAAGTATCAATATGGCTGATGTAGGGAGTGCCCGTTTGCCGGGCATCCTGGACAGTATCAGCACGCGTAGCGCCCAGCTGTTTGACACAACCAAATACACCGTACAACAAACAGGTACCAGCATAACCTTTTTGGAAGGTAGTGCATTTATTATCAATGGTTTGAAAGAAAGTATTTTCTGGGCATTTATCCTGATTGCCCTTTGTATGCTCTACCTGTTCCGTTCCCTGCGTATCCTTTTCTGCTCGCTGATCCCTAACCTGATTCCGCTGGTAATTACAGCGGGAGTGATGGGTTGGGTGGGTGTGCCGCTGAAGCCGTCGACTGTACTGGTATTTAGTGTGGCACTGGGTATTGCTATTGACATTACCATTCGCTTTCTCGTAAATTATAAGCAGGAATTACCCTTACATGGCCATGATCTGAAGACCACGGTTATTGAGACTATTCATAGTACCGGTATCAGCATTATCTATACCTCGCTGGTACTGATAGCCGGGTTTATCATCTTCAGTTTCAGTGGGTTTGGCGGCACGAAGGCATTGGGCTGGCTTACTTCCCTGACCCTGGTAACGGCTACTTTAACCAATCTTGTTTTGCTGCCTGCCTTACTGATCACCCTGGGTGGTTCAAAAAAGAAAAGGAAAAGTTAGGCTGCGCAGCATTTCAATCCGGTCTATTGTCTAACTCGTTTGCGGTATTGTTTTGCGGGCCATCATAACAGGCAATTCGGGCACAAAAGATCACGCTTCAGGCAGGCTTAATTGTGCTTCAATTTGATTATTATTGCAGTTGTGATTCTCCCCCAGGAATTACAGCAATTTTTCATTTATACTAAAACTCAGATGCACATGAGAAAACTGTTACTAACACTAACAGCGTTCCTGTTTTTTGCAGGTTCGTTGTTGGCACAAAAGACCGTAACGGGAACGGTCACTGACGACAAAGGGAATCCCCTTCCCAACGTATCGGTAGTTGTAAAAGGATCTCCTACTGGTACGGTTACAAAATCAGACGGTACTTACACGCTCTCTCTTCCTGCAAATGCGAAGCAACTGGAATTCAGTTTCCTTGGATTTGAGACCAAGACACTTAACATTGGTTCCGGAAGCGTTTATTCTTTAACCATGACACCTACAGCAGGTAAAGATCTGGATGAGATCGTTGTTACGGGTATTACCCGCACCAAGAAGTCTCAATTTGCTGGTGCTACCAACAAGATCGATGCCAAGCAACTGGAAGATCGCCCGGTAGGTTCATTTGACCAGCTGTTTCAGGGTCGTGCTCCTGGTGTACTGGCGCTTACAGGTAGCGGTCAGCCAGGTCAGGCTACCACTATCCTGATCCGCGGAACCAACTCGGTAGTGGGTGGTAGTACCCCACTCTACATTGTGGATGGTATCCCCGTTGAGGCTTCTGTATTTCAGGGTCTTAACCCTAACGATTTTGCATCTATCGACATTGCCCGTGATGCGGCCACTACTTCACTGTATGGTTCACGTGGTTCTGCCGGTGTGGTAATCGTAACGACTAAACGTGGTACAGGCGGTAAAATGAAACTGGAGTATAGTGCTCAGCTCGGTGTGAAATCAAAACCTGATTTTGCTTTCCGCCCCATGACTACTGCTGAATTACTGAAGGCACAGGAACAATACGGTGTGATGGTACCCAATACTCTTAGCGAGTGGGGAACCGATCCTGTTGTGCCCGGATGGCAGTTTTCACGTTTGAATCCTAATAAAAGAGTTACAGTTGGTGGTGTGGCTACAATAGTTCCCAAAACAACTGCTGATTTTGAGTTAGGTGATCGCTGGCTCGACAGCTTAGGCAAGATCAATACAAACTGGTCTGACCTTTTCTTCCGCCAGGGTTCATTTAGCAATCACCAGATCACACTTTCTGGCGGTACGGGAAAAACGCGTGTATATAGCAGTGTGGCGCTTTATAACGAACAGGGTACTACGCAGCGTACGGATATGAAACGTGTGACTGTACGCAACAACATGGATTATGCAGATGAACGCCTCACGTTCAGTGCTTCTACTAACCTGGGTTATACAAAACGTAACTTCCAGCAAAGTACCACTACCAACAACCTTGGCAATCCATTCCTTGCCGTAAACGTTGGTGTGCCTTATCACCTTCCTTACAAGGCAGATGGTAGCTATAACAGTCTTAGTAATGCTGCAAAATATCTAACCACGACACAGTTGGATCTGACCAAATATGATAAAAACTACAACGATCAGTTAAAGGCAACTATAGGATTCAACTTAAGCTATAAACTCACAGAAGATCTTACTGCTTCTTTAGTAACCGGTATTGACTTCCGTGAAACACAAAATACCGTATACCAAAGCCGTGAGGCCTTTGCACGTACTCCTGCTGGTGGTGCTACTTCACTTCTTGCCCTGGCTGGTAGCCAGATTGAGCAATTGGAGCGTTTCCTGACCAGCAACGTGCGTCCTGCGCTGACTTACCGTAAGCTATTGGCTGATGTTCATGATATTGAAGTAACAGCTGTTGGCGAATACATACAGGAAAACTATAAATCTATCAATGCCCAGGGTTACGGTATTGATCCCCGCACACCCAACACTCCCGGCGCTATTACCCAGGGTAATGCTGGTAACCAACTCTATTCAACAATTAATGGAGGAAAAGACCGCACTGGTCTGGCTTCAGGTTTGGCTACTGCGCGTTATACTTATGATGGGAAATACACAGTTACCGGTTCTTACCGCAAAGATGGTTCTTCGAAACTTCCTACAGCCACTCGCTGGCAGGACTTTTACTCTGTTGGCGCTATCTGGGAATTGTCTAAAGAAAAGTTCATGGAGAACTTAAATGCGGTAAATGTGCTTCGCCTTCGTGCCAGCTATGGCAGTGCCGGTAATGCGAATAACTTTCCGTCAAGCTATCTGTATCAGGCTCGTTACAGCTCCGTTGGACAGTACTCTGGCCTGACCACTCAGGTGGCTACTTACCCTGGTAACCCCGGTGCCCGTTGGGAAACAACCTACCAGGTAAACGTAGGTATCGACTTTGAATTGCTGAATCGCCGACTGTATGGTGATCTGAACTGGTATGACAAACGTACCAAAGACCTTTTCATTAGCAGACCGCTTAGCGCTGAAGGTGGTGGATACCAGATTGATATTAATGCTGGTGAATTGCAGAACACAGGTTTTGAATGGAATATTAACTATGATGTAATTCGCAATAAAGACCTGGTGTGGAC
>JAGODE010000366.1 GCA_017998385.1 Chitinophagaceae bacterium | reverse complement strand
CGGTATGAGTGCCGAACACCTAAGAGAGGTGCTGGAAACGAGGATAAAACGGTTGAAGACAACGACAAGAAAATTAGAAACGATAACCTACGCATTTACCGTTGAATACTGGCAGGGCAATAATGCCAATGCACTCTGCCTGAAGCACACACAAAATACCGTGCGCGAAGGAAGCCCCGGGCAAAATGATCAAAGCTGCTTCTTTGAAACATCCACCGCAAAAGCAGAAAATTTTACTGGCTTATTTAAGTGAGCGGGGGATTATTATCCGGGTACAACATAAAAGCAGCGGTTTTTCCAATACTTCCTCCCGGACAACAAAGAATTATTAACGGCCTACTTTGCCATTTCCTGCAATAGCAGTTTCTCAATGGTCTCGCCGCTACTGGGTCTCGGTGCATCAAAGTTGGCAATATTGCCCTGTTTGTCAACAACAATAAACTTGGGAATAGTATTGGCTACATAGGCGGTCCAGACCTTATCATCTTTATCGATCAGTTGCAGCCAGTCGGGCTTATCTTCTGCGAGCGCTTTTTTCCACTCATTGATGCCATCCTGCACCGCAATGCCCATAAACACGATGCGACTGTCGTCTTTGTATTTCGCATACAGCTTTCGATAGTCAGGAACTTCCTGCCGGCAGGGGTGGCACCAGCTCGCCCACAGATCGATATAGACCACTTTGCCGGCAAAGTCGCTCAGGCTATAGGTTTTACCATCAATGGCTGAAAGTGTAAAGGATGGCGCCGGCTTACCCGTCTGGGTGATCAGCAACTCTGTTTCCTTACGGGCAATAGCTTCGCCAATCCGATCCGCGTACGCTGGCTCCATTACCATCGCTTTGTAAGGCTCAAACTGCGTTTTATAGTTGTTGAGCTTCTCCAGTGTGTTGGCAAATTCTGCACGTCCCTCCATGATCATGGTGAGTGCATAGTCTTTCACTGCCCCTGCGGGATATACCGCGGCAATCTTTTGTAATTTGTCGATACTGTTTTTACTCTTCGCGGTATCTGCTTTTTTGTCGAGGTTGATCAGGTAAGACGGCCACTCGCCCGTGACTATCCAGTTTCTGTAAGCACCCGAAGCCAGGTTGCGGGCATCATAAATGCGGGAGATAAGACCCGCATCAGCATTGTTTTCCACCAATGCCCTGGTTTCTTCGTAAGAATATTTGCTGCCATTCATACTGATATGCGCCAGTAAAAGATAGAGCTCCTGGAAGCGGATGTCATCCCGTACGATGGCTTCAAACTGCTTTAGGTACGGATCTTTTGACGACCGACCGGCAAATACGACCCTGGCTATTGAATCTTTCAGCTTCCTGTCGCGCTTTGCATACTGCAGTAAGTCTTCTTTGAGCAAGGTATACCATTTGGTCGTATCCTTCCTCGCTACCTGGATTGAATCGAGCATAAACCGATACCGGTTAGGAGCAGCTCCCCTGCCGGCTATCTTCTTGCTGCGCGCCAGCGACAGAAAGTCCTTCCCCTCCCCGGTGATAGTGAGTTCATAACCAGGGGCCACAAAAAAATCGTTGATCTGGATATTCTTTTGCTGAATACTCGCCACGAGAGGTTGCGTCACCTTTGTACTACGCAGATAAAATTTCCCTTCCCGATCCAGCTTTAGTGTATCATGCAACACCCTGCCATCAGGCAGCCGGTAAAAAATCCGCAAATACTCCTCCGGGCAGTTCGTAAACTGGCCTTTCAAAATAAAAGGTTTCACCACCTTCTTATATTGTGCCTGCAGGCACAGGCTGCACGATACCAGCAGAAACAGGAAAAAGAATTTCATTAGTTGGTTTGCTTAAGGGAGTTTATGAATCGGAAGAGTACAGTATGTGTGAAGTACAAGATACTGAAACATTGAAAAACCGAATAAGAGGAAAAATATTGTGTGGTACCTGTTAAAAAGAGCTGTTGCACCAAATAGCCATCAAATAATTGAAGCCCCTTTTTTAAAATTCGTTATCGTAGCTAAAAACAGTCTAGCATTCAATTCGCAGTTTGTATTCGTTTTATAACCTGGAAAATGTATCTTTCGCTATATGAAGATGCTGTTATTGTTCTTTGTGCTAATTACCACCAGCGCTGTTGCGCAGCAACCGGCCGATCAAACCGATCTTGTCAAAACTGCTGAACAATACTTTAACGAAAAAATGACCTCTGACCATATTGTCGGACTGAGTGCTGCTATCATACTCGACGGCAAGGTAATCTGGCAACAGGGCTTCGGTTATGCCGACAGAGAAAACAACATTGCGATGACGCCGCAGACGGTGGTCAATATCGGTTCCATAACCAAAACCTTTACCGCATTGGCCCTGATGCAGCTGAATGAGCAGGGCAAGCTGGATATCAATAAACCGTTAAAAACCTACCTGCCCCGGTTTCGCCCCATGGCAGGGCCAGGCATGAGCCCGGACAGGATCACGGTGAAATCGGTAATGACCCATACCTCAGGCATCCAATCCGACATCTGGAAAAATTCGGACCTCGAAAGCGGAAAATATACGGATATTCCCGGCTTTGTCAACCAGACTTATTTGTTATACCCGGCTGGCATGGTAGGGCTTTATTCGAACGCGGGCTATAACCTCCTGGGCAATGTCATTAAGGCCGTCAGCAAAGAGGATTACGCTGATTATATTCACCGCCATATACTTGATCCATTAGCTATGTCGCACAGCGGATTCGCCATGGACAGCCTGCAGAACCGCAGCAAAATATATGCATACGGGCAAAACTTCAGGGTGTTTGAACTCCGGGATATCGCTTCCGGCGGTATTTACGCCGATCTGAATGACTTTAGCAAATACGCGACCGGCTTGCTGAAAGCTTACCGGGGTGAACCCAATTCCATTATTAAAGCGGGCACCCTTCATCAGATGTTCAGCCTCCAGAATGGCTCGGTACCGATAGAAAGCAACAAAAAAGGCCTGGGCTGGTTTATGTTCAAAAACGACTCGACCTTTGCCGTTTACCACGCGGGCAGCGCCGGTTTTGCCCATGCCAAATTGCTGCTCTTTCCCGAAAAGAATGCTGCTGTTATCGTGATGACCAATACAGCCGAGGGTGGACAGGCAGCAGAAGACTTCTGCTTTCAACTGCTGCCCCGGTTCGGCCTGCGTATTGCTGATCTGTTTCCCGCTCCTACAACAGGGGTAGTCCATGATACTGCCCATATTGTTGAGCTGTCGCCAGCGGAGCTAAAGCAACACGCAGGCAGCTATGCTAAAGCGACGTCTTATGTGACCATTTCCGTAGCGGACAAATACCTTAAGATGCGTGAGAACGATAAAATAACTATCTTAAAACCGCTCAGCGAAAATCAATATGCACCTTATGAGGTCCGCGGCAATGATACGCTGATGAAAAAAAATGGCGAGCGATTTTTCTTTACCAACATTCAGGGGTATCATTATCTGATCCGGCGAGTTGGCGAAAGGGAGTATAACTGGGGTTATCAACTGAAACCGATTGACGTCAACCTTTGGCAGAAGCGGACAGGATTATACCAGCAATACGGTTACCAGATGCTGATCGGCGACAGCAAGTTTAAAAGCATTGAGCTATATATTACCACTGATAGTGTACTGATGTGCCGCCTCAAAACGATGGGCAGTACCAATGAGATCCCTTTAGATGTTATCGACAATAACCATGCTCTCTCTTCGGGTGTTAATGCTGGATTTGGCGGCTTTACGGTTACCTTTAGGTCAAATAAAAAAGAGCAGTTGGTAGATTTTGCCGGTATCACGTTCCGGAAATAACGTAAGCGTCCGGCAAACTGCATCTTTGTGAGCCGGATTAATTTTTTGTATCGTAACCTCCTTGTCTGACCGCTTCCAGTATAGTTTGGAACTAAGCGGGTAATCTATAGTAGTCTTCAATAACTCACCACGGC
>JAGODE010000365.1 GCA_017998385.1 Chitinophagaceae bacterium | reverse complement strand
ACAGCAGGGTGCTGCTGATGAGCCCGCCAATCATTACAATGGCCAGGGGTGAAATCAGCGGATTGCTGGATAATGCAATGGGCAGCAGCCCTCCTATAGCAGTAAAGGTGGTAAGAATGATAGGCAAAAACCGTTTTTCACCAGCCTCCTCAATAGCCTGCATCAGCCCCATGCCCTGCTCACGCAACTGGTTGGTAAAATCGACCAGCAGGATCGTATTCTTTACCTCAATCCCCGCCAGCGCCACTATACCAATCGTAGCCACAAAAGAAAGTGAATTGCCGGTTATCAATAATGCCAGCACAGCACCTACTATGCCCAGCGGAATGACAGACAATACAATCAATGTGCTCTTGAATGTTTTAAACTGCAATACAAGCACGGCAATGAATAAAAAAACCGTCACCAGTATGATGCTGCCAAAACCATCAAACGACTCGTTGCGGCCTTCCACCTCACCTCCCATCGTGTAACTATAACCGGCAGGTAATTTCATTGCTTTCATCTGCTCCTCTACCTGGCCAATAACAGCACTGTTGAGATAACCTTTCCGTACAAACGAATTCACGGAAACGGTACGGGTCTTATTGAAGTGATTAATGCTCAAAGGAGATGTTTCGAGCTCAATGCCGGCCAGTTGCGACAGCGGAATGGATTTACCCTGTACGTTGTTTACATAAAGGTTGTCAAACACCCGCAAATCGGGATAGGCAGGCCGTGGCGTGCTTAGCAAAATGGTATAGTCATCTCCCTCCGAAGCAGGATCCGTAAATGTGCCAACCGGATAACCGGCTACGGCCATACGCACGGTGCGTCCGATATTGACCGTAGGCACACCCAGCATCATCGCCTTTTCTTTATTGATCTGAATCCGGATATCCGTTTTCAGATTACGGACCGGATTATTGACATAGATGGTGCCTTCTGTACGCTTGAGCATCGCTTCCACTCTTGCTGACAATTGACGCAACGTATCGAGGTTTTCACCTAATAGCCGCACTTCTACAGGAGAGATCATGGGCTGGCCCTGCTCAAAATTTTTCACTTCTACTTTAGCACCGGGATAAGGAGTCCACTGCTCACGCAGCTTTTCGATGATCTCCAATTTGCGTGAAGGATTGGTACCGGGATCGAGCTGCACAAATATCTCTGCAATATCGGTACGTTCGTTTTGCTGATTCACATTATAGTAAATGCGTGGGTTGCCCTTCCCAACATTCGAAGCATAGTATTTTATTTCCGGTATATTACGTAATTGCTTTTCGATACCACGGGCAATTGAGTCGCTGTAATAAATATTCGATTGTAAAGGCGCCGTGATGTCGATAAGAAACTGGGGTTTTTCTGAGGCCGGAAAAAGACTGGTACCAATAACGGGGATCAGCGCCAGCGAGCCTGCAAAAACCACGAGAGCCACTCCCAGTGTTTTCCAGGGATGATTCAATGCCTTATCAAGAAGACGGGCATAAGTACCATGAATGACCCGTTGTAAAGCACGCAGAAATATATTGCCATGCTCTTCCCCATGTGCACGCAGCAGGCGGCTGCTCAGAAAGGGAACAATGGTCAGCGCCACGATAAGCGAACCGATAATTGTACCAATCACAGCAACAGGCAGGCTGCGAATAAACTCTCCGGAGGCCTCTGGCATAAATGCGAGTGGCATAAATGCAATGATAAGGGTGGCTGTACACCCAAGCACAGCCTTGCCTATCTGGCTGGTGCCTTTAATAGTCGCCTGCAGCCGGCTATGTCCTTCACGCATCCAGCGTTCAATGTTTTCCACAACAACAATGCTGTCATCAACCAGCAATCCCAGTGCTACTACCAGCCCCACAATACTCAACTGGTTAAGACTGTAACCCATCAGATTTATAATAATGATACCTATTCCGAGCGATAGCGGAATGGAGATCATTACCACCAGCGAAGCGCGGGTGCCTAATGGCAAAAGAGTAATCAAAACCAGTCCGATGGCTATCAGGAAATCCATCCCCAGATTACCCAGCCGGGCATTTACATTATCTGCCTGGTCGAAATGAAGCTGCAGGTCGATATTGGCCGGCAGTGTTTTTTTGAATGATTCGATAACCGGCAGATAACTTTTCTGAACAGTAGAGATGTTCAGCCCTTTTTTCAGCGCTGCAATCACAAACACGGAACGATGCCCATTGAGCCTGGTAATATGTGTTTCGGGAGAATAATCGAAGTAAACCTGCGCCAGGTCTTTCAGGTAAATATTATTGGCGCCATTACTGAACACAATTGTATTGCGGATTTCATCCAGGTTCTGATAATCGCCGTTGGTTTTTATATTGAATGATTTGCTTCCTTCGTTTACACTGCCACCGGGTATGTTGGCTATTTCACTCTGTAATGCCGATGCAATACTGGTGACGGGTATATGCCATTGCGCCAGCTTTTCGAGTTGCAGGTCGACCCTTATCACCGGGTCGGACAGGCCCTGTACTTCTACATTCTTCAATTGGGTGATCTTTTCCAGCGCATCCTGCAGGTCTTCTGCCGCATGACGAAGCCGGTCACGCGACGCGTTTTCGGATACCAGCGCTATCTGCAGAATATTCACATTGCTGGGGTCAATTTTTTTGGTCTCGATGCTATAGATATCCTGGGGCAGTTTGGCGCGGAGGCCATTCACTTCACGTACCAGTTCCTGGTATTTGTCATCTACATTTACCCCATACCTGTATTCAACGGCAAGCACAGCCAGACCGTCATGAATGCTGGTCTTGATACGTTTGATATCATCAAGGCCATAGATCTCTTTCTCCAGCGGTTTTACTACCAGCTCTTCCATGTCTTTGGGGCTGGTGCCCGGATAAATAACAGCCACGGGGAAAATAGGTGCATTCAGTTCCGGATCTTCTGAACGGGGCATATTAAGAACCGTGGATATGCCCACTGCTACCACCATCAGCACCATGATAAGCGTAAACTGGTAGTTACGTATGGAGTATTCTGAAATTTTCATGTTGATTGATTAAGAAAGTAAACAGGAAATGTTCTGTCAGCGTTTGCCCGCCGCGCTGTCGATGCGTATACGCGATCCTTCATTGAGATAGGCGCTGCCAGATATAATCAGGGCTTTGGCTCCTTCCAGCCCGCCACTGACCATTACCTGCCCGTTCTCTACACGCGACACCTGCACTTTTACTTTGCGCGCTGTCTGGTTATCATCTGTTACAAATACATAGGCATCACTCGCATCTCCATCAAGCAGGGCATCGTAGGGAATAGCCCATGCATGAATGGATTGTGCAGGAAATAACTGCGCCTTTCCAAACAATCCCGAAGCGAGCATACCGGCCGGTACATCGCTTACCAGCAACTGTACCATAAATGTTCCGCTGAGCGGATCCACTCCTTCACTTTTCTTAATTACCTGCGCATTCAATGTTTTTCCGGGAGCCACATCGGTTGTAACCGTAGCCCTGTCGCCAAGCCTTACCTGCGCCCATTGATAATCGCTGAGCCCTGCTTTCAGTATCCATTTACCCGATGCAGCACCGTTGATCTGCAGTATGGGTGTACCCGGCCCAACCACCTGCCCTTCATTGGCAAAACGGCGCAATACATACCCGCTTTTATCTGCTCTGATCTCTGAATAGGTTTGATTGAATCCCGCACTGGTATACTGTTGCCGCGCCACTTCGAGTGCCGTTTTTGCATTCTGCATCTGTTCGAGCGTTGCCACACTGTCGCGATACAGATTGCTGGCACGCTCATAATCACGCCTGGCTTTCTGGTAAGCCAGGTTGGCCTGCTCGGCCAGGGCATTTATTTCTGTAAGATTGATAGTAGCCAGCAATTGCCCTTTGCTGATGGCATCGCCTTCTTTTACATAGATACGTTGTACAATGCCGCCGTTCTTGAATGCCAGATTGGTCTCAT
>JAGODE010000364.1 GCA_017998385.1 Chitinophagaceae bacterium | reverse complement strand
GGCAACCCTGCCCGAGATCAAAAAGCTGTACCCGAATGTAAAGGTGATCATGCTTAGCATGCACAATGACCACTCCGTAATTTCACGGATGATGGAAATTGGCGCTAACTCCTACCTGACCAAGGAATCCGGTTCAGAAATGATCTATGACGCCATCCGTACTGTGTATGAACAGGATTTTTACTTCAATGATCTTACTAATAAAGCCCTGCTCAGTGGCCTGCGTACCAAACGCACTGCAGAATCGAGCATGCCGGCCGATGTACAGCTCACTGATAAAGAGATCACTATTCTTAAACTCATGTGTGAGGAAAAGAGCACTAAAGAAATTGCTGATATCGTTGACCTGAGCCCCCGCACTGTGGAGGCTATTCGCGATAAACTCAAAACCAAAACAGGCACCAAATCAATGGCAGGCCTGGTGATGTATGCCGTAAAAGCCGGCTTGGTAGAGCAGCATTAAAATACTTGTAGACTAATTGCTTAATTATCATAGCTATCCATCCAGGATAGCTTTTTTATTTACTTTCATGCAATGATGGAAATCTGCATCAACGGGCGTTTTCAAACAGGGGCAGCACCGGCCCTGGCCATAACCGATAAAAGCTATCGCTACGGCGATGGCCTTTTTGAAACAATGAAGATGCAGAAAGGTCATTTACAAAGGGCCCAGGCCCATTTTGACCGGCTGCAACGGGGAATAAAGCTGCTGGGATATGATATAACCTCTTTTCCCGATCCGCCTGCTTTTACCAAATTGATCAGTGAATTGTGCCGGCGCAATGAATGCCTGGAGTTGGGAAGAGTTCGCCTTACAGTTTCTGCGGGCAATGGGGGACTTTTTGAAGACAGTCAGCCAAACTTCTCCATAGAATGCTGGCCACTGACTGCTGCTGCAGAGACCTTCAACAGTACCGGACTCAGGCTGACTGTTTGTCCGGGGGTACGTAAAAGTCATGACTGGCTGGCCAACCTTAAATCGGCCAATTATCTGCCGTATGCGGTTGCCGCACGTTACGCCCGGCATCAGCAGGCCGATGATTGCATTGTGCTGAATACTGATGACCGGATTGCCGATACCTGTATTGCCAATATTTTCATGATCCGGGACGGAAAAATTTTTACACCTCCGCTTACAGAAGCACCTGTGGCCGGCGTTACCCGCCAGTATCTCCTGGGCAGGCTTCCGGTTATAGAAACGCCCCTTTCTCTCACCGATCTGCAGCAGGCACAGGAAGTATTTGTGACCAATGCAATTAATGGATTGAGGTGGGTTGCCGAAATAGATGGTCAGTCATATACCCATCAGCAAACGGCAGAAATATTCCGGAAACATATGCAAACAATTACCGGGTAGGCTTGTTCTGCCTGCATGCAACCAGCCATTGTACTTTTTTGGTTTCGCCGCGATCTGCGTCTCGCAGACAATGCTGCCCTATACCGGGCCTTACGACATGGTCTGCCGGTACAGCCTATTTTTATTTTTGACCGTCATATCCTGGATGAGCTTAAAGATAAAACCGATCGCCGGGTTGAATTTATTCACCAGCAAATAACCGTTATTGATCAACAACTCCGGCAATTGGGAGCCACACTCGACGTAAGATATGGTACTCCAGAAGAGGTATGGCCGCAATTGCTCGCAGCATACAATGTAAAAGCCGTTTATACCAATCATGATTATGAGCCATATGCCAGTAAGCGTGATGCAACAGTGTCTGCACTTCTGGCTCAAAAGGGTGTTGACTTCTTTTCATTCAAAGACCAGGTAGTCTTTGAGAAAAACGAAGTGACAAAGGATGATGGAAAACCTTATACTGTTTTTACACCCTATTCCCGTCGCTGGAAGGCTACTGTTAACGGCTTCTATCTGCAATCATATCCCACAGAAAAATATTTTTCCGAACTGCTCCGGAGTGAAGCACGCACTATTCCCTCGTTGCAGTCAATGGGTTTTGTATCATCAGGCCAACCATTTCCCGAAAAAGGCTGGCAGAACGCTATTATCCGGCAATATAAAGAGCAAAGAGATTATCCGGCGATAAGTGGTACCTCGCGGCTTAGTGTACACCTGCGTTTCGGTACTATCAGCATTCGGCAGCTGGCACGCGAAGCCGGAAGTCTTAATGAGACTTTTTTGAACGAACTGATATGGCGTGATTTTTATCAGATGATTCTCTGGCATTTTCCCCATGTGGTAGGGCACGCTTTTAAACCAGAATATGATCAGATAAAATGGCGGAATAATACTGCCGAGTTTAACGCATGGTGCAAGGGCCATACGGGCTACCCCATCGTAGACGCCGGCATGCGTGAATTGAATGCAACAGGTTATATGCACAACCGGGTGCGGATGATCGTAGCTTCTTTTCTTACCAAGCATTTACTGATCGACTGGCGTTGGGGCGAAGCATATTTTGCAGAAAAGTTACTTGATTTTGATCTGGCTGCTAACAATGGCGGCTGGCAATGGGCTGCTGGCAGTGGTTGCGATGCTGCGCCTTATTTCCGTGTATTCAATCCCTATCTGCAAACACAGAAGTTTGATCCGCAATTGAAATATATCCGTAAATGGGTACCCGAACTGGATGAACTGACCTATCCGCGGCCAATAGTCGAGCATGAAATAGCGCGTAAAAGATGCCTCGATGCCTATGCCGTGGCGCTGGGTAAAAAAAGTTAAACCAACTGCGCAGAAACAGGTGCAAACAAGGCACTGCCAGCAGGCACGGCAGCATTGTTTTTGGCAAATACCTGGTGAAGCGTTTCAATAGCACGCCGCCCTTCTTCGCCAAGGTCTATGCTGTACTGGTTTACATACAGGTCAATATGCTGCCGCATTACTTCATCGCTCATAGCCTGGGCATGTGCCTGCACATAGGCAGATATAGAAGGATAATGATCAAATGAATACTGAAGGCTATTGCGAATAAGTTTATTTACCTGCAGTACAAGTTGTGTGTCTGCACTGCGGCGAATGGCAATTCCGCCAAGCGGAATGGGGCAATGCATAGTCCGTTCCCACACCTCACCCAGGTCGGCTACTTTATGCAGGCCTTTTTGCTGATATGTAAATCTGTTTTCGTGAATAATCACACCCAGGTCTGTACTGCCCTGCAGAACGGCGTCTTCTATTGCAGAAAAAACTAAAAAGGATTTATGTGCTGCATGGGGATAAGCAAATGAGAAAAGCAGGTGGGCGGTAGTATGTGCACCGGGCAGGGCCACCTGCAATGGCTCTACCTGATCTGCTTCTGCCAATACCGGCTCACGGCTGATGAGTAATGGACCTACTCCTTTTCCCAATGCACTGCCCGCGTGCAAAAGCTGGTAATGCTCCAGCGAGCGGAAGAATGCAGGAAAACTCAGTTTAGTGATATCGAGTTTACCTTCCAGAGCCCATTGGTTGAGTGTTTCCACGTCTTCCAGTACAGGTTCAAATTCAAGACCTTCCGTATCAATTTGACCATTTACAAGCGCGTCAAAGATGAACGTGTCATTGGGGCAGGGGCTGAATCCAATTTTCAGTTTCATAGCGGAAGATCATTTACTTGTTGAAACAGTTCTATCAGTTTTTTGTTGAGGCTTTCGATGGATGCAGTCAGTTGCCAGCGGCTTTTATCACGTACGCCGACCTGGTTAGATACGGCCCTTAGTTGTAGAAACGGAATCTGCTGTTGCAGACAGGCCAGGTGAAGGGCTGCTCCTTCCATAGATTCCAGCATAGGATTCCATTGTTTTTTATACCAATCAATCTGACGGATATCGGTGCTGATCTGGTTGACCGTAATGGCGGAGACCTGCGGTAAGCCGATGTGATCAAGAAGGGCTGAGTAAGGATTATAAAGCCATCCGTCTCTGTAAAGGCTGTCGGAGGCTGAGGGCAGGCCCATGGCAAAGAGGTCGCGGAAAAGGCCGTTTTCCCAAACACCCAGATCACCC
>JAGODE010000363.1 GCA_017998385.1 Chitinophagaceae bacterium | reverse complement strand
GTATTATAGAGCGCTCCTGCAAGCAGGTATCGCGTGGGGTGTTTTTCTCAACAATTATTATTATCACATCTTTTTTGCCCGTCTTTTTACTCACAGGTCAGGAGGGTAAATTATTTCACCCGCTGGCGTATACCAAGACGTTTATAATGGTGGTAGATGCATTGCTGGTATTGACGCTCGCTCCTGTATTGATTTCCTTTTTTATGAAAGGCCGGTTCAGGGGTGAACGGTCAAACCCGATCAACCGCGGGCTGGAACGGATCTACGAGCCGGTGATCCGGTTTTGTATCAAATGGAAAAAAACAGTGATTGCTGTCAATCTGCTGGCATTGCTCATCAGCATTCCGCTGATCATGCGGCTTGGGAGAGAGTTTATGCCGCCGCTGGATGAAGGCTCTCTGCTCTTTATGCCGGTGACATTGCCCGATGTATCGAATGCAGAGGCCAAGCGCCTGCTGCAGGTACAGGACAGGATTATACGTACAGTACCCGAGGTAGAACATGTGCTGGGTAAGGCGGGTCGTGCCAATACTGCTACCGACAACTCACCCATCAGTATGATTGAAACAATCATCTTGCTGAAGCCGAAGACCGAGTGGCGTAAAGGGATCACCAGGGAAGGGATCATCGGCGAACTAAATTCAAAAATGCAGATACCCGGTGTTACCAATGGATGGACGCAACCCATCATCAATCGCATCAATATGCTTTCAACAGGCATTCGTACAGATGTAGGGGTGAAAGTATATGGACAAAACCTGGATAGTATTTATGCCTTTGCGCAGACTATAAAGAAACAACTGGAAGGCATTGATGGCGTAAATGATCTGTATGTAGAACCGATTACGGGAGGTAAATACATTGATATAGCGATCAAACGCGAAGAGATTGGACGTTACGGATTGAGTGTGGATGATGTGAATACCGTTGTGGAGAGTGCGCTGGGTGGCATGAAGCTGACGACTACTATCGAGGGAAGGCAGCGATTTTCGGTAAATGCGCGTTATGGCCAGGATTTCCGGAATAACCTGGAAGCGTTGAAACGCCTGCAGGTGCAAACAATGCGTTTTGGTCCCATTCCGCTTGGGGCGGTCGCCGATGTAAAACTGAGTGAAGGTCCACCCATGATCAATTCAGAAAATGCCATGTTGCGGGGTACAGTGTTGTTTAATGTACGTGATCGGGACCTCGGCAGTACCGTCAAAGAAGCCCGGGAAAAACTTGACCAGATGATCGGTAAACTTCCCAAAGGTTATTTCCTGGAGTGGAGCGGGCAATACGAAAACCTGATCCGGGGCGAGAAGACACTGATGACGATATTGCCTATCGTACTGGTGATTATTTTCTTTTCCATGTATTTCGCTTTCCACTCTATACGCGAAGCTTTTTTCAGTCTTATCAGTATTCCTTTTGCGCTCATTGGCGGCGCGTATATGATCTATATCTGGGATGTAAACCTGTCTGTAGCCGTGGCTGTTGGATTTATTGCCCTGTTTGGCCTGGCCGTGGAGACGGGTATTGTAATGGTGATCTATCTAAACGATGCCATGCAGCAACTGGTGGCAAAAAAGGGAAATTCAAGGGAGACGATTACCCGGGCTGATCTGCGGGAATATGTTATAGCAGGTGCGGCAAAAAGGTTGCGCCCGAAGCTGATGACTGTAGCGGTGTCGTTATTTGGCCTCGTGCCTATACTCTGGAGCAGCGGCGTGGGCAGCGATGTAATGAAACCGATCGTGCTGCCCATGATAGGCGGGGTATTTACTTCGGCTATTCATATTCTGCTGGTGACACCGATCATTTTCCTGATGACCAAAGAGTATGAATTGCGAAAACTTGGAAAAATAGAAGTGCTGGAAGCACATCATTAAAGATGCAAAGGATGAAAAAGATATTAGTTCTGTCGCTACTGGTGCCCCTGCTGGTAAGAGCTGCATCTGCGCAGGTACTCCGGCTGGAAGCCATCGTAGATAGTGTGAAATCATCACATCCAGTGGTGCGGATGTATGACAGTGAAATAAGGTCGATGGATGAAGCCGCCAAAGGAGCGCGAAGCTGGATGCCGCCACAGGTCGGTATCGGCCAGTTTATGACACCTTACAACGTACGCCTCTGGCGTAAAGAAGGCGATATGGTGGGGATGGGTTCTGTTATGGTCTCAGGCGAGCAGATGTTTCCTTCAAAAAGGAAACTGGATGCCGATGAGCAATATATGAAGGCGATGTCATCGGTAGAAAAAGAAAAAAAAGGAGCAACGCTCAATGAGCTGATAAATGACGCCAGGCAGCTGTACAATGAATGGGTGGTTCTTAAGAAAAAACTAACTGTACTGTCAGAAAATGAGAAAGTGCTGGACTTTATGATTAAGAATGCCGAAATAAGATACAAGAACGGCCTGGAGAAGATCAGCGCATATTACAAGGCAAAAGCTGCAATGGGCGATGTGAAAAATATGCAGCTGATGTATGCAAACGATATCCGGGAGAAACGGATAAGACTCAACGCGCTCATGGGCAGGAACGCCATGACCTATTTTGACATTGATACATCATATCAGCTAAACGAATATAATAACCTGGTATTTGACAGTACCCTTTTTTATACGAACAGAAGCGACCTGAAGGCGTTGGACCGGGAGATGAATTTATCAGTCTTAAAGCAGGCTACCGAAAAAGCCAGTCTGCGTCCTCAATTTGGCGTTCGCTATGAAAATATGTTTGGCTTTGGCGGTCAGCCTATGCAATACACCTTTATGGCGATGGTAAAAATACCGATGGCTAAATGGTCGTCAAAAATGAACAAAGCAAACATAGAGAGCCTGAAATGGAAAGGCTATGCATTGCAGGCGCAAAAAGAAATGATGCTGAATGAATATAGCGGCATGGCCTATGGAATGCGCAATGAGCTGGAATTGAAAAAACAGCAATTAAGGCTCTACGAGCAGGAAATCGTACCGGCGTTGAAGAATAACTACCGCACTATGCAGCTGGCTTATGAACAGAATACCGAGGAGTTGTTTATGCTTTACGATGCCTGGGAAGCGCTTAACATGAAGCAGCTGGAATATTTTGAAATACTGAATCAGGCATTGAGCATGCAGGTCAGTATCGAACGCTTAATTGAGCAAAAATGAAACTAAGTTGTCTGCTGTGGCTGCTGCCTGTAGCCATCTTTCTGGCAGCATGTAAGGATAAGAAAGATGCACAAGCAGGACAAGTGCAGTCTGTACAAAAAGAAATGTATACCTGTCCCATGCCGGAAGATTCCGTGTACAGCGAAAAGCCCGGTCAGTGTCCTAAATGTGGGATGGATCTGATAAAAATGGAGCATCCAGATCATGAAGCAGCTGATGTTGTCTACACCTGTCCCATGCATCCGGAAATTATACGTAATAAGCCGGGTACCTGTCCTGTTTGCGGAATGGATCTGGTAAAAAAGGAAGCGGGCAATCAAAAACTGGACGATGCAGAACTGATCGATTTGCTGAAGCCTGCCAATGAGTTTGTAGTGTCATCTATTCCTGTAACAACTATCGAAAAGCGTGGCGAGCAGATTGAGATAGAGGCATTGGGAAATATTACCTATGATACCCGTCAGGCAGGAAGTATTTCGGCCAGGGTATCGGGTCGTATAGAGAAATTATATGTGCGCTATCGTTATCAGCGGATCATTAAAGGACAGCATATACTGGATATTTACAGTCCTGAACTGCTGACAGCACAGCAAAACCTGTTGTTTCTGCTTAAAAATGATGCAGCCAATACCAGCTTTATAGAGGCGGCTAAGGAGAAACTGCGGTTGCTGGGAATGAGCGGCACTCAATTGCAGCAGGTCATACGAACAGGCAAACCTTCAATGACTATAGCGGTATATAGTGCGTACAGTGGGCATATTCACGAAGCAGCTACAGCTGCCGATATGAATACGCCTGCCGGCCTTATGAAAGATATATCGC
>JAGODE010000362.1 GCA_017998385.1 Chitinophagaceae bacterium | reverse complement strand
GAGTACCAGGCCCGTCGCGATCTGCTGGTAAGCCGGCTCAATGCCATGGACGATGTTTTCTGTCCCAACCCGGGTGGAGCATTCTATGCCATTGCCCGCCTACCCATTGATGACGCAGATACGTTCTGTCAGTGGCTGCTCGAAAGTTTTTCCTATAACGGGCAAACGGTAATGCTGGCCCCTGCCACCGGATTTTATGGCACACCCGGTCTGGGAAAAAATGAAGTACGCCTGGCCTATGTGCTCAACCTCGATGCCATTAATGGCGCTATGGATTGCCTGGAAAAAGCACTGCAGGAATATCCCGGCCGTGTATCTGGCAAAGCCAAAGCTGCTGCCGCGCAGGGTTAATTTCTTAGAACAAGTATTTTGATTCTGACCGATAACAACAACCCCTGCAAGTTTTGCGGGGGTTGTTGTTTATTACATTATTCATCATTCAGGTCACATCCAGCAGCCGTCCCAGCTCCTTTTGTAATTGTTCTTTTTCCGGAAGGTACAACTGGTATTTGGCCAGCAATACTTTATTACCAAGTCCACTCGTGGCATATTCTACCAGGATATTATCCTTATACGCACCCAGCAATATTCCTATAGGTTCATTATCACCTTCAGAAGCTTCTTCCTTTTTAAAATAGTTGAGGTAAAGATTCATTTGACCAATATCGTGATGATCTATTTCTCCGCGTTTCAGATCAATCAATACAAAACATTTTAGAATACGATGATAAAAGAGCAGGTCTATCCTGAAATGTTTCCCTGCTATATCGATCCGGTACTGCCTGCCCACAAAGGCAAATCCTTTACCCAACTCCAATAAAAACTGCTGAAGGTTGCTGATTAGTTTTTCTTCGAGGTCACCTTCCAGATATTGCTCCGGTATCTTTAAAAATTCCAGTACAAAAGGGTCCTTGATCAGGTCTTCTGCCTGTTGAATTTCATGACCCTGACTGGCCAGTTTAAGCACGCCTTCTTTATCTGTACTGAGGGCCAACCGGTGAAACAGCATACTTTTCATTTGCCGTTTCAACTCACGCACGCTCCATCTCTCTTTCTCACACTGACGTACATAGAAGTTGATTTCCAGCTCATTATCACATTTCAATATCTCAAAGTAGTGGCTCCAGGTCAATACGTGAGACAGTGTCTCACGTTTTTGAAAATACAGGTAAAATCTCCTGATATACAATAGATTAGACCTACTAAACCCTTTTCCGTAACGTATGGTCAGGTCTTTTGACAGACGGTCAAGCAGCTTCTGACCGTAGGCAGCTTTCGAATCACCGGCCTGTTCATACTCCACTATGTACTGGCCAATCTGCCAGTATGTGTGTACGAGGATCGTGTTGATTTGACGGGCTACATCGCTTCGTCCTGTTTCCAGTAGCTGCCCAATATCCTGAACGAGGTTATTATATTTCTTCTCCACTATTTCCATACTCACCCGATGAAAACACAAAGATGACGGTGAGCAGGAAGAGAGCAGGTATTTGGCAAGCTGTATTTTCCCCGAAAAAAAATGTTTTTTTCCGGCAGATAACCGTCTTATTGCTGTCCGGAGCTTTTGGAAAGTATGACTGTCCAGCCGGGTCCGCTACCGATTTTATACTTTTCGGCAAAGCTGCCCATATTCAGTGCAAAGGAGAGTTGTAATAAACTGTTGAGATATGCCAGGGGATTCCCTTCTGCTACGGCAGAAAAAGTAGACACATAAGGCATGGTTCCCGTATAAACAGTCTCTTTATTGTGCAGGATGGCTATTTTTATTGACTCACCTGGTTTTACTCCCAGTTGGTTAAAAGTAGTTGTATCAATATTAGTCCAGATATTTCCATACTGAATATCTAGGATAGGGATATTACCACTAATCTGTGCGTCTTTATAAACCGGTTTTTGATAGGGAATACGGATGACTTCGCCGGGTAGCTTTTTGCCTATTCCTGTTTCGCTGATAATTCCTGCAGCCAGCCGGGCTCCGGTATAAGCATATACATCTCTTCCATGAAACGTATATGATGCTTTTGAGTCTTTACGGCGGTTGATGGCCTCATCAATTTCATATACAGCTGCTATGCCCATTGATTCGGCGATGAGTGTAAACTGACCGTTATCGGGGCCTGCAAAGAAATGTCCCGTTCTGGTTTTTACCACGACCGATTTGCGTTCCGATCCTACACCCGGATCCACTACCGAAACAAACACGGTACCGGCCGGCCAGTAAGGGGCAGTCTGATACAGGCGATAGGCGGCTTCCCAGATATTATACGGTGGAATTTCGTGGGTGAGATCATATAAGGCCAGCTTCGGAGACACACTTACGGCTACGCCTTTCATAGCAGCAACCGCCCCGTCTTTCAATCCGAAATCTGTCTGAAAAACAAGCATGTTGTTTTGTGCAATGGCCGGTATTGCAGCAGAGAGCAACAGATACAAACAGATAAACCGGGTCTTCATATTACTATTTGAATAAAGTTATATTATATCATTTCGTTGCAAAGCTGGTTCCAGATGCCGGCAAAAGATACGATAAGGCACCGGAGAAGGCGGCTCGGGGATATACTCATTTAACTGAAGTTGCCACCAGCCTACATTTTTCCATTTCCCCAGTTTGTACCCAACATTGGGATAGGTAGCAAAATACCTGAATCCCATTTTTTCATGAAAGGCCACACTCCTGTCATTGGGCAGGTTGATCACGGCATATACATTCATAAACCCCTGCGCGCGCAGGAGAGAAAAAAGTGAATCATAGAGCCGGGCGGCTATGCCTTTCCCCCAATAATCGGTGGCCATATATACCGAACATTCGACAGACCATTGATAAGCCACGCGTTCTCGGTAACGGGAGGCATACGCATAGCCAGCAATTTGGCCGTCCATTTCATAAACAAGCCAGGGAAAATAGCCCGTGTACTGGCGTATACGATCAGCAAAAATTTCATTTTCAGGAACTTCCGTCTCGAAAGTGAGGGATGTTTCCCGGATGTAAGGAGCATAAATGGCCAAAATGGCTGCGGCATCGGTTGGTTGAGCTAACCTGATCATACTATTAAAGATAATCAGGCGATTAATTGCAGAAAGATGAAATTTCACTTCGCCATTCACGCAGGATGCCTTATTTTTGCCGCCCCAATGCCGGGGTAGCTCAGCTGGTTAGAGCATCGGATTCATAACCCGAAGGTCGGCAGTTCAAGTCTGCTCTCCGGTACTAAACCTGAACATATTGTTCAGGTTTTTTTATAGGGCAAATGCAAGCCACTCATCCGCATAGAACGAAGGTTATAACCCGAAGGTCGGCAGTTCATCCCGAAGACTCGGGATGCTTTCCGGTACCATAAAATATAAAACCCTCTTTGTGAGGGCTTTATATTTTATGGTACTTGCATAGTCAAAAGGTGCATGTTAAATAATTATGCTTTTAGGATAATAAATATCAAATTATCATAATTTTATAGGAATAAAATCCCTAATTATTATAATTATATGGTAATACAATACCAAATTATAATAACTATATGGGAATACAATCCCAAATTATGATTACGAGATTACTTCAATCTTCTCTGGAGAAACGACTTTTCAAAGGCAAAGCTGTTCTGTTATTTGGCGCGCGTCAAACCGGAAAATCGACTCTTGCTGAAGTTCTTTTATCCGGGTTGAATGAGGAATGGTTAACGTTAAATGGAGATGATGCTGATGTTAGAGATATTTTATCAGGTACAACAGCGACGAAGTTAAAAGCTATTATAGGCAACAAGAAAATCGTCTTAATAGATGAAGCTCAAAGGATCAAAAACATAGGATTAACGCTAAAGCTGATCACTGATCAAATAAAGGACGTTCAGGTCATCGCCACAGGATCATCCTCATTTGAGTTGTCCAGTCAGGTCAACGAACCGCTTACTGGCCGTAAGTACGAGTTTATGCTCTACCCGCTGAGCTTCGAAGAAATGGTTATGCAT
>JAGODE010000361.1 GCA_017998385.1 Chitinophagaceae bacterium | reverse complement strand
TGCTGTTTTAGTCAGGGCTCATTCTGACTCAACCATTAATCCCGACAACCGAAGCATAGAAAAACGTGTACGAAAAAAAAGCAACAGTGCTTCAACAACCTTTAACAAGGCAGTTGAAGCACTTATCATAATAATATCAGTAAGTAGAAAGAAAAAAATCAACGTGCAGGCAGGTACTGATCCATTTCCTGCTGATAGGCGCGGGCAACTTTTTCTGCCTGCTCGGCAAAATCAACCCCTTCAGAGGCATAAATAATGGCGCGGCTGGCATTGATCAGTAAACCGCAATCTGCATTCATGGCCTGTTCTGAGATATCGCGCAGGCTGCCGCCCTGAGCGCCTACTCCCGGTACAAGATAAAAATGGTCGGGTGTAAGCTTCCGGATAGGCACAAAACGGTCTGCCTGCGTAGCACCTACTACAAACATGAGGTTGCCGGTATTTCCCCAGCCACTCACGGTTTTCATCACACGCTCATACAGGAGTTCTGCGGGCTGACCATCTGTCTGCAATCGCTGCAATTCAAAATCGGCTGCACCGGGATTGGAAGTAAGGCCAAGTACGATGGCCCATTTACCTGTATGTTGCAGAAAAGGTTTTACACTGTCTTCGCCCATATACGGAGCTACCGTAATACTGTCAAAAGGCATTGCTTCAAAAAACGCACGGGCATACTGATCGGCTGTATTGCCAATATCACCCCGCTTGGCATCGGCAATGGTAAAATGATCGGCGCCAATATAACGAACCGTTTTATCCATCGCCTCCCAGCCTTTCAGGCCAAGCGCTTCATAAAAGGCGGTATTGATCTTATAGGCCACACAAAGATCGCGGGTGGCATCAATGATTGCTTTATTGAAAGAAAAAACCGGATCAGGCTCATGCAGCAGGTGTGCCGGTATCTTAGTAATGTCTGTATCAAGTCCCACACAGAGATAGGAACGTTTACGAAATATCTGTGCAACCAGTTGATCACGTGTCATGCGGCGAAGATAAGAAAAGAGTATAAAGGTTTAAAAGTATAAAGGCGGAGGATCCCGATAGCTGTTATTGATTTCCCAATCACACCCTTATACCTTTAAACCTTTATACTTTTATACCAGACCTTATCCGAGCAATACTTTCTTCAACTCATGCCCAAACCTCCATACTTCTTCAAATGTATTGTACAACGGTACAGGCGCCAGGCGAATTACATCGGGCTCACGCCAGTCGGTAATAATACCGGCAGCAGCCAGTGCATCAAATACATTTTTACCGTCACGCTGCATCAGCAATGACACCTGGCTACCCTGCTGCGCCGGATCGCGGGGCGTAAGAATGGTAATGGGGCTACCTGCCACCGTCTGATTCACATCATCGAGTATCGCCCAGAGAAATGCAGTCAGTTTCTCACGTTTGGCCTGTATAACATCCCACCCGGCCGCTGCCACTATATCAAGTGCAGCGCGGTGCGACGCATACAGCAGCAGTGAGGGTGTGCTGAGCTGCCAGCCCTGGGCACCCGGCATAGGTACAAATCCTTTTTGCATCAGAAAACGCGTAGGCTTATCATAACCCCACCAGCCGGCCAAACGTGGTACATCGGCCTGATGATGGCGCTCATGAATAAATACGCCTCCAATTGCACCCGGACCTGAATTGAGATATTTATACGTACACCAGCAGGCAAAATCAGCATTCCAGTCGTGCAATTGCAGGGGTATATTCCCTGCTGCATGAGCCAGGTCAAAACCCACCAATGCGCCTGCCTTATGAGCCGCCGCCGTAATAGCCGGCATATCCAAAACCTGGCCGGTATAATAATTAATGCCGCCAAATAACACCAGCGCTGTCTCTTCGGCATTCTTCTCAATGGCAGCAATGATATCTTCGGTATGCATCAAATGTTCTCCTTCGCGCGGAGAAACTTCTACAATTGTTTTTCCGGGATCAAAGCCGTGATGCCGCACATGTGTTTCGAGACTGTACTGATCACTGGGAAAAGCTTTTGCCTCGCAAATAATTTTTACCCGTTTGCCCGCAGGGCGGTAAAAACTTACCAGCAGCAATTGAAGGTTAACCGTCAGTTGATTCATAACCACCAGCTCATGTGGCTGCGCTCCTGTAACCGTACTGAGTGTGGGTAAAAAATGATCATGGTAATTCATCCATGCATCCGGTGCATGAAAAAAGGCTTCCACTCCGTATGTTGCCCAGTCGCTGAGTATCTGATCGAGATAAGCACGCGTGCGAACAGGTTGCAATCCCAATGAATTGCCCAGGAAATAAATCTGTTCTCCTTCGCCGTGGGGCGGTATCAGAAACTGTTTGCGCATACCTGCCAGCGGATCCTTTACATCGGCCAGTTGCGCGGCTTCGAGGGATATGTTCATACTAACGGGGATAAAAGGTTAAGGATAAAAAGGAAAGGTAAATTAAATGCTGCCGGTACGGCCACCGTCAACGGGTATACTGGTACCGCTAACATAGGCGGCGGCAGGTGTGGCCAGAAATGCAGCTACCGCTGCCACTTCTGCTGCTGTGGCAAAGCGGCGCAAGGGTACACTCTCGCGCATACTGCCGGCAACTTTTTCTATACTTATTCCACGGGCGGTTGCGATACTGCTGATGAGGTGCTGCAACCGCTGTGTATCTGTAAGTCCCGGTAAAATATTATTGACCGTAATGCCGAAAGGCCCCACTTCGCCGGCCAGTGTCTTGGCCCAGCCAGCTACAGCTGCACGTATAGTATTGGAAACACCCAGATTGGGAATAGGTATACGCACTGATGTGGAAACGATATTAATGATACGTCCGTAACCGGCGGCTTTCATACCCGGCAGCAGCGCCTGCACCAGGTGCTGGTTATTGACAATATGCTGCTGGAATGCTGTAAGAAATTCTGCTGCTGTGGCCTCCGTTACAGGCCCCGGTTTTGGACCGCCTGTATTATTGACGAGAATATGTATCGGACCTTTTTTCACCAACTGCTGAGCGGCATGATCAACCGCGCCTATATCAAAAAAATCTGCTACTGCAAATTCATGCGCCTGATCAAAAGGGCGGGGCAATGCAGCCACCGTCTCCTGCAGGCGTTTTTCATCTCTTGCCAATAAGATACATGTAGCCCCCAGTGTAGCCAGTTCCTGCGCAATGGCCAGCCCGATTCCCTGCGTGCTGCCACCAATCAATGCCGTTTTATGCTGCAATGAAATATTCATGGATCAAACGTACTGAAAAAAACAGGAGATTAATGTGCTAATATGCTAATGTGAGAATGTGCTAATGAAATAATGATCTTTCTTTAAAAATTGTAAAGACCTGGCGCATCTCCTGAAATCATTAGCACATCAGCACATTTCCACATTAGCACATTAGCACACATTAGCACATTACTTAGCTATTCTTTTTCTAAAAGCAGATCGGGATAATCGGTAATAATTCCATCCACTCCCATTTGTTGCAGGCGGGTAATCGACTCCTTATCATTCACAGTCCATGGAATCACTTTCATCTTCATACCATGACAGTTATTCACCAATTGATCTGTTACAAGTTCGTAGGCTGGACTATACACAGATGGTGTGAAGCCGATATCAGCGAGTTGGGCAGTAAGCGATCTTTGGTCGCTTGCTTCTATGAGCATAGCCGTCTTCATTTCGGGATATCTGGTATGCAGGTATTGCAATGTTCTGAAATCAAACGACTGAATGATCACATGCTCCTGTATGGCTTTTTGCAGAATTACTTCCATCAGCAGGTCTGTAAACTCGGTGGGTGCGGGGTGAAATATACCATCGCCACCGGGGTCAGATTTGGTTTCAATATTAAACTGCGGAAAAGGCCTTTGAGCCGTTTTCATATAAACCAGCACACTGTCGATGATAGCGCTCAGCAACGGTTTATATACGGCCAGCTTTTGTTGTTTGGGAAAACGCGGATGCGGCTTAAGGCCCACATCAAACTGCACCACCCGGTTATAGGG
>JAGODE010000091.1 GCA_017998385.1 Chitinophagaceae bacterium | reverse complement strand
CGATAAGGTTGGGCATCTTCATAAAACTCGCCCGCAATGAGCAGGCGAATACCGGCCTGCCGGATACGCGGATCGGCCATAGCCTGCAACAAGAGGTCCAGGCCTTTGTATTTCCGGATAAACCCAAAAAATATCACCAGCTTCTGCACGCGGTCAATGGACAGATGCTGCCGGGCTGCATCCTTACTAACCGGATCACCAAAATTATCGTAGAGCGGGTGACGGATCAGCAGGGCTGGCTTTTTATTTTCAAAGCTGCGCAAATCTGCCATCACCTTTTCGCTCATGGTAATAAAAGCATGGCAGCTTTTTACAAAATAGCGGGTAAAGGGTTTGTCGCCGGGACGTTTCTCGTGCGGAATGATGTTGTCGGCAATACAAACAATGCGTGTATGCCCGTTTTTGCGCACACGCCGCAGGATGGTACCCAGGCAGGGGCCCATCAGTGGCAACCAGTAGCGTACGATGATGAGATCGGGGCGCATATGGCGCAACCTGTTTCCCACACGCAGCCAGTTAAAGGGATTGATGGAATTGATCTCGGTGTGAATGGTAATTCCTTCCGGGGCAGGCTCATCACTATACTGTGTTTTGCCCGGAAAAAGAAAAGAAGGGTATTGCAGTGAAAAAGACCAGATGCTGCATTCATCGCCCTGCGCCATAAACTCACGTGCCAGCCGCTGATTGAAGGTGGCCAGTCCGCCACGCAGCGGATGTGCCGGCCCTATGATCACCACTTTTGCCATTACAATCCTTCTTTGGTTTCTATCAGGTAGCTATTACGTCCCGATGCATTGCGCGATATAAGTTCACCGATAAAACCGGCCAGGAATAATTGCATGCCGATGATGATCGATGTGAGCGCCATATAAAAGCCCGGGCGGTTGGTAATGGGGTAGCTGAAGTCGATGATTTTGGAAACACTCAGATAAACGGCGAAAATGAGCCCGATCAGGAAGAATACCGAACCCCAGAGGCCAAAGAAGTGCATGGGACGTTTTCCAAACTTGCCCATAAAGAAAATCGTCATCAGGTCAAGAAAACCATTGATGAAACGGGTCCATCCGAATTTGGTAACACCATATTTCCGGGCGCGGTGTTCTACTACCTTTTCGCCGATACGGCGAAAGCCCGACCATTTGGCCAGTACCGGTACATAGCGATGCATTTCGCCATATACTTCTATGCTCTTTACTACTTTGTTGCGATATGATTTAAGGCCGCAGTTGAAGTCGTGCAGTTTTATTTTGCTCATCTGCCGGGCAGCAGCATTAAACAGTTTGCTGGGCAGGTTTTTAGTGAGTTTGTTGTCGTAGCGTTTCTTTTTCCAGCCGCTAACAAGATCATATTTGTCTTCGATGATCATGCGGCGCAGTTCCGGTATTTCATCGGGGCTGTCCTGCAGGTCGGCATCCATCGTGATTACCACTTCACCCTGTGCAGCGCGGAATCCTTCGTTGAGGGCGGCAGACTTGCCATAGTTGCGCTGGAATTTGATTCCCTTAATATGGGGATTGGCAGCGCGGAGTCGCATAATCACATTCCAGGAATCATCTGTACTGCCGTCATCTACAAAGATGATCTCGTAGCTGAGCTTATGCTCTGCTGTCACCCGTTCTATCCAGGCGGCCAGTTCGGGAAGTGATTCTTCCTCATTAAAAAGCGGTATGACCAGCGAAATATCCATGTTATTGTTTTCTGCGCATTAGGATGAAACCTGCTCCGGCTGCTGTAAAAATAGTGCCCAGAATCAGATTCTGAAAAATTGTCATTGATACCACCGTAGTGGTAAATGATTTTTTATAACTGGCCACCTGCTTGTCAATTTCGCCTGGCGTAAGATTATTGGCTTTCACCAGGTCTTCGCGGTAGTACTGGGCCGATTGTTCGGCAAACTCCGGGTGCATACTACTGAATATGAAGGTGAAAATAACCAGGACGAGGGTTACTACAATAAAACACCGGAAGCCCTGACCAAAAAGCTCTCCAAATTTACCGGTAAATGAACCAGAGCGAGCATACGCCATCAGGGTCCAGATAATGCCGCCTGCGTAAGTGGCATAGATCAGGTATTGCGCCCCAGAGTTGGCGGGTATCTTCATAGAAGAAAGCACAAGAGTGATACCCAGCATCACAGCTCCGGTAATAGCGCCTTTTACAAGCGGTGTAAGTTTCATCATGTCAGGGACATTTTCAGGAATTAATATAAATACTGGATTGATTGACTGTACCCAGCACCCGGCCGGTAAGCTCCAGACCCAGGAAGGGAGAGTTTCTCGACTTTGACCGCAGCTCTTTTTCAGTAACGATCCAGCTGCCGGACTGTTCAAAGAATGTAAGGCTGGCTGGCTGGCCGGCTTCAATACTGGCCGCTGGTAAACCAAATAACTGGCGAGGGTTTACGGCCAGCAGGCGCACCCATATTTCCGGGTCGGTATCCGGCATGGCGGTATTCAGGGCTGCAAATGCTGTTTCAAGACTAATCATGCCATATTTGGCGTATTCGAACTCCAGCACCTTGCTGTCATATTCATGCGGCTGATGATGGCTGGCAATACAGTCGATAGTGCCGTCGAGTACACCCTGGCGCAGGGCATCGCGATCGGCCTGCAGCCGAAGGGGCGGATTTATCTTGAGATTGCTGTTGTAACCAACCAGGTCAGCATCTGTAAAGAACAGGTGTGCTGGCGTCACTGAGCAGGATACGTTCAGGCCTTCTTCTTTGGCTTTGCGGATGCCCGATAATGATTGAGCACTGGCAATGCCGGTAAAGTGCAGGCGTGAGTCTGCGTAACGAACCAGTTCGATGTCGCGGGCTACCATCAGTTCTTCGGCCATGGCAGGCTTGCCGGGCAGACCGAGTTGGGTAGACACAATGCCTTCGTGCATCAGGCCATGCGGATTGATGCTTTTATCGTCAGGAACCTGGATGATGATGCCGTCAAATGCTTTAACGTACTGTAATGCCTTTACCAGCAACCCGGCCGATTGGATCGGGGAAGTGCCATCGCTGAAAGCCAGTGCCCCGCTTTGACGCATATCATACATTTCGGCCAGTTCCTTACCCTCCGTTTGCCGGGTCACGGCACCAATAGGATGTACCCGGGCCGGGAGCATTTTTGATTTCTGTACTATGTATTCTACAGCAGCTTTATTATGGATGCAGGGATTGGTATTCGGGATCACCAGCACATCGGTATATCCACCTGCTGCTGCGGCCGCTGCACCTGTTTCGAGCGTTTCCTTGTACTCCAGGCCGGGGTCGCCAAACTGGGCAAATACATCTACCCATCCCGGCGACACCAATGCCCCGTCGAGATGGACTACCTGATCGGCATCTGCCGTCAAATCCTGACCAATACGGGCAATAACCCCGTTTTCAATAAAAATATCTGCTAATTGTCCGTTGAGAGCTGAAGAAGGATCAATAATCCTGCCCTGCTTAATGAGGATTTTCATTAAGGGGCGAAGTTAACGGTTGTTTTTGGTTTGGTAAAAAATAGCGCCTGCTATCTGTGCCGCTGATAAACGGTAAAACTCGTTTCTGTTTTGTGCGGCTGCAGATCAGTAAAAAGGAGCCGGAAAAAAGCTACATTCGCGCCGTTTTTCAAATACTTTATATATGACACTAGAACAACAGTTACAGGCCCGTAGTGAACATAAATGTGAACTTTGTGGCGAAATGCAGGATTTAAGTGTATATCAATTGCCTCCTGATCCCGCACCCTACGCAGAGCAAAGCATTCTGGTATGTCCTGCCTGTCTGACTCAGATTGAAAAGAAGGCCGAACTCGACACCGCACACTGGCAATGCCTTACGACCTCCATGTGGAGTGAAGTGCCTGCAGTGCAGGTAGTGACCTGGAGAATGCTGAACCGGATGCGCCAGGAAAGCTGGGCTGCCGATGCGATAGATATGATGTATTTGTCTGACGAAAACCTGGCCTGGGCGCGGGCTACCGGCGATCATGAAAGTGATGGCTCTGTACAACTGCACCGCGACAGCAACGGGCATCAGTTACTGGATGGCGATACGGTAGTGCTGGTAAAGTCGCTCGATGTAAAAGGTTCAACCCTTACCGCCAAACTGGGCACTGTTGTACGCAATATCCGTCTGGTAGCCGATAATACCGAACAAATCGAAGGACGTGTGGAAGGACAGCAGATTGTGATACTCACGAAATATGTGCGGAAACAACACTAGGAAGGTGGAAGGTATAGGGTGAAAGGTTGAAGGTATCCGTAGGCCCGCGTTGCCACGCGGGCCGGTGAAGTGAAAGGTTGAAGGTATCTGTAGGCCCTCGTTGCCACGTGGGCCGGTGAAGTGAAAGGTCAAAATACCCGTAGGTCCGCGTTGCCACGCGGGCCGGTGAAAGTGAAAGGTTGAAGGTATCCGTAGGCCCGCGTTGCCACGCGGGCCGGTGAAGTGAAAGGTTGAAGGTATCTGTAGGCCCTCGTTGCCACGTGGGCCGGTGCGGCAGATGGAAAACGATCTGTAGGGTTGGAGGTCAAAATACCCGTAGGCCCGCGTTGCCACGCGGGCCGGTAAGGCGGAAAGAAACCTGGGTCCGGTAAGACAGGTATCAGTTCAGCAACCGGTAAATGGTCAGCAGAAGGATAATGACCATGATGCCGGTATAGATTTGTTTGTTATACCGAGCCAGCCACTCGGGCAGATAAATGTCAAAATTGCTGCGATCGGAATCTGAATAACGCCTGGCCAGAACGGTAAGCGGACAGGATAGCCGGAACCAGAGCAATACAATACACTCCAGCAGCACCAGCGCATATCCGATCCAAAGCCAGTGATCAATCTTATTGATCAGCACGGCGTATAGCATATAAAAAATAACTACGTTAAAGAATATCCACACCAGCGTGTGGATGATTTTTATCCCTCTGAGTTTACTTTTTGGGTTCATACCGATGGCTATAAATATACAGGCATAAATCCTGATTTTATAAAGGGGAATGGTTTGAGCATCAAGTCATAACTTTAATAAAAACAATTCCCATGTTACTCCACGATAAAAATGCAGTGATCTATGGTGCCGGCGGATCGCTGGGTGGCGCTGTGGCAAAAGCACTTGCTGCGGCAGGGGCCCGGGTATTTCTGACCGGGCATAAGGCTGAGTCGGTTGAAATGCTGGCAAAGGCTATTCGCGCCGCCGGAGGCAGCGCAGAAACAGCTGTGGTGGATGGAATGAATGAAGAGGCAGTAACAGCACATATCAATCAAATGCAGGAAACCACCGGTACGGTAGATATTTCGTTTAATGCCGTAGGCGTCGATGTGATCCAGGATATGCCATTGATACAGTTGACAGCTGCTGATTTTGTAGAACCGGTTACGCGTATGCTGCATAGTCGTTTTATTACCGCCAAAGCAGCAGCGCAGGTGATGATAAAGCAACAGTCGGGCGTAATACTTTCGCTCACCGCCACTCCAGGCGGTATTGGTTATCCCTATACAGGTGGATTTGCACCGGCCTGCTGCGCCATCGAAAGCCTGTCGCGCAATCTGGCGGCCGAGTTGGGTGTATATGGTATACGTGTGGTGAATATTCGCTCAGGCGGCTCTCCTGATTCACGGATATTTAAAGAAGCTATTGAAAACTATCCGGAAATAATGACGACTGTATTGAAGGATATGAATGCCGATACCATGCTTAAACGATTGCCCTTAATGGATCATATTGCACAGACAGCTGTTTTCCTGTCATCAAATATGGCGGCATCCATTACCGGCGTTACGATTGATGTAACGGCAGGTACCACAGCGGGACTTAATTACAGGTCTACAAGAAAAGTATAAAAAGTATAAAGGGTATAAAAAGTTTAAAGCGGCGTATGAAAACTTAGTGTTAATTGTATCTTAGTACTTATTACGTACTACCTATAACTCATAACTTACTACTTAAAACTTTTTTATGAAATTTCGTATTGAATCGCCTGGTCACAAAATCAGCCCTTCATTGAAAGCATTTATTACGCTGAAGCTGGGTAGTCTTGATAAGTATTATAAAGACCTGCAGGAAGTGGAGGTGACTGTTGAGAATAATGTAAAAGGTAATAAGGAAACGATTACCTGCACGCTCAATATGCGTGTGCCCGGTAAAGATGAGTATGTAAAAAGCAGCTCCCTGATTTTTGAGGATGCCATCCTGAAAGCTGCAGAAGCGGCAAAACGCCGGTTACGGATCCGCAAAACGCAGCTGCAGAAAGCCCGCAAGAGCAAAACACCCAACAGAAAGGTTACGAATAAAGCCGCCGGAAAGTAACTGGAGAAATTAAGTATAATAAAAAAGGAAGGGTTAAAGCAAGATGTTTAGCGAGTATATTTGCCGCTTGCAATAACCCTTCATTATGTCACTTTTCCCGACCATTTACTCCACTCTTGATCCACAGGCTTTGGCAGCCCTGGTGACGTTACATTACGGACTGCCTGCTGCCACAGGACAACTGCTGGTACGAGGGGTAGGTGATACCTACCTGATTGAAGCTACCGATCAGCGGTTTATTCTGCGCGTATATCGTAGCAGCCACAGAAGTCTTTCGCAGATAAATGCAGAAATTGAAATGCTTAATGCGTTGAAGAAAGCAACTGTACCCGTGTCATATCCTATCGCCGACCGCCAGGGAAATTATATACAGCAACTGGAAGCAGCAGAAGGGGTGCGGCCGGCTGTTTTATTTACCTATGCACCGGGTACAACTGTCAATAAGCTGAATGACGCACAATTGCAGAACCTCGGTCGTGCCATGGCAGCATTTCATAATGTATCAGCCTCTGTAAAGTTGAAGGAGGAACGCTGGGAATATAATCTGATGACCATTTTTGATGAGCCATTACAGCGGCTGCAGCCGGCATTTGCTTCCATTCCCACAGAATATGATTGGTGGTTGAAAGCCGCGGACCAGGCAAAATCCGCGCTGACACAATTGCCCTTACCGGATTTCGCTATCGGGTATTGCCAGTACGATTTTCTTCCCAAAAATTTTCACTTCGAAGACGATGTTATCACCTTATTCGATTTCGATTTTCTTGGCCACGGCTGGCTGATAAATGATGTTATGACATTCTGGACACACCTTTGTCTTGATGTACATTTTGGACGTATGACGCAGGCAGAAGCCGATCGGTCATATCACATACTGCTAACTGCTTATCGCCAGGTGCGGCCATTGAGTGAAGCCGAACTCAAGGCCATACCTTACCTGAGCCTGGGCTGGTGGTGCTATTATATGGGTTTTCATATGACGCACGACCAGTTTACGGCATTGACACAACCGGCACAGTTGAGCATGCGAACAGGGGTGATCAGACGATTGACGGAAATATATTGGTGAGTGCTGATCATTGTAGTTGGTACGTTAAAACAATCCTGGAAGAAGTTTCCGCCTGCTAAACAGTCATTGCTGTCATGGTATGAAGAAGCCGAGACTGCCATTTGGGATAACCCCAACGATATAAAAGATCAATGCAGGAACGCATCGATTCTAACAGGTAAAAGAGTAGTGTTTAATATCGATGGAAATAAATTCCGCTTGATAGCCGGTATTGAATACAGATTAAAAATCGCATTTGTCGTCTGGTTTGGAACACACGCGGAGTATGATAAGTTGAATGCTAAAATAAATTATGTTAAGAAGCATTAGCTCGTGCATACGAGCTAATGCAGGCCGATATTAAACCAGACTCCCGTGAATCTGATGAATTGGAAGTGCTTTCTATTCTTATAAAAGAATATGAAAACGAACACTTCCCTGTTCCTCAACCAAATCCTGTTGAAGCAATAAAATTCCGTCTTGAGCAGCTTAATATATCCGGGGCGGAACTGTCAGAAATATTAGGGTATCGTTCCCGTAAGTCTGAGATATTGTCAGGGAAACGAAAACTTAGTTTGGCAAAGATTCGTAAACTGACTGAAAACTTCATATTCCCGCGAGGTCCTTATCCAGGCGTTTTAAGAAAGCATAGAAAATAAATGGTTGTCTTCTCACGACCTATAAGCCAGTAACCGCAGCGCGTTTAGTACTACCACCAGTGTTGACCCTTCATGGGCTGCAACGGCAGGGCCAATATTAGTGACGCCCAGAATGGTAAGAGGTATCAGCAATGCCACCATACCCAGACTTATAAAAAGGTTTTGCCGGATGATTGACTTGCTTTTCCGGCTAAGCCCAATAGCAAAAGGCAGATTGCTGAGCCGGTCGGCCATCAACGCAATATCGGCTGTCTCCAGGGCTACATCACTGCCGGCAGCACCCATGGCAATGCCTACGGTACTTTTCGCCATGGCGGGCGCATCATTTACGCCATCACCCACCATGGCCAGTTTATTTTCCTGTGCCCGAAGCTGGTTGATGGCAGCTACTTTTTCTTCAGGCAGCAGGTCTCCTTTGGCTTCGGTAAGCCCGATCTGTTTGGCTACCGCATCTGCCACCCGCTGATTGTCGCCGGTGAGCATGATCATCTTTTTTATTCCTGTTTCTCTGAGTTCCTTCAATACACCCACGGCTTCCGGACGCGGGGTATCCATTACTCCCAGGATGCCGATAAACACATTCGCTCTTTGCACAATCATGGTGGTATTGCCTTCCTGCTGCAATTTCGTTACCGCTTGTATTAAATCAGGGGGAAGCAAGGCGTTGGCTTTAAACAATTCCTCATTACCGATTACTACACGTTGCCCCCTGTACATCGCTTCCACACCTTTGCCCATTACTGCTTTCAGGTCGCTGGCTTCGCCTGCTTCCATACCGTTTATTTTTTTCATACCATCTTTTACAATAGCGGCAGCCAGCGGATGGTCGCTGAGCCGCTCAACGGCAATGGCAGTTGTAAGCAGGTCGGTTTCGCTCACGCCGTTCAGTGTGATGATTGCATTCAGCCTGGGTTTGCCTTCGGTAAGGGTGCCGGTTTTGTCGAAGGCCATCGCAGTGAGTGAGCCGAGGTCTTCGAGCGGGCGCCCGCCTTTGACCAGTATGCCCTGTCTGGCTGCCCGCGCCACGCCGCTCAGTACAGCACTGGGTGTGGAGATGGCCAGCGCACAGGGACTGGCTGCCACCAGCACGGCCATTGACCGGTAAAAACTCCTGCTGAATGGCTCGTCAATAACCAGGAAAGCAAACATGAGCAGTACGACCAGCAGGAGAACAGCCGGTACATAATACCGTTCAATTTTTTTGGTAAACTGCTGGGTAGGCGACTGCTGCTGTTCCGCTTCCTTCACCATCTGTACCACTCTCGACAGCGTGGAGTCTTTAGCTTCTTTCAGCGTTTTGATCTCCAGTGTGCCGGCACCATTGATTGTGCCGGCAAATACTTTGTGTACGGCCTGAATATTTTTTTCATCAGTACCTGCTGCGTTTTCATCTATTGCGATCTTGTCAACGGGCATACTTTCGCCCGTAATAGGCGCCTGGTTGACGGTGCTGTTGCCGGCAACCACCACTCCGTCTGCAGGTATTTTGCTATTCGGCTTCACCATTACAATATCTCCTTTTTGGAGTGCTTCCACAGGTATTTCAGTGATCTGCCCGTTGCGACGAACGGTAGCCGTTTTAGGAGCAAGACCAGCCAGCGCTTCTATTGATTTTCGGGCTTTTTCCATAGCCATATTTTCGAGCGAATGCCCCAGGCTGAATAAGAAGAGCAGGAGAGCGCCTTCCGGCCATTCGCCCAGTGCAGCTGCACCGGCTGCTGCCACCAGCATCAGGAAATCGATTTCAAATTTGCCGCGCGCAATACTTTCAACAGCTTCTTTTAAGGTGTAAAATCCGCCAAAGAAATACGAGATGATATAAACACTCAGAACCACCCAAAAGGGTGTGGCTGGCATAAATTGCTGAATCAGGAATCCCAGTGCCAGAAACAGTCCGCAAAGCAGTGAAAAGATCAGCTCGCTCCGTTTGCCGAAAGGTCCGCCATGCTCATGGGCTTGTTCTTTTTCCGAAGCGGAGTGATTATGTGTTTTGCTCATGATTTAATGAATAAAGAATGATAAAATGCCGGTCGCTATCAGAATGCCGCCGGTGATGATACCGGCATTGTGCTCCAGCTTATGCCAGTTGAGCCGCAGTATCCCCTTATAGGCAATTCTTACCCAAATCAGCATACCCGAGATGGATATGGTGGAATAGAGCAGGGCGATGATGATGAACTGATGCCACCCATTATTACCCGCTACCAGGAAATAGGCTTCTATTTCCATGCAGGGCGAAAGAAACATGGCAATGACAAGGCTGATCAGTAAAGCCTTTTTACTCTTTGTATTGATCTGTTTTTCGTTTACATGAAAATGATGATGGGTGTAGTGCTGGCGGATAAAATAAAGTCCCATCAGTATCAACACAGACGACCCTATGATACGGGAAAAATCTTCTATGTATTCAGCCAGCTGATTACCAATAAGCGCCAGCAGGAGACCTATTACTACGGTGCTGAGTACATGCGCCAATCCGCTTATGAAGGTAATGCGGGTGGTTTCTGCCAGGCTCCAGCCCTCTTTACGGCCAATGGCCAGTACCGGCAACCAGTGGTTGGGGATAATCGCGTGAAGCAGGCTGATCAGAAAGCTGCCAATTAACAGCGAAGTCATAGTTTGAATTTACGGTAGATAGGAATAAGATTAATGTTCATGCCGTCCGGCATTCATAAATTTAGCCATAATAAAAAAAGCGCCTTTGGTTACTATGGTCGCACTGGCCGGAACCTCTTTCAGCGGCGTTATCTCAGTATAGCCTACATCAGTTGCGCCCCGGGCTACAGGAATCATTTCAAAGCTGGTTTCCTTCTCTTTATGGCCATGTGTATCTGCAACAGACATAAAAATATAATCCTGCCCCTGCATAGTTACAATCGATTCTGCGGGCACGGCGGGTGCGGTTGTTTTTTCAAGACTTATTACGGCAGTGATATTCATGCCATCGATAAGGCCGGTTTTGTCGCCCTGTACTTTGGCGTGTACGGTTACCGCCTTGCTTTCTCCTTCAAAAGAGGAACCGAGCGAATAGATCTGTGCATCATACTCCCTGCCGGGGTTATTGGTTAGGGTGAAATGGATCAGTTGATTCTCTTTTAGTTTCGGAAGATCCTTTTCATATACAAACAGATCGAGATGCAGCTGGCTGTTGTCTACAATCTCTGCAATAGGCGTGGAAAGATCAATAAAACTACCCATTTCTACTTTTACGCTGCTCACCACGCCGCTGATAGGACTGGTAATGGATAAAACGGAAATGAGTTTACCGTTGCTGAGTGTGGCAGGGTTAATACCCATTAATCGTATCTGCTGCTCATAGGTTGATTTGGCAGTACGCAGGGTACGGAGTTCTGTTTCGGCGGCCTGCAGATTTTTTAATGCACCGGCATTGCCCGCGTTTAATTCTTTTTGCCGCGTCACTTCCAGTTCGGCCAGCCCTATTTTGGCGTCCACACTCAGGTAATTGCTTTGTACCTGCACAAACTCGGGATTGGCAATACTGGCAATAGTCTGTCCCTTTCTTACAATATCGCCGGGTTGTACTAGCAGCGTTTTTACCACACCACTGTACACAGAGTTGATGGTTGCCTTATTCTGATTGGGAACGCGCAGCATACCGGTGGTCTTGAGCGAACGGGTGAGTTGCTTTTGCTCAATAGCTCCAAAGCCAATACCAATGCTTTTTATCTGGTCTGCAGTGAGAGTGGTGGTTTGCTCATCTGCATGATCTTCTTTTTCGCTGGCTCCATCCGCTTCTTTGGCCGGATCGTTTTTTTGCCCATTACAGGCTACCAGGAGCAGGAGACAGGACATAAGGAGTGCCAGTAAGAAATACTTTTTCATACTCATTTATTGATTGATGTAATAACGGTATCTGATGACGGCCTGATTGTACTGGTTCAGGTTTTCGAGATAGTTTTTCTGAATGTCGATTGCCTGAGCCAGGAATTGTGACAGTTCGGCAAAACTGATCTCGCCCGACCGGTAAGCGAGCGAAGCGGCGCTGATAATTTGCTCTGCCTGCCTGAGGCCGGCAGATTCATAAAACAACAGCATGCTGTTGGTTTTGTCAGCATCCTGCCACAGTTGCAACTGCCGGGTTGTCCATTGCTGCTGATCATAGTCCAGTTGTTTTTGCTGAAGCAGCTTCTCGGCTTCTGCAGCTTTTACTTTATTGCGGTAAGCATTGCTGCCAAAGAGGGGAAATGCAGCCGTGACCGAAAAGCCGGTAAATGGATCTTTGGCTCCCCACAGCCGCTGACTGAAGAAGCGCCCCGAAAATTCCGGCCTGTTCTCATTGCGGACAACAGCAATCCCGGCATTGGCGATCCGTATATGCTGCTGCTGCAATGTGAGCGCCGGATGCAGGCTGTCTGCTGCAAGTGGAGGTATCTGTAATTTAATTAAGGGGCTCAGCAAAGGCAATACCGGTTCGGTGCTATTCAGGAATTGCATAAGCGCCTGCTGTTGTATGCGAACGTCATTGCCAATCTGTACGATAAAGGCCTTTAGTTCGGCCATACGCACGTTGGCGGCAATACTGTCCAGGCCGGGACTGTCGCCTGTTTTTACTTTAAGTATCGCAGCTCCGGTCAGGGACGTATAGATGCTGTCCAACTGCTGATAAAGCTGCTGTTTGTTTTGCAGATACCAGAGTTGGTAGTATGCAGACCGCACTTCTTTTTTGAGCTCTGCATCAATTACAGCTGTACCCGCTTCATAATATTTCAGTTGTTCGCTGTACAGGTTTTTCTGCGCTTTATACAATCCCGGCCAGGCCACAGCCTGTGATACGCCTATTTTCAGGATGCCGGTATTATCAGATGGCCGCATATCTTCATTTTCTGCAAACACGCCTGTTTTGGGAAAAGCTGTAGCTGTTTTTACCTGGGCTTTTCCTTTTTCGATCTGCTGCGCGTTTATGCTGTACAACAGATTGTTTTTTGCGCATTCAAGAGCTTGCTGCTCCGACAATCGTTTTATGCCGGCACTTTGCGCAGTGGCAGTACCCGCAGAAAAAATCATCAGCAGACATAGTATGACTGCTGGAGCAATGGGGTGTATTGATTTTCTTTTGCCGGAGAAAATGATATAGAGTAAGGGCAATACGATCAGGGTGAGAAGGGTAGCGGTGATAAGGCCGCCGATTACAACCGTGGCCAGCGGCTTTTGCACTTCTGCGCCGGCTCCGCCCGAAAGGGCCATCGGAATAAAGCCGAGTGCGGCTACCGAAGCCGTCATAAGCACTGGTCGCAGGCGGATCCTTGTGCCTTCATACACTCTTTGTAATACATCCGTGACTCCATCTTTTTGCAATTGATTGAATGTGCTGATCAATACTATTCCGTTTAATACGGCTACGCCAAACAGGGCAATAAAACCCACACCCGCCGAAATACTGAAAGGCATACTTCGGAGCAGCAGGGCAAATACCCCTCCGATGGCGCTCATGGGAATAGCAGTAAAGATGAGCAGCGCTTCTTTCAATGACCGGAAGGTGAAATAAAGCAGCAGAAAGATGAGGGCAAGTGCTACGGGCACGGCAATCATGAGCCGGTCAGAAGCTTCCTGCAGGTTTTCGAATGTACCACCATAGGTATAGTAGTAGCCGGTAGGTAAAATACCCGCTACAGAAAGTTTTGCCTGTATATCTTTTACCACGCTGGCTACATCGCGTCCGCTTACATTGAATCCGATTACGATCCGGCGTTTGCCTTCTTCGCGGCTGATCTGTGACGGACCTTCTTTAAATGAAATGGCTGCAACCTGCGACAGGGGAATCTGGCTGCCATCGCCCGCAGGGATGAATAAATTGCTAACATCGTCAATAGACTGGCGGCTGCTGCTGTCGAGCCGTACAACAAGATCAAACTTCCGTTCATTTTCAAACACCACCCCGGCCGCCTCTCCGGCAAAAGCAGTGCTTACAACTTTGTTGATATCGCTGATGTTGAGTCCATATCCGGCTAGCTTTGCCCGGTCGTATTCGATGGTGATTTGCGGAAGGCCGGCGGTTCTTTCTACCTGCGGGCTGGTGGCTCCTTTCACCGACTGTACCACTGCCGCCACGCGGGGCGCCAGTGCTGCCAGGGTATCAATATTTTCACCAAATATCTTGATGGCTACATCCTGGCGCACACCGGTCATCAGTTCATTGAAACGCATCTGTATCGGTTGCGATGCTTCAAAGAATACACCCGGTATCACCTCCAGTTTTTCCAGCATCAGTGCGGCCAGTTGATTGTAGTCCTTTGTGCTGACCCATTCCTTTTTTGGTTTCAGCTTCACGATAAGGTCGGTTGCTTCGGGCGGCATGGGGTCCGTGGGCACTTCGGCACTGCCTGTTTTGCCTACCACCATTTCTACTTCAGGAAATGAACGGAGTATACGACTGGCCTGCATCGACGTCTCTACGCTTTGCGTAAGGGAAGTGCCCTGTGGCAATATGCAATGAAAGGCATAGTCGCCTTCCTGCAATTGAGGAATAAACTCGCCGCCCATCCTGCTGAATAGGGCAATGGCCAGTATAAGCAGGGCGAGCGCAGCTGCCACCACCGTATACTTCATTTTTACAGCCTGGCGGATAACCGGCGCATATATACGCTGAAAGAAATCCATCAGGCGGTCGGAAAAATTGCGCTTATGCTGCGGCTTTTTTGACAGAAAAAGAGCCGACATCATAGGGATGTAGGTGAGCGAAAGAATGAGTGCGCCCAGAATGGCAAAGCCAACGGTTTGTGCCATGGGACGAAACATTTTACCTTCAATACCAACCAGGGTGAGTATGGGAATGTATACGATCAGAATAATGATCTCACCAAAGGCTGCACTGTTCCTGATCTTTGAGGCCGATGCATATACCTCCAGGTCCATTTCTGCCTGAGTGAGTTTTCCGGTACTTTTTCGTAAACCCAGGTGGTGCATGGTAGCCTCTACAATGATTACTGCTCCGTCTACGATCAGGCCAAAGTCAATAGCCCCCAGGCTCATGAGGTTGGCGCTTACGCCAAACAGCTGCATCATGCCCAGTGCGAATAACATCGACAGTGGAATGGCCGATGCTACAATGAGGCCGGCACGGATATTTCCCAGGAAGAGAATCAGCACAAACACTACAATCAGCGCACCTTCGATCAGGTTGTTCTTTACAGTATTGATGGCACGGTCTACCAGCCCTGTACGATCGATATAGGATTCGATTTCCACATCCGCCGGCAGGGCCTTTCGGATAGATTCCATCTTTTCTTTTACCCGCTTTACCACCGCAGCACTGTTGCCGCCTTTCAGCATCATCACAATGCCTCCCACCACTTCTTTTTCTCCGTTGTACGTAACGGATCCATAGCGGATAGCATTGCCGGCTTTTACCGCTGCCACGTCTTTGATAAGAACGGGAATATTGTTTACTTTTTTGATTACAATATTCCGGATATCATCCATGCTGCCAATAAGGCCCACGCCACGGATAAAGTAAGCGTTTGGCTTTTTGTCAATATAAGCGCCACCGGTGTTCTCATTATTTTTTTCCAGGGCTGTAAATATCTCGGCAATGGTAGTGTTCATCGAGTTGAGCCGCGCCGGATTCACGCCACCTTGTATTGTTTTAATTAAACCCCAAAGCTGTTTACCTCAACCACCACTTTT
>JAGODE010000360.1 GCA_017998385.1 Chitinophagaceae bacterium | reverse complement strand
AAACAATAGTGGTCGTATAAGCCAGACTGAGCGGCACTACGTTCAGCGCATAACTAAGCGTATCATACAGGCCTGCGGGAGCAGGTAATACCTGGTGATCAAATTCAAACCAGGCATGTGCCACGCCTGCAGGTATACCCAGTGCAAATCCCCAGCGTTGTATTTTTCTGAACAAAGGCCGGTAGGCTTCCAGGTTTGTATACATTTCTTTGCGGCCTGCATATAAACCCAGTATAAACAGGCCCAGCACTTTGGGGATACGATTGCTGTCGAGCCGCAACTGCCAGCTCCACCAGGTGCCGGATCGGCTCCAGGTGATCAGGTCGCTGTAGCTGCGGTGTTGCATGAGCCAGCTGTCGAGATTGTCTTCTGTAATACCTGCTTTTTTATCCGTTGCCAGCGCCTGCAGAAGAAAGGGGCGGCTCATATTCCATCTGCCATCCGTTATTACTTTCAGGAGATCAAACAGCAGGGGGGATAGCAGGAGTGCCGCTGTCAGTATCAGCAAGGTTCTGTCGGAGCAGTTGCGGAATAAGGGCAGCAGCATACCCGTGAGGGCATAAAACATCAGGATATCTCCATCCCAGAGCAGCAGGCTGTGGCATAAGCCAAATACGAGCAGGATGATGAGGCGGCGATAAAAAATGGCCAGACCATTGCGACCATTTTTTTTATTACGCAGAAATATGATGGAGAAGCCAATGCCAAACAGCAGCGAAAAAAGCGAATAAAATTTTCCATCTATAAAAGCAAAATGAAACCAGCTGAGCCAGCGGTCTGCGGCAGCTGTTGGCATAGTCTCTATAGTAGCCGGCTTTTGAAAAATGTACAACGAAAAATAGCCCGCGTTGGCCATGCAGATACCCAGCAGGGCAAAGGCCCTGAGTATATCCAGGATGTCGGCACGTTCTTCGTGCTGCAGGGGAGCGGTGTGCTGCATGCGCTATTGTGTTTGGTTTAAAGATATCCGGCTGCCTTCAGGTGTACAATAACCTAAAGGGGTGATGCTTTATTAAGTGGTTGATTTTTTGATTATTAGATTCTTTTGCTGTGCTAAAACAGCAGGTTTTGGCCGGATATGGTAATACTATAAGCGGCCAAAACTTGTTTTATTTTATACTTTTGGCCCAATATAATACCTTTATAAGCGGCCAAAACTATTAATTTACTATTGTTAATACTGTATATGGATCAGATCACTGGCAGAAAAGAGGAGATCGCGTTGCTCGAAGAAACAGTAAAGAGTAAAGAAGCCGGCCTCGTGGCCGTATACGGCAGGCGAAGGGTGGGCAAGACTTTTCTGATCCGCACTTATTTTCAGGACCGCATGGCATTTGAACTCACCGGTATGTATGGTGCCGGCATGAAAGAGCAGTTGCTGCAGTTCAGTAAAGCCATGCAGCGTGCAATGGGGTCGGAGCTGGGTATAAAGCCTCCGGCTACCTGGGTAGAAGCATTTCACGCGTTGGAAAAATACCTCGAAGGCAAAAGAAAGAATAAGAAATGGGTGGTCTTTCTCGATGAGTTTCCCTGGCTGGATGGTCGAAAGTCGGGTTTCCTGTCTGCCTTTGAACATTTCTGGAATACCTGGGCGAGCCGTCAGCCGTGGTTGCTGATCGTTATTTGCGGATCGGCCGCCTCGTGGATGATCAGTCATGTAGTCAACAACCGGGGAGGACTTCATAACCGCATTACACAAAAGATCCGGCTGCTGCCCTTTACCCTTGCCGAAACGGAGGCCTACCTCAAAAGCCAGGGCAGTAAACTCGATCGTTACCAGGTCCTGCAGATCTATATGGCACTGGGTGGTATACCGCAGTATCTCAAACATGTAGGGAAGGGTAGTAGTGCCATGCAGGTAATTCAGAAGATATGTTTTACCAAGGATGGCCTGCTCACCGGCGAGTTTAATAACCTGTACGATTCGCTTTTTGAAATGGCCGGTAATCATATAAAGGCCGTGAAAGCACTGGCCGCTGCACCCAAAGGACTCACACGGCAGGAGATAATCGATACCTGCGGCCTTAGCTCAGGTGGCCGCACAACGCTGATGCTAACTGAGCTGGAAGAATCCGGCTTTATCCGATCGGCCATTCCCTTCGGTAAAAACAGTAAGGATGTGATCTACCGGCTCATCGATGAGTTTTCTATTTTTTACCTCCGGTTTATGGAAAAACTAAGGACGCCGGGTAAAGATGCCTGGATGAAACTGAGTGCCGGCGCTACCTATAAAATATGGTGCGGAATGGCTTTTGAAGCCGTTTGCCTGAAACATATCGATCAGTTGAAAGAGGGGCTGGGCATACAAACAGTGGAGACCGTAGAAAATGCCTGGCGCCATGTGCCGGCAAAAGATCAGCCGGAGGGCGGCGCCCAGATCGACCTGCTCATCGACCGGCAGGACCGGTGTATCAGCATTTGTGAAATGAAATTCAGTACCGGCCCGTTTGTGATCGAGAAAGCCTATGCAGCCAGCCTGCAGCAGAAGATGGATGTTTTCCGGCAGGTGACCCGTACCCGCAAGACCCTGTTTCTAACCATGATCACCACCTATGGAGTAAAAGAAAATAATTATGCGGCCAGCCTGGTGCAGCGAAGCCTGACGATGGATGTGTTGTTTGCCTGATGCCGCCATCTTCTGCAACCCGTTTGTAATGAAGAAGTCGGGTAGCAGAAATGTCTTTCCCGGATCAAAGATTTTCTTCAATTTTTTTTGCAAAAGTTTTGTTTTGAATACCCGGGAACCCCTATCTTTGCCGTCCCTTAACGGGGATGCCCGAGGTTTTCCTCAGCATTTATAAGGATCGGTAGTTCAGTCGGTTAGAATGCCGCCCTGTCACGGCGGAGGTCGCGGGTTCGAGTCCCGTCCGGTCCGCAGAAGCCCAGCAGAAATGCTGGGTTTTTTGTTTGGGGGGTGGCTGGTGTATGAAGTTCTTTTCACGGCGGTGGTGGTGGGTTCGATCCCGAGACTTCGAGACCGAAATTTCGGGACGGTCCGCAGAGGCCCAGCAGAAATGCTGGTTTTTTTGTTTTGGGTGTGACTGGTGTATGAAGTTCTTTTCACGGCGGTGGTGGTGGGTTCGATCCCGAGGCTTCGGTCCCGAAATTTCGGGACGGTCCGCAGAAGCCCAGCAGAGATGCTGGGCTTTTTGTTTTGGGGTATTCGTCCAAAAAGGCACTTACTGCGATGTGATATCATTGTACGTCACCACACTGACCAGGAACATGAACCGGAAGAACCTGCACAAAAGCAGCCTCGTTTTTGACGAGTTCCCAACCATCTATTTTAATGGGATTGACAGCCTGATCGCAACCGCCCGGTCCAACAAAGTGGCGACCACACTGGCGGTGCAGGATTCCAGCCAGCTAAAAGTGCATTACGGGAAGGAACAGGCCGAGGTGATACTTAATATCGTCGGGAACGTGATCAGCGGATAGGTGGCTGGAGAAACCGCTAAACAACTCTCTGAACGCTTTGGGAAGATTATGCAGGACAGGGAGAGTATTTCCATTAACAGCCGTGATACTTCTGTCAGTCGTTCCAAACAACTCGAATTGGCTATTCCGCAATCCAAAATAGCTTCCCTTTCTTCCGGTGAATTTGTAGGTATGGTAACCGATAATCCCGATGAAAAAATTGAACTAAAAGCCTTTTGTGCGGAAATCCTGAACGATCACGAAGCCCTTGCAAAAGAGCAGGCCGCATACAGGGAATTACCGCAGGTTTCTACCGTAAGTCAGAAAGAGATTTTGGAGAACTATTTAACCATCAAAAAGGATGTTCAAACCATTGTGCAAACTGAAATGGAAAGGATGTTGGACACGCCGGAATTGACGGATTTGATAATTAAGAAATCATGAACCAAATTAAGTTCCTTTTCATTCATTGAATTTATATTAAAATCTACCTATGAAAATAACACCTTTCCCTGAATGTTAATTTTTCGCAAGGCTTCCCTTCCAGGCCCGGGCTAGTACAAGGG
>JAGODE010000090.1 GCA_017998385.1 Chitinophagaceae bacterium | reverse complement strand
GCAATTTATCTTACGATGATCACCACCTTTGGGTTAACCTCAAATGCGTATGCCTCATCAATGGTTCAAAACAGCTTTGATATGGATATTTTGTTTGAATAAAAGAGTACGCGGGGGTAATCAGTGAACTGGAAAAGTCGGATGAATCAGTATCAATTTTTAGCGCATGCTATTTATCCAAAACATTTAATATGAGGATCGTTACCTGGAACTGTAACATGGCTTTCAGGAAAAAGGCTGAAATTATCTCAACGTATATGCCAGATGTTCTTATCATTCCTGAATGTGAACATCCAGACAAAGTAACCTTCAGGGAAGGCTTACCAAATCCAACAGACAAACTGTGGTTCGGGCAAAATCTGAATAAGGGGTTGGCTGTGTTTACCTTCGGAGGTTTAAAAATTAAAAGCCTTAATCATAACACTCTCTTTAAATTTATTTTACCGCTTAATATTTACAGTGACAAAATCAGTTTGACAGTTTTTGCAATATGGGCTCAGAAACCGGAATATCATGACTGCTACACCGAACAAGTCTGGAATGCCGTACACTTTTACGGTGACATTCTGTGTAATGAGAATGTTATTCTTACAGGTGATTTCAACAGCAACTCAATTTGGGATAAACCCAGGCGTATATATAATCATACGAATCTTGTAGATTTCTTAATGACGAAAAATATTTTAAGTACGTACCACAATTTTCACAAACAAGTACAAGGAAAAGAAAGAGATAATACACTTTTTATGCACCGAAAGGTAGACCGGCCTTATCATATTGACTATTGTTTTGCATCTAAAAGCCTTATTGAAAAATTAAAAAACGTTGAGATAGGCGCATATGGGGCGTGGACAAAATATAGTGATCACACACCTTTGATCGTTGACTTTGAACTCGACTAAGTAAGAGAGGCGGCCTCTTCGTTCCGAACGAAGCGTCCCGCCCCGGCGGGACTACATCCCGCTGCAGAATTGTTGATAACAAAAAAGCTCACGCAATGCATGAGCTTTTTGATCAGTCTGGATGACTGTCCCGAATATTCGGGATCGAACCAGTCCCGCTCTGCGGGATCCCGAACGAAGCGTCCCGCCCCGGCGGGACAACATCCCGCTGCAGAATTGGTGATAACAAAAAAGCTCACGCATTGCATGAGCTTTTTGATCAGTCGGGATGACTGGATTCGAACCAGCGGCCTCTTCGTCCCGAACGAAGCGCGCTACCGGGCTGCGCTACATCCCGTTTCCCGAAAAGAAAACTCAGACAAACATAATAAAAAAGCCCGCCAAAGCACATGGTGCGAAGGCGGGCAAAGTCGGGACGACTAGATTCGAACTAGCGACCCCTTGCACCCCATGCAAGTGCGCTACCGGGCTGCGCTACGTCCCGAACTTATTGCCGCCGGTCAGTGACCCGCAGCAGGGGAAGATTTTTATTCAAAAGAGCTAAAGCTGAATTTCTTTCTTTGGGCGGCAAATGTAAGACTTTCTTCAATTTATGCCAAAGTCTGATCGTTTTTTTCTGAAATTCAATCGTTTTTATTTCCGGAGCCATATCGCCGCAGAAATTCCTTTTTGCTGTCATGAAAAGAGGATACGGCCCCCAGCTTGTACAACACAAAAATGTATATCCAGGCCAGGTCGAGCTGATAGGGCAGAAAGCCGGCACGGGCGCTACCGGGATAGAGATGGTGATTGTTGTGCCATTCACCTGCAAATAAGCCCGGCCGCAGCTGGTTTACCGACAGATTACTGCGGTCAAAATCGACCCCTTCCTTATGCTCTTCTTTCCCCTTTCCGTGTCCGGTATAGTTAAAAGCCCGTACCAGTATAAACCAGAGCATGGCGGCCGAAAACAGGGCACAGGCCAGTGCATGTCCGCCTATGAGATAAAATATAGTGTACCAGGCCACCCAGTTGAAAAGCCATAGCAGAACCGTGTACAGGGGAGAGGCTACCGAGCCCCATTTGAGGTACTGCGAATAGGTATTGAGCCGCACACCGGTATGGCGCATAAAACGGGCTACTTTGCCATAGGTAACCTCATCGAGGTCCTTGGCGATACTCTGGTGATTGACATCAGACAGCATACAATACCAAAACCCGCCCTGTGCATTGTAGGGATCACCGGGCTGGTCCGATTTGGCGTGATGTACGTGGTGTGATACCACATAGATCTCTTCGGGAAAAGTTTTGATCACCAGGTTTTGTGTCAGAAAACGCCAGATGGGATGGCGAAATTTATACGAGTTATGCGTACAGTACCGGTGAAACCAGATGGTGCCATGGGTGCCCATGATGATCATGCTGTAAACGACTACAGCAATAGCCAGTGGCCAGCTGAAATGAACAACCAGGAAGAATATGAAGAATGGGAGCATGCAGGCTGCCATCAGCCAGCTGATGAGCGAGATCCAGTTTTTTCTTGTTTTGAAAATATTGATCCGCGAAAAAGCTTCTTTGAAAAGCTGGCGGAAGCTGGGTACGGATAATTCTCCTTCGGCGTTGGTCCAGCCATAGGAGGGTTTTTGTAATATTTCGTCGATAAATGCCATGAATGAAGATTTATAAATAAAGGAAACCTGGCAGGTGGGGCCTGCAGTTGGTTTTAACAGCTGTCCTGGGGTTATTGCAGTTTTTTTACCTCAGTAGCATTAAGTCCCCGGGGGCCTCTTTCCACTTCGTAGGTCACTTTATCTCCTTCGCGTATGGGCTCGGTAAGTTGGTTGATATGCACAAATATCCTTTCCCCGGATGGCTGTTCATTGATAAAGCCGAAGCCTTTGCTGTCATTAAAGAAGGATACGATACCGATATGCGGTTCGTCGGGGATGTCTTCCATTTTGGGAACACCGATCTGGATATCTTCAGTTTTAAATACGACTCTGCGGCGGGGGTCAGGAGGAGTATCAGAAATATTGCCGTTTTCGTCGATATAGGCCATCATGTCTTCCAGGCTTTTACCTTTTTTAGCGTGCGCTTTGCGCTCGGCCATTTTCTCCTGTTTTTCCTGCTTTTGCTTAAGCCTCTTTTTTTCTTTCTCTTTTTTGTTAAATGTTTCTTTGGGTTTTGCCATATTTATTCTTAATCAGTACAAAGATGTTTCGCCTGCCATAAAACTCGCCGGCTGGCATCAGACTCCTCAAAAAGAGGAGTGTTATTAATCCACCTGTATAATGTCTGGCAGGTGGATATATTTTTTATACAACTTCCAGTCTGGTTATCTCAATGCCGTTGAAAATGCGGGCCAGATTATTGTCATTCGTTTGCTGGTAAGCTCCCAGGTTCGATTCACTTACTATCCGCCACAGATTTTTACGCTTCAGATCTTGGTAATCTGCCAGCTCAATAAATAATCCTTTCATGCTGGCGCGGGTTTTGAAACTGATCTGTACAGCCCGGGCCTGCTTATTCTTTTGTGACATAAATTTCTCTATCTCCACACTGGTCATATCTGTCTTTATTAAATAAAGTGAATAATCATTAATTCGGTCTGACCGGAAATCAACATCCGATCCTGTTAACGCAGATGCTTCTCCGTTACCAGCGATTACCGGAATTGCTGCTTTTCTTTTCGCGGGCAACAGTAACCGACATTTGACGGCCCTCTACTTCTTTATTGTTAAGCCCTTTAATAGCATTGTCTGCCTGTTCTTCTGAAGGCATTTCCACAAAACCAAAACCACGGCTGCGTCCCGTTTCCCGATCGGTGATTATCCTCGCCGAATCAACCATTCCAAATTGTTCAAATAATCTGCGTAAATCAGTTTCAGATGTGTGAAAACTGATGTTTGATACGTACATATTCATGATAAAAAATTTACTTATAAAAAAGTGCACGTGATAAATAACCGCAGCAAGGAGCAAAGAGGAGGAAAAACAATTACTGAAATTAAAAAGTAAGCATTGATACTGATCCGGACTGAATGATGCAGGTGCTTTAAAAAGTACGATGGTGAAGATAACGAAAAAAAACGAGTCTGTGATTTTTAATTTGCCATCGAAGCCGGATGTCACCGGTCATTAAAAGCAGCAGAGCTAATCCCCACGCAGTCAATTATTGACAAAATAGATGATCTGCAGGATTAAATTTTAACAATTCAACCACCGGCATGGTGGATTTATGCGGTAATTTTGCCCACCAAATCCCCCGTCACATCAGGCTTTTGCCTTATATTCGGTTTTCGGGGGTTTTGAGACCGCAGCCGGGAGCATACTAAGCAGGCAAAACCTGCGTTATTCATCCGGCCTGCGACAGATAATCTGAGCAATATCCGACAGAAGAACCTGCGAACTAACAGAATAGCGTCAACTTTATCTGAACATTTTTTAGGTTAATGGTTAATTCGTATTAGTAGTCATGAAAAAACAGTTTAAGGCATTTTACCTGCTGATCTCTTCGGTATTTATTACCATCATTCATTTGCCCCTTGCTTTTGGTAAGTCTACCTTCAATCACCTGCGCGATGCAGCGGATTCTGTAACACGTGTAGTGACCACAGAAGATTCGCTCACCAGGCTGATGCCGGTGGCCCCCGTTAAATCGGTATATGACAGTCTCCATCTCGATATTGCCGGCCTCAGCCGCCAGGCTTTCGAATATGCACAGAAAGGATGGCGCAAGCTCATGCAGCAGGGCAAACTGCTCAATGGTTCCATCATAGCCATTATTGATTTCAGCAAACCCAGCAGCGAAAAACGTCTTTTTGTGCTGGATATGGAAAACTATGAGGTGCTGCACAACTCTCTGGTAGCACATGGCCGCAATTCCGGTAAGGAAATGGCCACCTCCTTCAGCAATCAGCCTTCTTCTTATAAAAGCAGTCCCGGTTTCTACATCACCGGCCAGACCTACGAAGGCAGCAATGGGTACTCACTCAAACTGCAGGGACTGGAATATGGTATTAATGATAAAGCCTATCGCCGTGCTATTGTAATACATGGTGCTGCATATGTAGACGAATCCTATGTTCAGTCGCAGGGTTATATCGGCCGCAGCCAGGGCTGTCCCGCAGTACCACAGGAAGAAGCGCGGGAAATTATCAATACACTGCGCAACGGCACCTGCCTCTTCATTTATTCTCCCGATAAAAGATATCTTTCGCGCAGCTCGCTCTTGAGAGGGTGAAAAGTATAAAAGTTTAAAGGTATAAAGGGTATAAAGGGTGTAATCTTTATACCTTTAAACTTTTATACTTTTTAGACAGCTGTCTGCTATTCCGAATGATCCTTCGTTTGCTGCCCGGACGCGAAGCGTCCTGACCACTGACCACTGACCACTGTCCTCTGCAACTATCACTTAAAACTTATCACTTAAAACCTAAAACTCCTTAATTTAGCCGCTCATAATTTACTTATGCCATCGAACGCCAATCGTCAGTTTCTTGATTTCGAAAAGCCGATTAAGGATATCCTGGATGTGATGGAGAGCAATCGGCAACGTCAGGAAAAGACCAATGTAGATATGGGAGATCTTTTCCAGAATCTTGAAAATCAGATTCTTGAGAAGAGGAGAGAGATCACTTCCAACCTTACCAGCTGGCAGCGCGTGCAGCTTAGCCGCCATCCTGACCGGCCTTACACCATGAAATATATCACCAAAATGACCACCAATTTTGTGGAGTTGTTTGGTGACCGCAATGTGAAGGATGATAAGGCAATGGTAGGCGGTTTCGCATCACTGGATGGTGAGACCGTCATGTTTATTGGTCAGCAGAAGGGGATCAATACCAAAATGCGCCAGATGCGCAACTTTGGTATGGCCAATCCCGAAGGTTACCGTAAGGCACTTCGCCTGATGAAACTGGCCGAAAAGTTCAACAAGCCCATCGTTACCCTCATCGATACACCCGGAGCCTATCCCGGACTGGAAGCAGAAGAGCGCGGCCAGGGAGAGGCTATTGCCCGTAATATTTATGAAATGATGCGGCTGAAAGTCCCCGTCATTTGCGTAATCATTGGTGAAGGCGCCAGTGGCGGAGCACTGGGTATTGGCGTGGGTGATAAAGTGTTTATGATGGAGAATTCCTGGTATACGGTGATCTCTCCGGAAAACTGCAGCACCATTTTATGGCGCAGCTGGGCGCAGAAGGAGATTGCAGCAGAGCAACTGCGGCTGACGGCCGATAAAATGCTGGGCTTTGGCCTGATCGACGGCATTATACCCGAGCCGGCCGGTGGTGCGCACTGGGATTATGACGAATCTGCCCGTATGCTCAAAGAGCATATCAAGATCGCCATACAGGAACTGAAGCAGAAGTCGCCGGAGAAGCGCGTAAACGATCGTATCGAAAAGTTTGCGAAGATGGGCTTCTGGGAAGAACTGCCGCAATGATCTGTATGATCATAAAAAAATAAAATCAAAGCGGCCCCGGGCCGCTTCTATTGTTTATACTAAAACCCAACGTTTCTACACTATGTCACTTCGAAGCAAATTTACCGGAACGGGTATCGCTATTGTTACCCCCTTTCAGCAGGATGGATCCATCGACTGGGCCAGTTTTGAAAAGCTGATCGAATTCTGGATAAAGGGTAAGGTGGAATACCTCGTAGTCCTCGGTACCACCGGTGAAAGCGCTACAGTGCATGGTGAGGACAAGCAGGCTGTATTCACTTTTGTAAAAGATAAGGTGGCCGGACGCCTGCCGCTCGTAGCAGGTATTGGCGGCTACGATACGCAGGAAGTGCTTAAGGGTTTCCGCAGCTTTGATCTCAGCGGTTATGATGCTATCCTTTCTGTATCGCCCTATTACAATAAACCCAACCAGGAAGGTATTTTCCAGCATTATAAAACACTGGATGCTGCCACACCGCTGCCTATAATGATTTATAATGTGCCTTCGCGCACGGGTCAGAATATGGCCGCCGATACGCAACTGCGTATTGCGCGGGAGTGCCGCAACGTATTTGCCACCAAAGAAGCCAGTGGCAATTTTGATCAGATCATGCAGCTCATCAAAAACAAACCGGCCGATTTTATGGTCATCAGCGGCGACGATGGCATCACGCTGCCCATGATGGCCCTGGGGGCCGATGGCGTGACTTCGGTAGTGGCCAATGCGTACCCTGCCGGCTTTTCGGAAATGGTCAGACTTTGCCTGCAGGGCAAATTTGAAGAAGCCCGCGCCCTGCATTATCAGTACACAGATATCATTCAGACCATGTTTGCCGAAGGCAGTCCCAGCGGTGTGAAAGCCTACCTGAGCCAGATGGGACTCTGCTCAGAAGCTGTTCGTCAGCCGGTATGGCCGGTGAGTGAGAGCCTGCGGAGCAGGATTAAAGAATTGATGAAGACGGAATAAAAGTATAAAAGTATAAAGGTTTAAAAGTTTAAAATCAAAGGGACCTCCATTCACACTTTTAAACCTTTATACCTTTAAACTTTTCGTATCCCCCTACGTAGTTTTTCCATTTCCCTTGTCCGGAATCAATTATTCGGACAGTTTTTATTGTTTCCGGAGCTTTTTTGTATTTCTTTTAGAAATAAATCAGGGCTAAAGCCCGTTGTATCCTTTATGAAAAACAAAAAAGCCTGTATCCTTATGATGGCCGGTCTGCTGGCGGCTTCTGCGGTTTTTTCGCAGAAAATAGTTGACTCCGTAAAAGTCTACGGATACCCTGTACGCGAAGGGGTGATCTACCAGTATGAGCCCCGTTCCGTATATGCTTCTCTCAACTCTATGCCCATCATGAATGTGATGTCGCGCTACGATTCTGTTTTTCATTTCGAAGAAGGCACTATCTCGGAGATCCGCCAGATAGATGAGGTGTATGCCGTATTCCTGGAAAATAAAAAGAAAGATATTGTTGTATACAGCAACCTTAAATCGTTGAATGTAAAAAAGGGGGATAAGGTAAAACGTGGTCAGTGCCTGGGTGTGCTGGATAAGGACTATGATGATGATCTGAACCAGGTAGACCTGCTCATTTTTCAGAAAGGCAAAGAGATTCCGTATAAAAAAATCCTGGATTATATGCGCCGCAACATTTCGGGTGCTCCCCGTACAGGTTATACCCTGTAAGATACGCCTTCGAGCGCCAGTTCGGAGGCCGGAAAGACTTCGCGCGCTTCCTGTTCAAACTCTTCGAGTGTATCATATTTACTGCTGAAATGACCCAGCAACAGCCGGCCCACGCCGGCTTTTTTGGCAATAGCCGCAGCCTGTTTGGAGGTGGAGTGGAAGCGTACATGCGCCCGGTCGCTGAGGTTGTCGAGATAAGTGGCTTCATGATAGATCATATCGGCCCCCCGGATATAGGGAATCATCTCTTCGTTATAGCGGGTGTCGGCGCAGAAAGCGTAGGATCTGCCGGGTGTACCGGCCGTAGTCAGCCATTCATTGCGGATGACTTCACCGGCCGAGGTCACAAAATCCTCGCCCTGCTTGAGCCGTTCATAAAAATGGAGAGGAATATTGTTTTCCCGTACGGCATCCAGTATCAGCCGTCTTGGCTTCTTCTTTTCCCGGAATATAAAACCATAACATTCTATGCGGTGCTGGGTAGGAAAACAGCGGATCTCCACTTTTTCATTATCAACCAGTGTAGCGGCACCGTTGAGGGCATGAAAATGCAGGGGAAAACAAAGATGCGTATCAGCTACCTTGAGCTGCATTTCTATAATATCCTGCAGTTGCGCCGGTCCGAAAACATGTAATTCCTGCGAATGGCTGAGCAGGCTGAATGAATTGAGCAGGCCAATGAGACCGAAATAATGATCGCCATGCAGGTGGGAAATGAATATATGGGAAATACGGCCACGCCTGATCTTATAACGCATCATCTGAATCTGTGTACCCTCGCCACAGTCGACCAGGAAATGCTGGCCATCCAGTGTCACCAACTGGCTGGTTGGATGGCGATCAAAGGCCGGCACGGCAGAATTATTTCCGAGGATGGTTACCGCTAGCATGCGCTAAATTACAAAGGTTTAGAATACGGAAAGGCTTATTCGCCATCAAGCAGTTCGCGTTCTATTTCCTCCATTTGCACAATATCCCAGGCCTCACTTTGGGAGGGGGTAACATTCATCAGTTCCAAAAGTTCGTGCTGATCCAGAAAATTTTCTACCTGCTCCTGCAGTTCGCAAATTACCAGAGATGCACTATTTTCATAGAACTGTTGCTGGATGTTGACCAGGGTTTCGGCTGCCTCTTTGTCGATCGATTTTACTTCAGACAGGATAAGAACTACATTTTTAACGTCATTTTGGAGGATAGGAAGTAAGCATTCCGCTAATTCTTCTGTCATACTTGCAGAAATTGCGGGCTCGGCCACCGTGATGGCATGAAATTTCTCTTTGGTATCGGTTTTGACCTGCATAAAGCAAATTTGGAGGATTCAATTGTAAAAAACCAAAATAGGAGGTCAGGAACAACTTAAATTATCAACAACCCGTTTATAAGAACGGGCGAACAGGAACCAAATATATTTGTTAATATTGTATAACAACCAATTATCTAAATATGGATAATAATTTTTCAGCCCAGGTCAAGGAGATTATTTCGTTTAGCAGGGAGGAGGCACTACGGCTCGGGAATGATTTTATCGGCACGGAGCATCTGCTTCTCGGGCTTATCCGGGAAGGTGATAATACGGCGGTACGCATTCTGAAAAGCTTCAATGTCGATTTATATGAATTGCGAAAGGAAATAGAACTGGCCGTAAAAGACAAGACCGGAAAGAATATTGCCAATATAAACAGCCTGCCTTTAACCAAGCAGGCCGAAAAGGTGATCCGGGTAACCGTACTCGAAGCAAAAGCGCTTAAGAGCAGCACGGTGGAAACCGAGCACCTCATGCTTTCCATTCTTAAGAACAAAGAAAATATAGCTACTCAAATCTTAAATCAGTTTGACGTGGATTACGATCTTTTCCGCCAGGAACTGGGCATTGTGAAATCCAATGATCCCAGAGCAGAATATACCGATGAGAATGATGATGACTTTGAAGACGAGAAAAAATATTCTCAGCAAAAAGGCAGCAAACAGGCCGGTAATGCCAAAAGCAAAACCCCGGTACTCGACAACTTTGGCCGTGATATAACCAAGCTGGCCGAAATGGGCACACTCGATCCTATTGTAGGACGTGAATCAGAGATTGAGCGTGTGTCGCAGATCCTGAGCCGCCGCAAAAAGAATAACCCCATCCTCATCGGTGAGCCCGGTGTGGGTAAAACCGCCATTGTGGAAGGCCTCGCCCTTCGCATTGTGCAGCGTAAAGTGTCGCGGGTACTGTTTGACAAACGCGTGATATCGCTTGATCTTGCCGCCCTCGTGGCAGGTACCAAATACCGCGGCCAGTTTGAAGAACGTATGAAGGCAATCATGAATGAGCTGGAGAAAAACCGCGATGTGATCCTCTTTATCGATGAGCTGCATACGATCGTAGGCGCCGGTGGTGCGAGCGGATCGCTGGATGCGAGCAATATCTTTAAACCAGCGCTGGCCCGTGGCGAACTTCAGTGCATTGGCGCTTCTACTCTCGACGAATACCGGATGTATATCGAAAAGGATGGAGCCCTCGACCGTCGTTTCCAGAAAGTAATGGTAGATCCCCCCAGCGTGGATGAGACTATTCAAATCCTGAATAATATCAAGTCCAAATACGAGGATTATCACAATGTGATCTATAACAATGAAGCCATTGAAGCCTGTGTAAAGCTCAGTGACCGTTATATCACAGACCGTCTGTTGCCAGATAAGGCCATTGACGTAATGGACGAAGTAGGCGCCCGTGTGCATCTGAAAAATATCAATGTTCCTCAAAACATTGTAGACCTCGAAAAGAAAATTGAAGAGGTTAAGAACGAAAAAAATAAAGTAGTGAAGAGCCAGAAGTTTGAAGAGGCTGCTTCACTCCGCGATACAGAAAAGAAACTGGCCGAAGACCTCGAAAAAGCGAAGGCAGACTGGGAGGAAGAAAGTAAACATAAGCGTTACCCGATCGACGAGGAAGCTATTGCTGAAGTAGTGAGTATGATGACCGGTATTCCTGTAAAACGAATGGTACAGGCAGAAACCGAGAAGCTGCGTAAGATGACCGATGACATGAAAGGAATGGTGATTGGTCAGGACGAAGCCATCGTGAAAGTGGTAAAAGCCATTCAGCGTAACCGCGTAGGTCTGAAAGATCCCAAAAAACCGATTGGTACCTTCATTTTCCTCGGTCCCACCGGTGTTGGTAAAACCGAACTGGCCCGTGCGCTGGCCCGCCATATGTTTGACTCAGAAGAGGCGCTGATCCGTATCGATATGAGTGAATACATGGAAAAATTTACGGTAAGCCGTCTGATTGGTGCACCTCCCGGCTATGTAGGCTATGAAGAAGGAGGTCAGCTTACTGAGCGTGTACGCCGCAAACCTTACAGCGTGATCCTGCTCGACGAAATTGAAAAGGCTCACCCGGATATCTATAATATCCTGCTGCAGGTGCTCGATGACGGTCAGCTCACCGATGGTCTGGGCCGTAAGGTTGACTTTAAAAATACCCTCATCATCATGACCTCCAATATTGGCGTACGCCAGTTGAAAGATTTTGGTGCCGGTGTGGGATTCACCACCGCTTCCAAAATGGAACATGAAGATGAAGCAAACAAGGCTGTCATTGAAAAAGCGTTGAAACGCACATTCTCTCCCGAGTTTCTCAACCGGATAGATGATGTGATTATCTTCAACAGCCTTAGCAAGGAAAATATCTTCAGCATCATCGACATCCTGATGAAGGGCGTGATGAAGCGTCTCAGTAACCTGGGCTTCAGCCTTTCGCTTACCGAAGAAGCCAAATCGTTCCTGGCCGATAAAGGGTATGACGTACAGTTTGGTGCACGTCCGCTGCACAGAGCTATCCAGAAATACCTCGAAGATCCGCTGGCAGAAGAGATTCTCAACATGAATGTGAAGGCGGGTGATGTACTGGAAGCTGATCTGGATAAGGAAAATAATAAATTACGATTCACCTTTAAGAAAGCAGAGACGAAGACAAAAGAATCAAAAGCATGATGGGTGTAATTACAGAATAAGAGAGTGCCGGAAGGCACTCTTTTTTTTGCACACCCGTCAAGAATTACGCAGTGAAAGAAGGGCAAAATCTGCTGAAGCGCTATTTTTGCCGCAACACATGGAAAAGAAGATCATAATCACAATAGATGGCTGGTCCAGTTGCGGGAAAAGTACACTGGCCAAACAAATGGCGCGTAAACTGGGCTATGTATATGTTGATAGCGGTGCCATGTACCGGGCCATTACACTTTATTTTCTGCGCAACCATGTGGATTGGACTGACCGCAGGGAAGTGGAAAAAGCACTTACAGAGATTTCGCTCGATTTTCATTTCAATGAAAAAACGCAGTCCAGCGAAATGTATCTCAACGAAGAGAATGTAGAATATGTAATTCGTGATCTGGTAGTGGCCGAAAAAGTGAGTGATGTAGCCGCTATTAAAGAAGTACGCGCTTTTGCCGTGCATCAGCAGCAACAAATGGGACGCAAAAAAGGAATCATCATGGATGGCCGGGATATAGGCACCGTTGTATTTCCCAAAGCAGAACTCAAGATATTTATGACAGCCGACAATGCCGTGCGCGTAGAGCGCCGTTTTCGTGAGCTGTATGAAAAGAACCCCAATATCACCATCGAGGAAGTGAAGAATAACCTCGAAATGCGCGACTATATCGACTCTCACCGCGAAGTAAGCCCTTTACGCCAGGCCGAAGATGCTATCGTGCTGGATAATACCAACTTAACTCCCGAAGAACAACTCAAGCTGGCACTGTCATGGGTCGGAGAAAAGCTAAAAAAATAGATTTTTCCGTAAAAATACTATAGGCTGAAACTTGGTTTTACGATTATTTGTTTCGAGTTTTACGATAATATTATTCGTATTCCTCTGAAAAAGCCCTCTGTCAGCCTCTTCTATAGCTTGTGCTGATACCACAATCCTCCATCAGCTTGCAGTACCCGGCTTCTTTTATTCACCGGTTTTCCCGCACTGATTTTTATCCTGAAAAGCATTGACCTCTTTCTGAAGAAAAAGACAGAAAGAACCATCCATGTCCGTGGAAAGCAAAAATTATTGTCCACCCTTTTAAATCAACGGTCATGAAACGCTTTTTACAAATCATTTCCTTCGTGCTGGTAGCAGCTGCGGCCAAAGCACAAACCAATGCCTGCGCAGTAACGACCATGCAGGTACAAATCAAATCCACTACCTCGGTTGCCGGGGGATGTGAGGTGCTGATGGATGTGACTTTCACTGGTACATTCAACAACGGAGCCAAGTATGGCGTAATCCATTTATGGGAAAGTGATCCTGTAAATAATTATCCCAACATCAACTATAGCGTATCAACGCCTCCCGGCGGAACAGTGCTGCAAAATGCACTTGGAACAATTGTGATAGAAAATCCCGGTACCACCGGCTATTCGCTGGTAGCTGCTTACCCCTGGACCGGATCGGGTCAGCCTGCTGTAAAGATGGTTTCGGGTGGTGTAACACTTACCCGTACCGGCACCGGCCCTTTTCAGTATACCCTTCAAAATGTTAAGCTGCTGCTTTCTACCTGCGGTCAGCCTGTAACCGTACGCGGTGATGTATGGGGTAGCAACAATGGTAACAATACACAGTGCAGCAATCAGGGTGCTATTACCATCCTGTTTAATAACCTGCAGGTAAATGGTATCAAACAATGTATTCAACCCCGTTTGCTGAACCTGTCATTTAATAATACCGACGATATTGCTATAAATGCAAGTGTGAAAGCCTTTATTGATGACGGAGATGGCGTAGCCGAGTTGGGTGGTGATGATATTGAGATTACGGCTGCTTTGTCGCCTGCACTGCCAGGTACACTGACAATTGGTGCAGGAGCTACACAGAATTATTTTAACATCAGTTATGCGCCATATTCAAATCAGCCTATCTATGATAAGCCCGTTTGGATCCAGGCTACTGCTTCTGCTCCCAATTCAGCCAGCGTAACAACAATTCGTAAGATAGACTTCCTCGGTAGCTGCGCACTTCTTCCTGTGCAGTTTAAATCCTTCAGCGCCCGCCGCATCAGCAACGGACAGGTGCAACTCGACTGGGCAACGGCTACCGAACTTAGTAATACAGGTTTCGCCATCGAGCGTAAACTGGGCAACGGTGCCTGGGAAGCAGTTGGGTTTGTGAATACGAAAGCGCATGACGGCAACAGCCAGACAGAACTCAGTTATCAGTTCTTTGATGTCAACTCCCAAAAGAGCATGGCCCAGTATCGTCTGCGCCAGGTAGACAGAGATGGCAGCAGCCGCTACAGTGATATTAAAGCGGTGCGTGGAATTGAGCAGGCTGTTAAAACAGTGATCTATCCCAACCCCAGTGCAACCGGCCAGGTGACCGTAGTATTTGAGAGCCACGAACGTCTGCGCGATGTAGTATTGTATGATATGAATGGCAGAGTAGTTAAAAGCTGGAAGAATGTTGCCAATAACAATCTTAGTATCGAGAACTTGCTGCCCGGTATGTATAATCTTCGTATCACATCTGTTGATACCGGCGATCAAACCAGTGAGAAAATAGTAGTAAGTAAATAAGCACTTTTTGTAACAGGCAGTTGATACAACTAATAAAGCCGGCTTTTGGCCGGCTTTATTAGTTGTATAGACGAATAGTTTATTGATTCGGATTTTTTTTGACATCCAGCAGTTCGATTTCAAATATCAGGGCTGCTCCACCTGGAATATCTGGCGGTGCGCCGCGAAGACCATAACCGAGTTGATAAGGGATATAAAATTTGTATTTACTGCCTGCAGGCATCAGTTGCAGCCCTTCTGTCCATCCGGCAATTACCGCACCCATCGGGTATACCAGGGGCTCATTTCTTCTATAGGAAGCATCAAATTCAAATCCATCGATGCGGGTACCACGGTAATGAACTACAAAAGTGTCCTGTGCCGTTGGCTTAATGCCGGTACCTTCTTTCAGTATTTCGTATTGAAGACCGGAGGCGGTTGTTTTTACTTCGGCACGTTTCTTATTTTCTGCGAGAAAGGCTTCGCCGTCAGCAATTACGGCCACCGCTTTTTCCTGTGCCATTTTTTGTGAATAACGGCTGAGAATGGAATAGCTGTCCTGCGGGCTCAGTAATACCTGTTTGCCGCCCAGCAGATCATCAAGACCTTGCTGAATCAGGTTGCGGTTCACAGAAGTCATATCCTGCAGTTTCAGCGAGGTGCCAATATTTACGCCGAGCGCATAGCCCGCCGAGTCGGGCAGATTTTTGAGAAACGCTTTAGCGGCAGCAGTACCTGCTTTGGGGGCAGTGGGTTTATATCCTTCCGGCTGCATACAAAGCGTGGCATAATTATTCAGGATCAGGAAACATTCATTTTCGTCAATCAGGCTTGGCTTGCCAGCCAGCACATCATTTAAGCCCTTAGTGATCAGCGGCCGGTTGATGGCTTCCATTTTCTGCGATTTCAATGAGCTGGCTACATCCACACCCAATGCGTAACCAGCCGAGTCGGCCAGGTTTTTAAGCAAAGGGCCCTGAACCGCCGCAGTAGCAGGTTTTGAAGCCGGCCGGGCAGCTGGCTTAGTGGCCGGTTTGGTGGTGGGTTTTGCAGCAGGACGCGCCGGTGTTTTGGAGCCGCCGGTAGTCTGGGCAGTAGCCATGCCGGCACTTAACAACACAGACC
>JAGODE010000359.1 GCA_017998385.1 Chitinophagaceae bacterium | reverse complement strand
CCTCCCTTTGCGCCCTTTGCCCGCTTTGCGCTCTTTGCGTTCCTCCCTTTGCCCGCTTTGCGCTCTTTGCGCTCCTCCCGTTGCGTCCTTCGCCCGCTTTGCGTTCTTTGCGCTCCTCCCTTTGCGTCCTTCGCCCGCTTTGCGCTCTTTGCGCATTTCATCCCATCCAATTACCGTTTGAGCAGATTGGAAAAACCGGGATTGTTACAAATAGATAGTTTTATCGTACTACTATTACCCAATTTTTACCAACCATGAAAAAACTTCTTTTTTTCCCGGCCGTACTGGCCGGAATCTTACTGGCCTGCCAGTCACCTGCTACTCCTGACAATAAAGAGGCGGAAAATGAGATCAGGCAGGCAGAAACCGATTTTGCAGACATGGCCGTATCCCAGGGTGTGGCAGCTGCTTTCACCCATTTTGCCGACAGCAATGCCGTCATTAAGCGTGGCAAAGACTCGCTGATCTATGGCAAAGCCGGTATTGCTCATTATTATGCCGCCCCCCATTTCAAAAATGCCCGGGTGAGCTGGTCACCTGATTTTGTGTCCGTATCTGCCGGGGGAGATCTTGGCTATACATTCGGTAAGTATGTGTGGATCAACACCGATTCGGTTGGTAACACCACCCAGTCGACCGGCATTTTTCATACCGTCTGGAAACGGCAGGCCGATGGTAGCTGGCGTTATGTCTGGGACTAATGTTAAATAAACATTACAAAAAGTAAATTATTTATTACATTATGTAATGTTTACTTTACATTTGAGGAAATTTTATAGCCATGATTAAAAATCTTCTTCTCCCCAACCGTTACAAATGGTTAGGCTGGTGCCTGCTTGTACCCGGCCTCATTGCTGGTATTATTATTACTGCAACCGACTATGAAGCCAACTGGTTAAGCATGCGCATGTTTAGCATTGCCAACCAGGACCTGCTGGGCTTCGCCAGGTATTTTACGTTTACAAAAGTCAATTTTACCGGCACTCTGGCAGGCATTCTCATACTGGTGGGCGGTATGCTGGTGGCTTTCTCGCGCGAAAAACAGGAAGATGAGTTCATTGACCGTCTTCGTCTGTCCTCCCTTATGTGGGCCGTTGTGGTCAATTATGTATTGCTGTTGCTGGCATTACTTTTTGTATACGGCTTGTCGTTCTTTCATGTAATGGTCTACAACATGTTTACGGTGCTGCTCATCTTTATTGCCCGTTTCAATTACCTGCTTTACAGAAACAATAAAACTGCGTCCGATGAAAAATAAAATAAAAGTAGCGCGTGCCATTAAAGGCATTACGCAGGAAGAACTGGCGCAGGCTGTAGCGGTAAGCAGGCAAACTATCATTGCCATGGAAGCCAATAAATATGTTCCATCTACGGTACTGGCATTAAAAGTTGCCCGGTTTTTTGATAAAAAAGTAGAAGAGCTGTTTATGCTCGAGGATACTGATTAACCATCTGTTTTCATAGCCATGAATCACAGCCCAGCAAAAAAGGACCCGGTAATCGGGTCCTTTGCATAAAAGGCTCAGGGTACATAATTCAGTACGTGCGTTGATTGCGGCGCTCTGCCTCGTAGTCATAATACTTTGCCTGGCGTTGCCGCTCCCTGCGTTCGGCTTTCCGGAAAAGCACAATACCAATGATAAGCAGCAGCAATCCAACAATGCCGATCGCAAACAGTCCGATTGCATAACCGGTATCGTAGGCTGCATCGCCCGTTTTCGGATATTCGAACGAAGGCGCAGCCAGACCATTATATGCCATGGCAAGAATGCCCACTACAATCAGGATAATGCCGGTAACTTTCATAATGTTTATTTTTTGAGATGAAGGATGAATAAAATTCCTCATTCACCATCTTCAGCCCAATACACATTTTGTAGTAGACTATAGAAGCACTATTGGCCGGATAGGTGTTATTTTTTGCTTTTATGCCATGCTTAAATAATTGTTTGAAAAAAAGGTCAATTGAGCTTTTGCCCCTGCCGCCAGACAACCACAAGAAAAAACAAGCGCATCCTCCTGCGGATATATAATACACCGGCACATACGCACACTATCAAAATAAAAAGATACTCCCTAGTTTTGCGACATGAGTTCGTTAATGATTCTACCCGCCACTACGGAAGATGTACCCGCCCTGGTTGCGCTCGTCAACAGTGGTTACCGTGGCGACAGTTCACGTCAGGGCTGGACAACCGAAGCCGATTTGCTGGGCGGCATCCGCATCGATGAAGAAAGTATGACCGATCTGATTAAAGCTCCCGGCTCGGCAGTATTAAAAGCAACCGATGCCACGGGGGCCATTCACGGTTGCGTGCATTTACTGGATACAGAAAAAGCACTTTACCTCGGCATGCTGACCGTTTCACCGGCCCTTCAGAATGCCGGTATCGGCCGCGAGCTCATGCTGGCAGCCGAATCATTTGCACAGCGTAAAGATTTTTCAGCCATCACCATGACGGTCATATCTGTGCGGGAAGAACTGATAGCCTGGTATCAGCGGCGTGGCTATGCCGACACCGGCGAACGCAAACCCTTCCCGATGAATGATCCGCGCTTCGGTTTACCCAAACAGCCGCTGGAGTTTATTGTAATGGAAAAACAATTGAAGCAGGGAGAATAATTATTCTACTGTCACTTCATCTACGAGCAATAAAGCAGGATTCCCCTGGCCATACCCGCCTGTGGGAATGACGCCTTTATTTTTTGCGCGGATACGAATAAAACGTACATCACGTTTACCGAATACCGCTTTCACTGCATTTATACCATTTACCGGAAACTGATGCTGCCTGTATACCCGGTCAAATTTCTTTCCGTCGCGCGAGGTCCATATCTCCAGTTGTACCGGCTCCCACATCCGCTGCCAGTGATAACGCAGCAACTGTGTGCCTACACGGCTCACCTGCCTGGTTTCTTTCAGCTCAATCAGCACATCCAGGTCCCTGCCCGCAAAGCCAAGCCACTGCTGATCGTTGTACCGTGTATTTCCGGTCAACCCGTTTACCAGCGCATCGGCATCGGTATTAAACCGGGCCATAGCGGGATTCACTAATTTTACCTTAGCATCGCTGGCCTTATGTATGCGTATTTCTTTCGATAAAAAGCTCATGGCCGTATCTGCCTGCGGCGGCCAGAGCCCTGCCCGGATGGTTGCTGTGCCGGTTAAAACAACAGGCTGTGTGTAAAGCGGGCTCTGCCGGGTTGGTACAGTTCCATCCAGTGTATAATGAATATCCGCACCGGGCCATTCACTTACCAGCGAGACTGACCTTCCGCCAGTCGCCGGTTTACTGGCGAGACTTATGGATTCAAATGCTGTATTTCCATAAATACCTTTTGCTGCCAGTACGCTCAACTGGGCTGGTACACGTTGTAAAAACGCTGCATAGTTTTTCCTGGCAGGATCCGTCCACCCTACCTCTGCCAGCGCCAGTATACGCGGATACAACATATACCATGCCTGCTGTTCGGTGTTATAATATTCACTCCAGGCCTGCCCTTCCACACCGCTTACCCATCGCCTGCCGGCACTATCCATGCGAGCCAGGGGATCGTAGCTGTACACCTTATGTAAAGGGATGAAGCCACCGGAAGCGAGTGGCTCTGCCATATCCAGGCTCTGGTAATAATCAAAATAAAGATGAGTTTCGGGCGTCATGATCACGGGATGCCCCTGGGTGGCCGCTGCTACACCACCTGCCTCACCACGCCAGCTCATCACCAGCGCATCGGGCGGTAAGCCACCTTCCAGTATTTCATCCCAGCCCATGATATGACGTCCGCGGCTGCGAACAAAAGCGTCGATCCGTTTAATAAAATAGCTCTGCAGTTCCTCCTCATTCGTAAGTCCTTCCTTTTGCATACGCTGCTGACAACGCACACAGGTCTTCCATTTATCTTTTACACATTCATCGCCCCCAATATGAATATAAGGCGAAGGGAAAAGTGTCATCACTTCATCCAGCACCTGCTGCAAAAAGGTAAATACACTGTCATTACC
>JAGODE010000089.1 GCA_017998385.1 Chitinophagaceae bacterium | reverse complement strand
ATATAACCGGCATCCTTCAGCTTCTGGATCTGCACGCTGTGGTTGCCGCTACTGGCGCCTGTTTTTTCCCTGATATAGGTAAACTCTGCTTCGCGCACACCAATGAGCAGCGAAACAACAGCCAGCCGCAGCTGAGAATGTAATATGGGGTCCAGATCTTTAAACATGCACCGTCTGTTCCTGTTTTTTTGCCCGTCGATAATCACGCTCCATCACAATACCCGGAATAAGCCAGGCCATAGTGGCTGAAAATGCAGTGAGCAGCAGGTCAGTTCTAAAGGGTGTGAATATAGCAATAATGGCGCAGCCCCAGCATAGTATGCCGCCCCACATCATAGGCCGGAAACGGCACGATGCGCCGGTAACAAAAGTGGGAATACCGTATACCATCAGAAACAGTGAAGTCACATATTCTCCAAATAAAAACGCAGGAGTTTTACCCGTCAGCTGTTTATACTCTTCCAGCAATGGTCTCCAGGATGCAAATGCCATGTTGACGGTCAGTATGAGCAATGCGAGACAGATGCCAAAAGCCAGCCACAGATTTGATATAAATACATCATCGTACCGCTGCACCTTTCTTGTCTTTTTCTCCCGCAGACTCATATATATCTGCGGTATTACCGCAACAATCGTCAACAGATAAATATCAAAGGGCAGACGAAAGCCAAACTGATATTCGGCATACCTTACCAAAGCGCAGACCGTGATGAGTGCTCCCCACATGATGGCAGATATACCGGTTTCATGATAGACATCTCTTGCTTTGTTGATCATGGTGGTGATCAGGGCAAGACTTTCTTTTTCGGATAATACTGGTTCTTTTTCAGACATGTTACCCCTGGTTTTAAAATACTATATCCTGCAGCAGATGTCATACACCGGCTGCAGGATGGTATGTTTTTGCACAGTAATTTACTGCATCTGCGCCATGAAATATTTCAGCTGTGCCATACCCCAGTGGGGATGGATATTGCTCTCTGGTTTATAAACATCAAATTTACTGATCGCCGTTTCAAAAAGCTTCTTTGCTTCCGATTTGCTGCCGCCATACTGCTCAGGAGTATAAAACTTATCCTGGCCTTCGAGCAGGTATACACGGGGATTATCGGGGTTTAGTTTTTTAGCAGTAGTCAGTGCCGCCTCTGCTGCCGGGGCGTAGGTCATATATCTGTTCATGGGATCTGCCGTCATACGCAGGGTGGCGATCATTTTCCTTACACAGAAAATTTCCGAATTATCCTTTACCAGTTCCGCGGCTTTATTCAGCAACTGCTCAGCTTTATCAGCAATGGGATCTGTTTTATCGGCAGCTCCGCCTGCAGGTCCGCTGATCATGTATCCTGCATTTACCTGTGTAAGTGCCGCATAATAATAAGGCAGCCATTGATTCTTTTCTGCATCAGCTATACGCTGAAAGGTATTGGAAAGTGTGAGATACCCATCGGCAGAATAGGTTGTATCAAAAACCGGAACCCATTGTTCCATGGCTTTTTTAAACTTGTCTGATTGCGACTGACCTGCCAGTACAGCAGAAAGCAACAGCGTGAGGAAAAGGGCTTTTTTCATATCGTTTTGTTTAACAGTTTATGATGATTAAAGATTATAAAGCGTTATTCATCACCTCATCGCTCCGGTCAACGCCAAAGCTGATAAAGCAGCCTATAAATACAAACATACGCGATGTGGGAACCACCTCCTGCCTACGCAAACCATTGTACGAATACTGATATCCGTATACCTGGCGGATGTTGAAAATATTGCTTACCTGCAGCACCCATACCGGATACGATTTGGGATTCTTTTTGCCTATAAAGGGCAGGTAATTGATAGCAAAACTCACATTGTGATAATCAGGTACGTGTCCGCGGTCGGTAAACTGGTATTGCGAGGTGGCGGGGTCGTATCCTATATTGTAATAGGGACGCCCGCTGGCAAAATTGTAAGCAGTATTGAGATTCATCTTCCAGCTTTGTACAAACTTCTTCACGACCAGTGAGCCAGTATGTTTTGCCGCAAAATTGGGTGTGATGGCATAGGGGAAGGTCAGAAAATCGCGTTTAGTATCAAGATAGCTGTAAGATATCCAGTAGTCGAGAGATTTGATTGTTTTCTTATCTCTCCAGAAAAATTCAATTCCTTTCGCATCACCATATCCCGCATTGCTTACCGCTGTTTCGCGATAGTTTACAAAGCCCGATTTGACCAGGTTATCGTATTTCTTATAAAAGATTTCTGCACGGAAAGATTGCTGATTGACCACACGCTGAAACTGGGCAATGTAATGCGTGGCCTGCATAAAAGTGAGTGGTTGAGCTGCGGGCAGGTAGCGGCGCTCAGGGTTCTGATAAAAAATACCGTAGGCGACCGATGCCTGTGTGCCTTTACCCAGTTTGTAGGCCAGTGACAACCGCGGCGCCAGGTTGTTTTTGTCCAGGATAGATGAATGCTCCATCCGCAATCCTGCTTTGGCTGCCAGTACATTGGTAATATAAATATCGCCTTCGGCAAATACGGAAGTCACCTCATCGCGCAGCTGTGACGGATAAGTGGTGCCGGAATAATCCTGGTAGCGGATATTATCCTTTGCATAGTTGTACTCGGCTCCAAAACGGAAGGCACTCAACCCACGCAGACGGCGGTCCCATACCATTTTTGCATTGAAATAATTGCCGCGACTATCAAGTGCAAATTTTTTAGCCTCCAGCCCGCTGAGCGCAACTTCTTTTTTATCCTCATCCTGCATGTGGCTGTTGATTTCATCCTTATTGTTGGTATAGGAAACACCTAACTGCACTTTCCAGCGCCGGCCTACATTTTCGCGCCACGACAGGTTATGATAATGATTGGTATTGGCAATGGAAAAACGGTCATAATAACCGAGCGAATCAATGCTGGGCGTCGTAAAGGCAAGTTTGCTGCTGCTGAAGTAACCATAATATTTCAGCATACCGGTAGCTGATGTTTTAATGCGAAAATTGGCATCGGCATTATGATAGGCAGGAGCCTGCGAATAATCCTGCCGCTGTTTTATGACGGCAAATGCCAGAGCCAGGTTTGTATAACCATAACTTGCTCCCCAGGATGATTTTTTATTTTTTGCCAGGTGCTGGTAGCCGGCATTGGCACTCAGTACACTCACGCCCACGCTGGCCGTGCTTCGCTCAGGCAGATCGATTGACTCGAGGATGAGTGCCGAAGAAAGTGCCTGACCATACAATGCAGAGTAACCACCTGTGCTGAATACGGTGCCTTTGAAAATGAAAGGTGAAAAACGGCTGAACTGAGCAATATTAGGCACACTGCTGAAAAAGAAATTATTGACGAGCGTACCATCAATAAAGGTTTTTGTTTCAGCAGCAGTGCCACCTCTTACAAAAAGCCCTTCACTTTCGCCTACGGTCTGCGCCCCGGGCAGGGTCTTCAGCGCACCGGTAATATCGCCATTGGCACTTGCCGTGGTTACGATGTCGAGCGGATCGAGTACAGCCGAAGCCCGTTTTTTATCACTGGCTTCAAAAGTGCCTGCCGTGATGACAACGGCCTGCAGTTCGGTCACCTCTTCTTTCAGTGCTATCTTAAGTATGATGGGCTGACCCTGCAGTTTGAGCAATTGACTGAATGGCTTATACCCTACCGCTGTTGCCTGCAGCAGCTGATCGCCGGTTTCGGTAGTAGTAAAAGAAAACTGCCCCAGACTGTCGGTAGTTGCTCCATCATAGCTATCCTTAATGCTGATGCTGACACCATACACCGGCTTTGATTTATTGCCGGTCACTACACCCTTTACCACAGTTTGTGCAGATGCCGGCTTAGACAGCAGAAATAAACTTACCCAAAACAGCAGTTGAATCGGTTTCATATTCGTTTTTAGCTTATGACAGAACAAACATAAACTAGTTTATAGTATAAACCAAATTAAAATAAAACCGAAAAGCCGGACACTTTCGTGTCCGGCATAGAACCCCTATTGATAATTCGTTTACTGTTTGATTATTTTCTGCTGAGCTGTTTCACCATTGCAGCTGGCGCGTACGGCGTAGTAACCTGTAGGTAACTTGCTGATATTCAGATTTTCTGTTTGGCTGGCCGCACCATTCTGTGTGCTGATAAGAACCTGGCCATTTTGGCTGATCACCTCATATGCTACCTTTTTGCCCTGCCACTGTGCGGGGATAGTAACCCGCAGGTCGCTGCTCGCCGGATTGGGATAAGTAAGCAGGGAAAGTTCTGCTCCCGCACGTTTGCTGAGGTGGATCATACGTACCTGAGACAGCTCACTTTTTGTATCTACGTCTACAGAACGGAGGCGGTAATAGATCACACCATCCTTTGAAGAATTTACATTGTTATCGGTGAAAGCGTAGTTACGAACCTCCGCGCTGTTGCCAAAGGCAAATACTACTCCGATGCTGCTGAAATTTTTGCCATCGGTGCTTTTCTCTACTTCAAAATGACTAACGTTCTTTTCTTCAGCAGTCACCCATTTCAGATCCACTTTGCTGGTGCCCAGTGTTGCATTGAACGACATCAGCTTTACAGGCAGTGTAGACTGTACGGGAGCAGTATAGCTAAATCCTTTGAACCAGAAAGAATACATACGCGATGCAGCACTGCTGGATCCGTTGCCGGTAGCGCCACCGGCACGTACACGGAAACTGCTTTTATTGGAATAGCTCAGTGTGGTCATTACGCGGGTAGCCGTTACATCAATATTGTTGTAGTTGGCAGTAGGACCATCAAACTGGCGGCCGGGGGTCAGCAAACCAAAAATGGTAGCAACAATGTTCTGCACGCTCAGTTGCGTATTGTTTTCAAGTATATAAGACTGGGCATTGTAAAAACCTACATACTCACGCAGGCGGCTTCCGTCGCCATCTACATCCAGGGCTGTTACCTTGAATTCGTTAACGGTAACAGGTGTGTTACCTTCTTTTGTTACAAAACGTACATCAAAATCCATCCACCAGTTGCGGTTGCTGGAGGCATTGCCGTTATTATAGCTTACTTCTGGTTGAAATGCATTGTCGTAACCGGTACCGGTACGGTCAATAGTGCTCAGTGTCACCAGGCTGGAAGAACGGCCTGCAATAGTTACCAGGGCATCTACATTACTGGTCACATTACTGAAACGGTAAACGGTGCCGTCAGCGCCGGCATTACCGCTTTCGCGTGCGGCATTTTTAAATACCAGTTCGGGAATGCTTTGCTGACCGCCATTGCCGGATTGAGCTGTAGCAAATACTGAAGTGAAAAGTGTGCAACCAACCAGCAGGCTGCGGAAAATTTGGTTAGAGAGGGGTAGAGTTGTTTTCATCTGTTTTCATTTAGGGTTCCAAAAAAGCTGGTCTTCGTCAGGAGAGTAGCAACCCTAAAAAAACAGGAACGAGAAGGCTGGAAGAAAGATACCTGGGGGTAACCAGGATTGTAGCTTTATTCACAGACGGATTTACTTGCTTTCGCTAGGGTTATTACGGATTCGGGAGCTAAATTAATACCTGGTATTTACCGATGCAAGTTTTCCGCGCACTTTTTCGTAAAAAATACCGTATTTACTGTAGTAAATTTACTATAATATTTGATAATCAAAGAATTAGACGTAATTAAATTAAACCTGTTATCAGGAGGCTTTTGATATATAGCACGAAAAAAGATATGATCAGGCCGCAGGTGGACCGGATTATACGAATGAGGAGGACGGGAAATTACTGTAGCGCCGCAATGCATCGCAGGGGTACAGCAATTCATACCACATTGTAGCGCCGCAATGCATTGCGGCGCTACATAAAAAAAGGCCCCGTAAACAGGGCCTTTTTTATGGGGCAAATTTCTATGCTTATTTGTACTGAGGGATCAGGCTTTGGGCCAGTTCCACCATTTTCTTAATGCCGTCGTCGGGCAGATTGCCTTTTTTGAAAGCAGCCAGTACATCGGGAAGTTTGTTTTCCATTTCGAGCAGGAAATGTTCTTCAAATTCTTTCACGCGTTTTACGGGTACATCTTTAATGATACCGTTGGTACCAAGATAAATGATCGCTACCTGTTTTTCCACGGCGAAGGGAGTATACTGGGGCTGTTTCAGGATTTCCACGTTGCGGGCACCTTTATCGATTACGTTTTTAGTAGCCGCATCGAGGTCACCACCAAATTTGGAGAAGGCTTCCAGCTCACGGTAGAGGGCCTGGTCAAGTTTCAGTGTACCTGCTACTTTCTTCATGGATTTGATCTGGGCGTTACCACCTACACGGCTTACAGAGATACCTACGTTGATGGCAGGGCGGATACCAGACAGGAACAGGTTTGACTCGAGGAAGATCTGACCGTCGGTAATAGAAATTACGTTTGTCGGGATATAGGCCGATACGTCACCCGCCTGTGTTTCGATGATAGGCAGGGCAGTGAGTGAACCACCACCTTTTACGAGGTGACGGATGCTATCGGGCAGATCGTTCATGTTCTTCACGATCTCATCGTTATTGATCACTTTGGCCGCACGTTCCAGCAGACGGCTGTGCAGGTAGAATACGTCACCGGGGTAGGCTTCACGACCTGGGGGACGACGCAGCAGCAGAGAAACCTCACGGTAAGCTACCGCCTGTTTTGACAGATCATCATAGATGATCAGAGCAGGACGTCCGGTATCGCGGAAGAATTCACCAATGGCAGCACCGGCAAATGGAGCGTAGAACTGCAGCGGAGCGGGATCAGATGCAGAAGCGGCTACGATGGTAGTGTATTCCATGGCGCCATTATCCTGCAGGGTTTTCATTACACCTGCAATGGTAGAGGCTTTCTGACCAATGGCCACATAAATACAGTATACAGGATTGCCGGCAGCGAAAAATTCACGTTGGTTGATGATTGTATCAATGGCAATGGCAGTCTTACCGGTCTGGCGGTCACCGATGATCAGCTCACGCTGACCACGACCAATGGGGATCATGGCATCGATGGCTTTGATACCTGTTTGCAGTGGTTCTTTTACCGGCTCACGGAAGATTACACCGGGCGCTTTACGCTCCAGGGGCATTTCGTAACGCTCACCAGCAATGGGGCCTTTACCATCAATAGGGTGACCCAGGGTATTTACCACGCGGCCAACCATGCCTTCGCCTACTTTAATAGAGGCGATCTGGCCGGTACGACGTACTTTGGCGCCTTCTTTAATATCTCCGCTTTCACCCATCAATACCACACCCACATTATCTTCTTCGAGGTTAAGTGCAATAGCACGTACGCCATTCTCAAACTCTACCAGCTCACCGTAGCGTACATTGCCCAGTCCGTATACGCGGGCAATACCATCGCCCACCTGCAGTACAGTACCTACTTCCTCGAGGTCTGCACTGGCGTTGAAGTTGCTCAACTGCTGGCGCAGTATCGCACTTATCTCATCGGGTTTAATCTCTGCCATATAATTCTTAAGTTATAAGTTGTAAGTATTAAGTTCTGAGTTTCTGCTTAACGGATTTTATAAATAAAATCGTTGTTGTCAAATTGCTTGGCAATAGCCCGCAGATCGTAGGCAATGCTGGCGTCTACCAGTTTATCGCCCAGTTGCAGTACAAAACCGCCAATGAGATCGGGGTTCACTTTTTCTTCGAGCTCAATATGCTCTACTCCCGCCGATTTCTTTACCTGCTCTATAATAGCTGTACGTACTGCATTATCTACTGGTGCAGCTGTTGTGAGCTGTACGGTATAGATATTCTTATGTCCCTTATAAAGATTGATGGCGGCTGTAGCAATTTCGGGCAGGTTGCTTTCACGGCCCTTAGTTACCAGCAGGCGAATGAAGCCAGCAGTAAGTTCGCTCAGTTTACCGGCCGTTACTGCTTCCAGTATTTTACGTTTGGTATCGGCTTTGATAACGGGGCTGCGCAGCAGGTTCAGAAAATCACGGCTGCTTTTGCAGGCCGCCTGCAACCATTGCATATCCTGATATACCTGCTCCAGCTGACCTTTCTCAATAGAGAGGTCAATCAGAGATTTGGCATAGCGTGCTGCTAAACGTGGATTAGGCATATTCTATATTAATTTGTGAAGCTCCGGCTTCCGGATCGCTTCCTCCGCTTTCTTATTAGTTCAGTTTTACATCATCAACCAGGCCCTTGATATGAGCTTCCTGGGCTTCTTTACCGGCCAGTTCACGACGCAGTACTTTCTCACTTACTTCAATTACCAGTTTACCTACCTGGTTTTTAACTTCTGTGAGTGCAGCCATTTTCTGGGCGTTGATAGTAGCCTGTGCTTCCAGAATGATTTTGTTGGCTTCTGTTTTGGCCTGCTCCCTGGCTTCGTTGACGATCTTATCTTTTGTATCCCGTGCCTCTTTCAGCAATTGAGCACGCTCTTCGCGGGCTTTGGCCAGCAGGGCTTCATTTTCACTTTTCATCTGTGCCATTTCTGCACGCACACGCTCGGCCGTCTCCAGTGAGCTGGTTATGCTGTTTTCACGATCACGCAGACCTTTCAGGATAGCCGGCCAGGCCAGCTTGCCCAGGATGAAAAATACAATCAGGAACGCCAGGAGGGTCCAGATCAAAAGGCCGAATTCGGGAGTTAAAAATTTCATGAATGACAGTAGTTAAATTGTAACGGAGATCAACCTTTATCAGCTCACTCCGCTTTATAGTTCACTTGTTGCACTTGAATTTTTGTAAAATACTGCATCCTCCGCCCTGTGCTTTGGATGCAGTAATTTTTTTGGCTGGCGGATCTGATTACAGAACCATTGCCAGGAAGCCTACGATGATCGCAAACAGAGCAGCACCTTCAACCAGGGCCGCAGTCAGGATCATGTTGCCACGGATGTCGTTGGCTACTTCAGGCTGGCGCGCAATTGATTCAACTGCACCTTTACCAATCTGACCGATACCAAGACCAGCACCAATTGCAGCCATACCGGCACCAATAGCACCACCTGCATTAGCAACAGCTTCTAACAGAAATAAATCCATCTTGCTTGATTTTATAATGAATAAATACTTAATTAAACAATTACAGCATCGTCGTGACCCAGCTCATGCCCATGCGCTTCATCGTGATGGTGCTCACCTTCAAATGCCTGACCGATAAATACAGCCGTAAGCATGGTAAAGATGAACGCCTGCAGGAAAGCTACCAGTACTTCAATCAGGTAGATGAAGACGGTAAACGCAATAACCAATGGAGAAGAACCCCAGCCGGCTACTGAATTAAGCTGCCCGAATATGAAGATCAGGGAAATAAGACAGATGATAATAATGTGGCCCGCCACCATGTTGGCAAAAAGACGAATGATAAGGGCAAAGGGCTTAATAAATACACTCAGAAACTCAACCGGTACCAGGATGAGCTTTACACCAAAAGGTACACCCGGGGGATTAAAGATATGACCCCAGTAATGAGAATTGGAGCTAAACAGTATCACAATAAATGATATAACTCCCAGCACAGCAGTAAAGGCAATATTACCGGTTACGTTGGCAGACCCGGGAATCAGACCAAAAATGTTGTTGATCAGGATGAAAAAGAAAACAGTCAGCAGATAAGGCATGTACTTATCTACTTTATGACCCAGGTTGGGCTTAGCCACCTCATCGCGTACAAAAGTGATAACCGGCTCAATCAGGCTTTGCGATCCCTTAGGTGCAGAAGTAACACCCACACCAGACTTATAACGTTTGGCGATACGCAGCATAAGGAAAGTGAAAATAGCCAGAGCCAGCAGCATCTGCACTACGTTGCGGGTAAGGCTCAGGTCATACACTTTAACTGATTCATCCACCTTACCATCTTTTATAGCTACGATATCTTCGGGATTGTACTTTTTAGGATCCAGGCCCAGGTGTTTGATTGTCTCCTCTTTCAGCAGCATATATCCTTCGTATTCAGCATGTCCGTGCTCAAAACGGGATGACATAAACGTGGTAAACCCTTTCTGCGGGCTGTACAGAATTACAGGCAGGGGCAGTGTAATGGGATGTTTTTCACCATTATCACCTACAATATCCAGGAAATGGAATTCATGGGCATTCAATACGTGACCAAAGATTACTTCGGTAGCATTGAACATCTTCTTCTCTTCCTTAGCGATATGGTGATTGAGAATAGTGTCAGCAGCATTAAACTCCTTTTTCTCCTGACCTCCCTCATGCCCATCATGAGGCTGAGCCTGAGCAGACAGGGAAAAAACGGTGAAAAATACGCTGAAAGCCGCTATAGTAAAGGATTTGAGACGTCCGGAATGCATAGTCCTCCTGAAATTTGGCGCAAAGATAAGGGCGGGGAAATGAAAAAAGGAATCGGTCTGCCCTTTTTGATACAAACTGTGTCATTTTTTTTACCCACTGCACCTGCCGTACATTAAAGTATAAAAAAACTGTATGGGAATTATCCGCAAAATGTGCTGCCAACCATTGACTGTCAACTGTTAACAGTTTTCTTAAGCGGGTGCTTTTCAAACTGCATTTCATGCAGGCGGGCATAGAATCCTCCTTTCGCCAGCAGCTCGTCATGTGTGCCGGCTTCGCGGATTTCCCCTTTATCCAGCACAATGATCTTGCTGGCCTTGCGGATCGTACTCAGGCGGTGGGCAATGACAATGGAGGTACGCCCCTTAATAAGCGTATCAATGGCATGCTGGATCAGCTGCTCACTTTCCGTATCAACCGAAGACGTGGCTTCATCGAGGATCAGAATGGAGGGATTGTACAGGAGAGCCCTTATAAAAGAAAGCAACTGGCGCTGTCCCAGCGAAAGGGTAGCCCCACGCTCCATTACATTGTACTGGTAACCGCCGGGTAGTTGTTCGATAAAATCGTGCATGCCGATAAGCCGGGCGGCCTCTTCCACCCTGGCCTGTGGTATGGCATCATTGCGCAATGTAATATTATCCAGTACCGATCCGGAAAACAGGAATACATCCTGCAGCACCACCCCTACCTGGCTGCGCAGAAAATCGAGATCATAGTCATCAATATTGCGGTCATCCATCCGGATAGTGCCTTTCTGAATATGATATAAACGGTTGAGCAGGCTGATAATGGTCGTTTTACCGCTACCGGTATGCCCCACAATTGCCACGGTCTCGCCGGGATTGATCGTAAAACTGATATTCTTCAGCACATACTGCTCGCCGGTATAAGCAAAACTCACCTGGTCAAATTCTACTTTACCCTGCAATGCGGCAGCCGGCTTATATCCGGGCTGGGCCGGAGTAGGAATAAAATCGGGATTATCCAGCACTTTAAACACCCGCTCGCTGGCTACCACTCCCATTTGCAATACATTAAACTTATCGGCCAGCACACGCAGCGGCCTGAACAGGAGGTTGAGGAAAAGAATAAAAGAAATGACCGTACCCTGCTGGCTCTGCTGCAGGTTGAGCGCCTCGCGTGCTGCCCACCATACGATGAGGCCGGTAGAGAGTGCCAGCACTATTTCTACAATGGGAAAAAAAACAGAATAGGCAAAGATGGCACTGATATTAGCGTTCCGGTGTTCGCGGTTGATCTGCTGAAACCGGGCCGATTCCCTTTTTTCGCCGGCAAAGGCCTGCACCACCTGCATACCGGTCAGATGCTCCTGTACAAAAGCATTGAGTGCAGCCACAGCATTGCGCACTTTAAAGAAAGAACGGTTAATACTTTCCTTAAAATAATAGGTGGCAATAATAATAATGGGAAAGGGAATAAGCGCAATAAGCGTAAGCACAGGATCGATGTACAGCATCACACTCAATACACACACGATACTCAGCAGATCGGCAATGATAGGTACCAGCCCTTCCGCAAAAATATCATTGATCGATTCAATATCATTAATCGTACGGGTGGTAAGTGTGCCAATAGGTGTTTTATCGAATTGCGTAAGGTTCAGCCGAAGCACTTTGCGATAAACTGCTATACGCAGATCCTTCACTACAGATTGCCCCAGCCAGGCTGTGGTAAACGAAAACCAAAACCGCATAGCTGTTTCCACCAGTATCAGCCCTATCTGGATAAGAGTAATCTGTATCACCATATGGGTGACAGAGTTGGCTATATAATCGTTGACAGTAAGCTGAATCAGATACGGCCGTACAGGGGTAATAAATGCCAGCAGGATAGCCAATATAACCGACAGGTAAAATTTTCGCTTATAGGGTGCGGCGTAACCAAATACCCGCCGCAATACGGCAATATCAAATTTCTTTGGCGAAGCTTCTGACAAAAGGTTGTTGTTTTAGATAAACAGCAAAACTAAGGCAGGAAGCTTTAAGTAATAAGTTATATGTGATAAGTTTTATGAAAGGTTTAAGGAAAGAGGTGGAAGGGAAAATACAATTTGCTAATGGGTTAATGTGCTAGTGTGCTAATGAAATGCATCATCATTTTTGATGAATTATGAAAAAATGATCAGGAATAAAAAATAATGGCCCGTTAATAGTTCTCCAAAAAACATTAACACATTGGCAAATTAGCACACTAGCACATTCTCCCTCATTCCTCCTCGTGCATTGCTTTCTTATACGCTTTAATAAAAATAGCGCCGAGGTTTTTGTAGGGAGGGATATAATCTTCAAATCCTTCAATGCCGGCTTTGGATTTGAACTCGCGCCAGAAGGGAATCCAGTCGATATTGTTACCATTGCGCAGCTTTTCGGTCAGCAACTGGAAAAAAGGCTTGTTAATGGCCGTCTTACCAATCTGTTTGGAAGCAATGATATGCGCATCCGATGATTTGTGCAGGATAGAGTCAATCAGGTGAAAGCCGCCGCAACTGCCCATAAACACCACTTTCGAACTGGGTGCCATATAGCCGATCGTAGTATTGGCAAAATAGCTGTGACCGCGGTGAATGGTAACAGTGGGCTCCAGTTTATTTTTTTCGAGATACTCACCAAGGGCCTGCTGCGCCTTGTCATCTTCACCGGTTTCTTCGGGCAGCGGCTTGTTGGCGTAGATAACAACAGGCTTGCCTTTGGTAGACCGTATAGTCACCCATTGCGGGTTGCTGCGGTCAATGCTCCAGTTACCGCCGGGAAACATATTAAGAAAGCCGGGAAAAATACCCTGACCATCTTTATCACCGTAAAAAAAGACCTGTGCCACTACTTCTCCTTTACTATTGGTCAGTGAATTGAAGGGCACATTATATACCGGTGGTATGCCCAGTTCGCGGGTGAGGTCAATACCTTTTGATGAATCGGCAGAAAGAAAGAGCTTGTTCAGGATATTATAGATCACGATTCCCTTTTCATTATTCTCTTTCACATTACGGTCATAGTTGGCCTGTACAAGGCTCAGCACCTCGGCTGCCAGTTTGGGATTGGTTTCAGTAATACTGGCATAAGAGTCGGCTACATCCACCCCATCTTCCAGTCCTTCCGATTTTTCGAGGTTGCTAACAAATGCATTCATCAGGTTGGTAGCATCTTCGTGGCTGGGGAAGGTTGCCAGAAAATTGCCCAGCGTATTATACGCTGCTGCCTGACTAATGAATTTGCGATAGTGATCAAACTTCAGGCTTAGCAGCAGGGAATCTCCGCGGTTGCCGATCTTTTTCATCATCAGCGGATATACACCATTGGTATAACTGGAAGTATAGATCAGTCCGTCTGTAAGCACAGCCAGGTAATAAAGTTCTTCGGCACTAAGCGGCTGAATACAACGAAAACGAACAGCATCCGATTCGTTGTGCAGACCATTGATAGTTGTTACAAATACATCCTTTGCCTTTTTCTCCAGTTTATCGAGCAGCTCTTTATAGGCAAATGCGGTATCCTTATCCAGCATGCGTGTGGTGTACTCCATTTGTGTTTTCACCAGCAGCTTATAATATTGGACAGAATCTTTTTCTGCAGCATCTATCTCTTCGAAGCGGAGGTTGCCTTTTACAATATTATCCAGGAAAGGGAAATACTGCTGGCCACTTTTGCTGCGCGACATGCGGGCGATAGCTTCTACAAAAGGATCGTCGTGAATATTACGAATGCGGCTGCCCAGCTTATTACTGGCCTGTGCATAGGTGTATAGTTGCGATGGATATTTTTTCGCTACCAGTTTTATCAGGCTGTCTGCAAAAGGCACATCGGGATTTTGCCGGAGTGTGCTGAGGGTCTGCTCAGGGTGCAGCAGGCAGTATTTTAATGTGAGCTGGTCGCGCGATGCCTGGTAGCCGGCATTACGGGTAAAATTATCGGCCGCCAGTACGGCTGTTCCCACCTCATAAGTCTGTGCCTTTATAAATGGCTCTATGGACTTTCCTTCCTGGTCAAGCTGCAGGCATTGCAGATAACCGTTTATGATGGTTTGCAGTTGCAGCGGATTTACCTTTTTTGATTTCCAGTTGAGCCGTACATACTTCAATACATTGGCCATACCGGAAAGGGCATTGACCTTAAGACGGTGATCGAGCAGAGAATCGGCTTCCACCTCATACTGAAAAGCATCCACACGTTGCTTCAGTACCTGGGTGAGCAGCATGTTTACTTCAGGGTTTGCTGATACCGCAAACTCTCCATCGGCCTTTCCATCAGACCCCATCAGGGCTGTTTGTTCTTTGTCAATATTATCGTGAAAAAGCTCGCGGTTTTTAGGGGGTTTTAACTCCCGAACATGGCTGGTATCGGGCTGGGCAAACGCAAAAGTGGCGGCCAGGCAAAAACCGGAGATCAACAGGATATGTTTAAAGGTCGCCATCATAAGGATCGAAAATGCAAATTTAGCAATAGGTATTGATATTCAATAGTGTTCAGTCTTTGTCTCTTCTTTCAGACCATTCACTCCGCCAAAAAGTTGCCTGCCTCTTTGAAATGGCCGGCTGCAAAGCCTGCAGACAGTTACCGTTCAAATGCCGGTCCTATTTTAAAGAACAAGCGATCAAATATCTAATAGATTAATAATCAATATGCAGCGGGGTGTTTTTTTCAGCTCTTTATTAACTTATCATTAAGTCTGTGTAAACCAGACCCCTCTGATTTCCCCACCCGCCAATTAACCAGTAGGTTTGCGGAAATTTTCAATGGAATGGAAAATAAGGCCAGAAAAGTGTTGATTGCTGATGACGAACCGGACATATTGGAAATATTAAAATACAATCTCTCCGCTCAGGGCTATGAAGTAATTACTGCAAAAGACGGCGATGAGGCCCTGGAAAAAGCACGGCGTACCCAGCCCGATCTGATTGTGCTGGATGTGATGATGCCCCGCAAAACGGGAGTGGAAGTATGTCAGCTACTTCGCGCGCAGCCGGCTTTTAAAGAAACCCTGATCATCTTTCTTACGGCAGTAAACGATGAAGGCACGCATATTAAAGGCCTGGAAACCGGTGCCGATGATTATGTGAGCAAACCCATCAGCCCCAAAGTCTTTATCAGCCGGGTCAATGCGCTGTTTCGCCGCCTTAACAAAGCGGAGGTCAAAGCCCTGGAAATCGACAACCTGGTCATTGATCCGGAACGTTTCCTGGTACAGGTGGATGGCAAGGATATCGTACTGGCCAAAAAGGAGTTTGAATTGCTATACCTGCTGGCCCAAAAGCCCGGCCGTGTATTTCTGCGCAATGAAATCCTGAACCAGGTATGGGGCAATGATGTGATTGTAGGCGATCGCACCATTGATGTTCATATCCGTAAGATCAGGCAAAAACTGGGTATCGACTGCGTCACCACCGTAAAAGGTGTGGGATACAAGTTTGAAATGTAATGATCTCCTCCGGGTTGTAATACGTTACCGGGTCGCAGAGATCCGATTACCATCGTATATTTATTGGTATGTTTTCCCTGAAAAATATTTCACCGCGTCAGCTGTCATTTTTAACAGCACTGGGTATGGCTGTGCCTATCACCCTGCTGGTATTTATTATTGAGCGGCGCTGGCAGCCTGTACTTATT
>JAGODE010000088.1 GCA_017998385.1 Chitinophagaceae bacterium | reverse complement strand
AAAGTATACAGGGCAAATGGACGCAACGGCATAGCCATGATGATAAAACCTATCACGATTTCATTGCTTTCTTTAAAGCTGATGGCACCTATGACGGGATTGAAAACGGGAAGGTGGTAGTGACCGGTGGAAATTACCGGCAGCAGGGAGACACGCTCACGCTGAATGATCCCTCCTGCAACCCTTATCCCGTTGCACACTATAAAATCATTCGTTATGCAGGCGATTCGCTGCGTTTTGAACTGATCGCAGACAGTTGTACAGCCCGCCGTGAAGGCACCCTGCCCCTCCGCTTTAAACGGATTAATCGCTAACTACCATTTACCATAGTAAAACACATCTACCATGAAGTTTATCCCTGTACTGACAGTCTTAGTGCTGCTCGCCGCATGCCAGTCTGCTCCCAAACCTGCCAATTCTATTTATGGCCGCTGGACCACTTCGTTTAAGGACGGCAGTAAGGTACTGGCCGTATTCCGTCCAGATGGCACACATGATTATTTTATCAATGGAAAGTTGTTTTCGAGCGGACACTTCCGGATCAGCAACGATTTGCTCGAGGAAGCCGATCCTATCTGTCATCCCGATTATTATGCCCGTTACCGCATCAACTTCCCATCTGCAGAAGAGTTGCAGTTAAAGGTAATCGAAGACACCTGCAAACCCCGCATACATGATCTGGATGGTATCAAAATGATCCGGGAAAAAAAATAACAGGTTATGAAATGGCTGTATACGATCCTTGTCATCGTGCTGGGTATTGTCATGTTGCAGTGCACCTTGCAGCAATCACCGGCTATCATCAGCACTCCGGCTGAGCTTGGAGAAAAACTGTTTTTTGACAGTATCCTGTCACTTAATAAAAAAGTCAGTTGCGCCAGCTGTCACAAACCGGCCTTTGCCTTTGCCGACAACGTGGCGCTGAGTGCGGGCATCTACGGGCGCCGCGGAGTGCGTAACACGCCCAGCGCAATGAACGTGAGCGGCCAGCCCCATTTTTTCTGGGATGGGCGGGCAGCCACCCTTGAACAGCAGGCATTGATGCCTATCGAAAACCCCGATGAAATGGGTTTACCCATCGACTCCGCCATAAGCCGCCTGCGTCAAGATGAAGACTATCGCAGGCTGTTTCTGCAGATCATGCACGAAGAACCCAGTGCACAAAACCTGGCCCATGTGCTGAGTGCTTTCCAACGTACACTGGAAACCCCCAATGCTCCTTTCGACAACTGGCGGATAGATGATGATCTCAACGCTGTCAGCGAATCGGCCAAACGAGGTTTTGTTCTTTTCAACAACAAAGCCAAATGCGTACAATGCCATTTTGGAACCAATTTCAACAACAATGATTTTCGTAATATCGGTTTATTTGATGGCAAACAGCTGAACGACAGCGGCCGGGCAGCTATTACCGGGTTGACAGATGACCTGGGCCGGTTTAAAATCGGTCCGCTGCGTAATATTGCGCTTACTGCTCCCTATATGCACAACGGAATGTTCCGGTCGCTTCGCGAAGTGGTTGATTACTACAACGAGCCTGACAAAGTTGTACCCAACCCGATCAACAGGGATAGCCTGTTGTCGCAACCACTCCATTTAAGCGAACAGGAAAAGGAGGACCTGGTGCATTTCCTGGAATCACTGACAGGAAAGCGGCAATCGCCACCTCTACAGTAATTCATACGTACAACAGGACCTCCTTTTGAAAAACCTGCTTCCAAAGCCGATAGCTACTTACCGGCTTAACGCAAAAGATTATTTCGCAAATTGTTTTTTAATAAAACCAACTATTGCTGTAAGAAGGGCACCGCCGCCAAGGCCGGATAAGACCTGCGTGATAATAGAGTTGGCATCGGTACCGCCACCTGTGTTTAACAGGTTAAGCAACTGACCGCCGCCGGCACCGCCGATCAACCCTGTAATTGTGTTCCAGATTGGACCCATGCTGAGTTTTTTGAGCAGACCACCAGTGGCATTACCACCCGCTGCTCCGGAAAGGAGATTGATGATGATTTCCTGCATACAGTGAGGTTTTGGCGTGAAGTGTACCAGTAAGATACTACAATTATTATTAAAACCAACTGCCCCGATTCTGCTGGTTCAACCCATTCATCACAATTATATAAAAAAAATACGACAACATTCGTATGTTTATTTCATACTTAAGTACATATGAAACTGAAATTGCTTTTGCTGACGGGGCTCATCTCCTTTTGTTCATCGATCGTTTTCGCTCAATCGATTGTTCGTTTCCATATAAGCCGGCCCTATGCGTTGCTTAGTTTTCTTGAAGTGGCCAGTGGTTTACAAAACCATTCCGTCACATTTCGCCAGTACGTAGATACTGCAATCAGCAAAACGGATACAGTTTTTAATCATATAGTCAGCGACTTCAGCAAACTCACGCTTACCTATTACTACAAACGGGATGAATACCCCTCCAATCGCCGGCAAACCCGTTCAACTTATGACCTGATCATCATTGCAGCCGTCAGAAGCAGGAGCATGGCAGAATTCCGCACCAATACGATCGGAATCCTGCCCAACAGTACTCATCAGCAGCTATATGAGCTACTGATAAAAGCAGCGCCCTATTATGAGCAGGTAGTATGGGAAAAATCAGCGAAATCAGTTAAGCAACAGATGAGCGGCTTTAGCAGATATGCAGGTAAGATCAACGAGTTGTTTCGGGCATTCCGGACTTTTTATCGTTCCAGCTGGCCCGACGATATCCCCTTCGAGGTAGCTGTATTTCCCATACCCGTCGCGCAGGGCAATACAACCGCCACTCCGCATGCCAACAGTCTTTGCGTATCTGTGCTAACGGGGCAAAAAAATCTGGCTGGCACAATGGGAGTTGTCATGCACGAACTCTGTCATGTATTGTATGACGAACAAACAAGTGATGTGCAGTCCGAGCTGGATGATGTGTTTACAAGAAGCCAATCACCTTATGCCGCCATCGCATACAGTTTCTTTGACGAAGCAATGGCGACAGCCCTGGGCAATGGATGGGCTTATGAACAATTTTCAGGTAAGCCGGACACCACAGCCTGGTACAACAACGAATATATCGATGGCTTTGCACATGTACTGTATCCGCTGGTACGCGAATATCTTGGTGCCGGTCGGGCTATCGACAGTTTTTTTGTGGAGCGTGCAATCGGGTTATTTGCAAAAAATTATCCCCGTGCGCTGACAGATTATTCGATCCTTCTGAATAATATGGTTCTGTACTCCGATTCGGAAGGCCGTATGGAACGTGAAGCGCTGAAAAATGAACTGGGAAAATACTTCCAGTCGAGCCGGTATAATCTGTCAAGCCCTATCCTGCACGAGTACAGCATCCAGTACATCAAAACCAGCAATAGTCCACAGCTGATTGTAATAGACCGCAATCAGGATACTACCATCCGTGAATTGAAAAAGATATTGCCTGAATTGGAAACCATCCTAAAGGGACAGCAGGCACAAAACTATATCGCCGCATTTTACGACCAGTCAAAACGCCCGGTGATAGTGATACGTGTGGCAGACAGCAGGATGCTGGATAAGGCTTTTCGCCGGCTGAAAGAACGGAGATACCTGGATGTAAATATGCCGGTAATCCTGCTGGATTAAAGCCACGAATGCAACACCTGTTTCTGCCGTGTATGGCGCCCGGGTATAAAAGGTATAAAAGTTTAAAGAGTATAAAGAGTTCGCTATCCCGTTGCGCTTGTGCCTGCAACCTGTTACTGCCAGATTACATTAAAAGGCTCAATAGAAAAGCCCCCAAATCATCGGGGGCTTTCTTCGTCTTGTACCTTAATGCTGAGATCGCTTATTGTACCACCAGTTTCTCTGTCACAACACCCGAGGGGCGGATGATCCGAATAATATAAACACCTTTTTTCAATGAATATGTATCGAAACGCTGATAGCTGCCGGCTACGCCTTTAACAGTTTGCAGCAGTTGTCCGGTGGCACTAATTAAATCGGCTCTGTAACCCCGCTGACTTTGCGTGCTGCCCACATAGAGCATCACAGGCTGACCAGCAGACACTACATTCGGTTGTAAGGTAATAGTGACCAACCCGCCAGTGTTTACCAGGACTGTACGGCTGTAAGTAAAACGACCGTCATTGTCGACCATTTTCAACCGGTAATATCCCTTGTCCATAAAACGGTTCGCTTGCAGATCGGTAAACGAATAAGTACCCGAACGCTCTGTATTAGCCGGCACCGTTCCGATTACCGAATAAGATCCGGTGGAGACAGGTGATCGCTCCAGCTCAAACCGGTTTACATTATCCTGGTTGGCGGTTGTCCAAATCAGTTTTACATCGCCGTTATCACTTACTGCCTGAAATGACAATAAATCAAGCGGCAGCGAAGCAGAAGGGAATACCAGCAGGTACAAAGTAGCAGCAGCACACGCGGCAGGTGTACCATTATCGCATACCTGGTACGGAAAGTTGACCGGTCCGTTAAACCCGGAGACCGGCGCAAACGTATAATCGCCATTGGAGGCCAATGTAAGCGTACCTTTTCCGGCAATAGTCGTAGACTGTACTGTAACAGTCTGCGTATTGTTTTCCGGATCCAGATCGTTGGTCCGCACATTCCCCGAAACATTCGTATTTAAAGGCGTGCTGTTATAGTCATCGGAAGCCACCGTGGAGTTTCCACTCGCTGCAGGCAAAATAGTGATAATCTGATCGGCGGTGGCTGTCTGGGCAGTCGGCAAAGAACGATCAGACACCTGGTAGGTTAACCGGTCATAGCCGGTATAGCCCGTACCGGGCGTATACGTGATGTTGCCCGTGGTACTGTTTACACTAGCCGTGCCATGCTGGGGTGGAGTAAGGATGACTACCGATGCCGGATTGAGCGTAACGGCATTATTACTGCCGGCTTTATCATTGGCGAGCGTAGGCAGGGTCACCGCGGTATTTATCAGCGTGGTGGCCATATCGGTATTGGCAAAAGGCTTATTGTTGCCGGCAGAAGCATCACTTACTGTAATCACCAGATCAATCAGCGGACAATCGGGTGATACAACACTGCCCGGACACATCGGTACCGAAAACTTATAGACACCTGCCACTGCGGCTGTAAAACTATAGGTACCATCTGCATTGATGGACGGCAAGGCCGGACCGGGGTTACCCGGCTGAGCAGTGGGCGTTCCATAAGTGGTACCGGTTGGTTTTATATCGTTGGTCCCTACATTGCCTGTAACCGGCATGTTCACAAAGCTGGCATTGATATCTGGTGGCACCTTTACGCAACGCGTGTAAGACAGGGAGGTAAAACCCAGCGTCACCGTACTCGTATTGTTGGCATCGGCTTTACCGCTGGTCATCACGATGCGGGTTACCGGTCCGGGAATTGTGAGTGTGATACGGTTGGTATTTACGGAAGTACCGCCCGCTGTATTGTTACCCGTAAGCACATTACCGCCTGAAATAACAATCGTACCGGAGTTGCCCGGGTCGGCCACGTTATCGGTGAAATTAGCATTGCTGAGCGTGATGGCTGTGGCTCCATTAAAAGCTGTAATACGTAACTGATCCTGGTTATTGAGACCTGCACAACGCAGGCTGAAATTGGTAACCGCTTCATTAAAGTCAAGGGTATACGTGGCAATATTGGCAGTAGTCGTATTATTGGTGCTTTGTGGCTGCACGTAGATATAGTCACCAACTGTTGGGTCATTCTGAATGCGCACCCCATTGCCCCATCTTGCCGTACCGGCTACCGTGCCAGAAAAGCTAAACATACCGCTGCTAAGATTAGAAATGGTAGCTGCGGCCGCATTGCCCGAATTAAAAGCCGTGTTGAGTGCGTAGTTGGGGGTATTAACAGTGGAGGTTCCACGCACCGTGGCCGGTGTGCACTGCGAAAATGCAGCCTTCTGAGCCATAAACAGGAGGAAAAATGCAAAAAAACTTTTTTTCATTCGATTATTATTGAAAAATGTACCTGAACGAAGTACGATGAACAAACACATCCTTAAAAATTGGTGCAAAGAATGCCCGATTGATCGCTGAGCGACTTTTTTTGCGCGCCGGACGGCACAGCACGTGTTTAGACAGGGTAGAAAAGCCGCAAGGTACGTGTTGCAGACGACAATACCCGTAGAATTAATTCTACTAATGATGAAATTTTTCGATCAGGATACCCATCATGCATAAAATTTGTGGGGGAGGACGCGAAGAACGCAAAGAACGCAAAGAACGCGAAGGACGCGAAGGACGCAAAGAACGCGAAGAACGCAAAGAACGCGAAGAACGCGAAGAACGCGAAGAACGCGAAGGACGCAAAGAACGCGAAGGACGCAAAGAACGAGAAGGACGCAAAGAACGCGAAGGACGCGAAGAACGCGAAGGACGCAAAGGGGCATTAGCACACTGGCACATTAACACATTAGCACATTAGCATATTAGCATATTAGCACACTGGCACATTTTCAAATTTCCAAATCTTCAAATCATTCCTACATTAGCCTCCGGTCACTCAACCTTTCCCTCCGCGGCCGGGAGACATATTTGTCGTAAATTTTCGGCTCGCCGCCATCGCCGGATGATGAAGTAATAAAAAAGCGATGCTTAATCCGCATTTACCTGTTCTGTTAATTAATAAGACTGATGAAATATAAAGCCTTCCTGTTTGATCTGAATGGTACAATGATCGATGACATGCAATACCATATCCGTGCATGGCATCGGATCCTGAATGAATTGGGTGCAGGCATTTCGCTGGAGCGGACAAAGGAAGAATGTTATGGGAAAAACCACGAACTGCTTGACCGCGTTTTTCCCGGCAGATTTACCGGGTCGGAGAAAAACAGGCTCAGCCTGGAAAAAGAACAGCAATACCAGCAGGAGTTTAAACCCTACCTGCAATTGATCGATGGCCTGGACCAATACCTTGAACAGGCCCGCCAACAGGGAATCCGCATGGCCATCGGGTCTGCAGCTATTCGTTTCAATATCGACTTCGTACTGGATGGCTTAAACATCCGGCATTATTTCAGTGCGATTGTAAGCGCAGACGATGTGCCAACCAGCAAACCCGATCCCGCTACCTATCTGCAATGTGCCGAACTGCTGGGTATTGCTCCGGAGCACTGCCTGGTATTTGAAGATGCACCTAAAGGTGTGGAAGCCGCTCTTAATGCAGGTATGGATTGCGTGGTACTGACCACCATGCACCGGAAAGAAGAGTTTAACTATAGCAATATCGTTTCCTTCAACAGCGATTATCTTTCGCTGACACAACAGCTGACAGCGTCTATATAACCGATTAAGCAAAGCCCGGATTTTATTAGCTTTGAACAATTACGTTGCTTATGACCAAATACCAGAAACAAACCAGACTGCTTGCTGCCGTGGATTGTATCATTTTTGGATTTGACGGACATGAACTCAAAATATTGCTCATTCAACGAGGTTTTGAACCCGAGCGGGGAAAGTGGAGCCTGATGGGAGGTTTTATACAACCCGACGAAAGCCCCGATGATGCTGCTACCCGGATTTTAAAAGGTCTGACCGGACTCGATGGTGTGTACCTGGAACAACTGCACACCTTTGGAAGCCCCAACCGTGATCCCATTGAACGCACTCTTTCTATTACCTATTTTGCCCTTATCGATATACAGCGTTACGAAAAACAATTGAGCGATGAGTACCATGCTGAGTGGTTTCCCCTTCACCAAATGCCGAACCTGATCTTCGATCACAACGAAATGGTAAAGATGGCCCGCGAAAAACTGCGTTACAAGGCCGCCCTGCATCCGCTGCTGTTTGAACTGCTGCCTGAAAAATTCACACTCCCGCTATTGCAGACCCTGTACGAATCGGTATACGATACGCAATTTGATAAACGCAATTTCAGCCGCAAAGTTTTATCCACCAACCTGCTGATCAAGCAAAACGACAAGGATAAAGACAACTCACGCAAGGGCGCTTATTATTACAAACTGGATACAAAGAATTATAAGACCAATTTCCAGGCCTTTCTCAGCATTATCCCTATTCCCCGTCCTCTTTAATATAACCAGCCCCTAAAGGGTTAATTTTTTTATTTAAAAAAATAAGTGTTAATTTGACACGAATTGCTTCATATGGAAAAAAAATTCGTGATCGGGGTAGATTATGGAACAGATTCTGTGCGCTCGGTTCTAACCGATGCGCAAACGGGTGAAGAGAAAGCTGCAGCCGTTTTTTATTACCCACGCTGGAAAAAAGGATTGTATTGCGATCCGTCTGCCAACCGCTTTCGTCAGCATCCCCTCGATTATACAGAAGGCCTGGAATATACCATCAAAACATGCCTGCAGAAAGCGGGCCCCGCTATTGCCGCACAGGTAAAAGGTATTTCCGTCGACACCACAGGCTCTACACCCATCGCGGTCAACGAGCAGGGTATACCACTGTCGCTCCTGCCTGAATTTGCGGAGAATCCCAACGCGATGTTTGTGTTGTGGAAAGACCATACCGCTACCAAAGAGGCCGCACAGATTAACGAGCATACCCGATCTTTCTCCACCAATTATCTCCAATACGTAGGCGGCATTTACAGCAGCGAATGGTATTGGTCAAAACTGCTTTTCCTGCTGCGTGCAGATGAGCAGATCCGAAAAAAAATTCATTCTTTCGTTGAACATTGCGACTGGATTCCCTTTCTGCTGACCGGCGGTAACGATGCCACACAACTGAAACGGGGCATTTGCAGTGCAGGACATAAAGCACTCTGGGCAAAAGAATTCAATGGACTGCCACCGGATGATTTTTTTGCATCGTTGGATCCGCTGTTAAAAGGATTTACCCGGCAATCATTTACCCTCACCTATACAGCTGATCAGCCAGCGGGCAATCTTTCCGCTGAATGGGCCGGTAAACTGGGCCTGTCAACAGATGTTGTTGTCGGCATTGGTGCCTTTGATTGTCATATGGGAGCCGTTGGCGGACAAATAGAGCCGTATTATCTCAGTAAAGTGATGGGCACTTCTACCTGCGATATGCTGGTAGCACCGAAAGAAGAAGTCAGCGACACGCTGGTAAATGGGATTTGCGGACAGGTGGACGGATCCATTATACCGGGTATGATCGGTATGGAAGCCGGACAATCTGCCTTCGGCGATGTATATGCCTGGTTCAGAAATCTACTGGCCTGGCCATTGCAATGGATCGCTGATGAAGAGGAGAAAGAACGCATCAGCGATAAAATAATGGATGAATTAGCAGCGGCGGCGGCACTCCTGCCCCTACAGGAGACAGACGAGATCGCAGTAGACTGGTTGAATGGACGCCGCACACCCGATGCCAATCAACTCCTCAAAGGTGCTTTGCAGGGATTGAGCCTGGCAACAGACGCACCCCGCCTTTTCAAAGCACTTGTAGAAGCCACCTGTTTTGGGGCCAAAGCCATCACCGACCGGTTTACAGAGCAGGGAATTGCTATTAAAGGATTGATCGGTATGGGTGGTGTTGCTAAAAAATCACCGTATATCATGCAGACGATGGCCGATATAATGAATATGCCTATCCGCGTTCACAAAAGCGAACAAACCTGCGCAGCAGGTGCCGCCATGTTTGCCGCTACTGCCGCAGGCATTTATCCCAGTGTGGAAAAAGCCATGGAAGCAATGGGACAGGGTTTTGACACAACTTATTACCCCGACGAAAACAAGACAGCGCTGTATCAGAAAAGATATGCTCACTATAAAAAACTAGGGAGGTTTATTGAACATGGATAGCTATCGCCACATCAGGGAGCAGGCTTTTGAAGCCAATATGCAACTGCCCAAACTCGGGCTGGTACTTTATACATTCGGTAATGTAAGTGCTGCAGACCGTGAGTTGGGTGTATTTGCCATTAAACCAAGCGGTGTGCCATACGATGAACTGTCGGCCGGTAAAATGGTGATAGTTGATTTCGAAGGCACAGTGGTTGACGGCTCACTGCGGCCTTCTTCTGATACGAAAACACATGCCGTGCTTTACCGGCAATGGCCCAATATTGGTGGCATATGCCATACTCATTCCCTCTATGCAACAGCGTGGTCGCAGGCCCAGCGGGATATCCCCCTGTTTGGCACCACCCATGCCGATCACAACACTACAGATATTCCCTGTGCGCCGCCGATGAATGATGAAATGATCCGGGGCAATTACGAATATGAAACCGGGTTCCAGATCATTCGTTGCCTTGAAGAAAGAAACCTGCGTTATGAAGAGGTGGAGATGATACTGGTAGGCAATCACGCACCCTTTACCTGGGGAAAAACAGCGGCCAAAGCCGTTTACAACAGCGCAGTCCTGGAAAATATCGCACAAATGGCTCATCTGACTGAACAGATCAATCCCGGTGCGCCACGATTGAAGGAAGCACTGATTAAAAAACATTTTGAACGTAAACACGGACCAGACTCCTATTACGGACAGCAATAAGATCTGTGCAAAAAACCAACCTGTAAACCTGATTCGCTCCATCATTCAAACAAACCGATTGCTGATGAAAAAGATAACCGCTCTCGCGCTGATCACCTCACTGGTGCTGGCTGCCTGCCAGGAGGCTGACAATAAAAAAACAGAAAAGAGTATGGCCGTTTCTTCGATTACAGACAGTGTATATGGCATACATAACGCGGATACGATCAAACGCTACACCCTGACCAATCCCTCAGGCATGCAGGTCAGCATTCTCAACTATGGCGGCACCATTACCGATATTGTTACGCCCGACAAAAACGGCAATAAGGGCAATGTGGTACTGAGTTTTAGCAGTCTCGACGGATACCTCCAAAAGGGTAATCCTTATTTTGGCGCACTCATAGGCCGCTATGGAAACCGTATTGCCAATGCATCCTTTACACTGGATGGAAAAACGTATACGCTATCCGCAAACGATAATGGCAATAGTCTGCATGGCGGCATCAAAGGATACGACAAAGTTGTTTGGAAAGCAGAAAAGCTGACGGGCGACAGCAGTCTTCAGCTCAGCTACCTGAGCAGGGATGGCGAAGAAGGTTATCCCGGTAATCTCATGATCAATGTAATCTATACACTCACTGCTGCCAATGAACTGAAGATCGACTATACAGCCACCACAGACAAGGCCACACCGGTGAACCTGACCAATCATGCCTACTTCAATTTATCTGCCGGAAAACAGCCCACCATACTCCATCATTTCCTGATGCTCAATGCTGACAGATATACGATGGTAAATGATAAACTTATTCCCACCGGCGAACTGCCGCCGGTAAAAGGTACCCCAATGGATTTTACAACACGCAAACCCATTGGCCAGGATATTGCCGGCGTAAAAGGCGGCTACGATCACAACTGGGTATTGAACAGAAAGGGAACAGGCCTGGAAAAAATAGCCGAATTGTCTGATACAGCAAGCGGCCGTGTGATGGAAGTCTGGACTACCGAACCCGGTATACAATTCTATTCCGGCAATTTTCTCGATGGTTCACTAATCCAAACCAGGAATGGCGAAAAATACATCCGGCATGCAGCTCTTTGTCTCGAAACACAACATTATCCGGATAGCCCCAACCAGCCCTCTTTTCCAACAACCATTTTAAAACCAGGAGAAACCTATCGCCAGACAACCGTGTACAGATTTAGTACAACTAATCAATAAACGAAAGGGAGTTTACCAAACCGGAAAAAGGAATCAGACAGTTTCCGATGGCCGGCTTCTGCTCTCCCACTATTTATCATTTGATCGTTCTATTTTGACTATAACCAATCAGCACATATGAAACATTTTAACGAACAGGAACTTTGGTTTATCACCGGCAGCCAGCATCTCTACGGCGAAGAGACATTGCGCCAGGTAGCAACCCACTCACAGCAGATCGCCCTTGGTCTCGATGAAGCACCCTTAATACCGGTAAAGATTGTTTTCAAACCCGTTGTTAAAAGCAGTGAAGAAATAACAGGTATTTGTAAAGAAGCCAATAATGCCGAAAACTGTATTGGTATTATTACCTGGATGCACACTTTCTCTCCTGCCAAAATGTGGATTGGCGGGTTGAAAATTCTGCACAAGCCCCTGCTGCACCTGCATACACAGTTTAACCGCGATATACCCTGGGGCGAGATTGATATGGATTTTATGAACTTAAACCAGGCCGCACATGGTGATCGTGAATTTGGGTTCATGACCTCGCGTATGCGTATTGACCGCAAAGTAGTGGTCGGTTACTGGCAGGACGAAAAGCTGATCCGCCAGATCGGTGAATGGTCACGCGTAGCTGCCGCCTGGCACGACTGGCAGGGTGCCCGGTTTGCCCGCTTTGGCGATAATATGCGCTATGTGGCCGTGACAGAAGGCGACAAAGTGGAAGCAGAGATGAAGTTTGGCTATTCTGTCAACACTTACGGCATCGGCGACCTGGTAAAAGTAATCGGCGAAGTAAGTGACCGGGAAACGGATACACTGGTACAGGAATACGAAGATCTTTACAATGTCATGAGCGTACTCCGCAAAGGTGGTGAACGCCACGATTCACTTCGCGAGGCAGCCCGGATCGAAGCAGGCTTACGTCATTTTTTGCAGGACGGAAACTTCAAAGGTTTCTCAGATACCTTCGAAGACCTGCATGGCATGCAACAACTGCCCGGTCTTGCCGTACAACGCCTCATGGCAGATGGATATGGTTTTAGCGGAGAGGGCGACTGGAAAACAGCGGCACTTGTAAGAGCCATGAAGACAATGGCTACAGGATTACCCGGCGGCAACTCTTTCATGGAGGATTATACCTATCATTTCGAACCTAACAATGAAATGGTACTCGGCTCGCATATGCTCGAAATCTGCGCCAGCATTGCTGATGGCAAACCCTCCTGCGAAATACATCCCCTTGGTATCGGTGGCAAAGCCGACCCTGTTCGCCTGGTGTTCAATGTAGCCGGCGGCACAGCCCTCAATGCATCAATGGTGGATATGGGCAACCGCTTTCGCTTACTGGTAAATGAGGTAACCGCCGTTTCTCCGCAGAGAGATCTGCCCAAACTGCCTGTAGCAAGGGTATTGTGGAAACCGCATCCCAACATGCACACCGCGCTTGCGGCCTGGATTTATGCAGGCGGTGCTCACCACACCTGCTATAGCCAGAATTTACATGCCGGCTATCTCGAAGATTTTGCTGCACTCGCCGGTATTGAATATGTGCTGATCGATAATCAAACACAACTGCGCCAGTTGAAAAATGAATTGCGATGGAACGAAGCCTGTTATAAATAAACCCCACGCTATTACTGCAAAACAAATTGTCTATGAATGGTACACTCGCCCTTTCCGATTATGTTGTTTTCGTTCTCTACATCGTACTGGTATCTGCTTACGGGTATTGGGTCTATAAGCGGAAAAAAGCAGCCAGCACCAGCACAAAAGATTACTTCCTGGCCGAAGGATCGCTCACCTGGTGGGCTATTGGTGCATCACTGATCGCTTCCAATATTTCTGCAGAACAATTCATCGGAATGAGCGGTGAAGGTTTCTTTGTAGGCATTGCAGTTGCCGCCTACGAATGGATCGCAGCGGTGGCACTGATCATCATTGCCGTCTGGTTCATTCCGGTATATCTCAAGAATAAGATATTCACGATGCCGCAATTTCTCACGCGGCGATACAACGGCACCGTGGCACTCATCATGGCGGTATTCTGGCTGTTCTTATACGTCTTCGTTAACCTGACTTCGATCCTCTATCTCGGAGCTGTAGCCATCAATGGACTGGTTGGCGGAGAATATCTCCATTTCATCATGGTAGGTTTAGCCGTATTTGCGCTTATCATTACCCTGGGCGGCATGAAGGTGATAGGCTATACCGATGTAATACAGGTAGCCATACTCATCATTGGCGGTCTGGCGACCACCTATCTCGCACTTACTATTGTAGGAGAAAAATTTGGTGTGGGCAGAGATGCCATTGCGGGATTTAAAATGCTGATAAAAGATGCACCCGATCATTTTAAAATGATTCTGCAGAAACCCGCGGAGACAACGGCCGTCATAAACACTCCAATGAATCTCGAAATACAGAAATATGTGGTACTACCCGGCATCGCCATGTATTTTGCCGGTCAGTGGATCGTAAATCTGAACTATTGGGGATGTAACCAGTATATCACCCAGCGGGCACTGGGTGCTGACCTGCAAACAGCCCGTACCGGAATCCTGTTTGCCGGCTTCCTGAAACTGCTGATGCCCGTGATCGTGATGCTGCCGGGTATCGCGGCTTATGTACTGTATAAAAACGGACATCTCGAAGGATTCAGTGGCGGAAAAGACGGGGCCTATTCTGCCATCCTGGGCTTTCTTCCCGCAGGTCTGAAAGGGTTATCTATTGCGGCACTCACTGCGGCAATCGTGGCTTCGCTGGCCGGTAAACTCAACAGCATCTCGACCATTTACACCCTGGATATTTATAAAAAATATATCAATACCGATGCTTCCGAAAAGAAACAGGTATGGATGGGGCGGATTGTTATCCTCGCGGCCATCGTCCTTTCACTCCTGTTTACCTGGAAAGATTTGTTGGGTATTGGTGGCGAAGGCGGCTTTACATTCATTCAAAAATATACCGGCTTTATAAGCCCCGGAGTTTTTGCGATGTTTCTGCTGGGGATGTTCTGGAAAAGAACTACCGGTACAGCAGCTATTGTTGGGCTGATCACCGGCTTTGGTCTGTCGGTCTTCTTCAACAATTACGCTGTGGGCATTTTTGGGAAAGAAACATGGCTGTATACCGCTTTTGAATACCAGAAAATGGCCGATGGCGTGGTACACACAGTTGTCGAAATCCCCTTCCTGATCAACATGGGATGGTCGTTCTTTATAACGGTAGCTGTAATGGTAGCCCTTAGCCTGGCAGGACCTAAAGTCAATCCAAAAGCCTTTGTTCACGATAAAGAAATGCAGCGGCTTTCAGCACCCACCATCGCGATGATTGTAATAACTCTGCTGATAATCGGAGCACTGTATGCCAAATTCTGGTAGCAGTGTCTGACAGGTATTGCGTAAAGAAAAAGACGCGCCAGATACAGGAATTAACAGCACCCGATCATTTTATTCAAAAGAACATGAAGAAATATATTGCTTTTATTGTGGGGAGTATTCTATACTCCGTAGTCTTGCCCGCACAGACGCTGAAGGGACGTATCAAAGTGGATACCGAACGTACAACCGGCACGATCGACTCACTGCTTTACGGAAATTTTACCGAGCACCTGGGCCGTTGTATTTATGGCGGCATATATGATCCCTCTTCGTCGCAGGCCGATCAGTACGGCTTTCGTAAAGATGTACTGCAGGCGGCAAAGGAACTCAACACCTCTATACTGCGATGGCCCGGCGGAAACTTTGTATCAGGTTACAACTGGATGGATGGAATTGGTCCCGCCGCCAACCGCCCCCGCAAAAAAGAACTGGCCTGGAATACTATTGAAACGAACCAGGTGGGTACCGATGAGTTTCTGCGTTATGCCGAACGTATGGGAGCGCAGCCTTATATTCCGGTAAACCTCGGTACCGGTACCCTCGATGATGCACGCAACTGGGTGGAATATTGCAATAGCGACACAGGCACATATTACGCTAATCTGCGTGCCGGGAATGGACGCATCGCCCCTTATAAAGTAAAATACTGGAGCCTGGGCAATGAGATGGATGGCTGGTGGCAAATGGGTGCCAGGAATGCCGATGACTATGGCAAATACGCCCTGGAAGCAGCCAAACTGATGAAATGGGTCGACCCTTCGATTAAACTCACCGTCTGCGGCCTCAGCACCTGGAGCAGTGGCACGCCCGACTGGAACCGGACCGTACTCTCCCATCTCAAAGGATATGCTGACTATATAGCCT
>JAGODE010000087.1 GCA_017998385.1 Chitinophagaceae bacterium | reverse complement strand
GGGTACACTATGTGCAGGCAGTAGCGGCTAAAATTCCTCATCCGCAAAGAACTGCAGGGGGCGGGGTTAGGGACACAAAAAAGCCATTTGCGGTGAAGCAAATGGCTTTTAATGGTTTAATCCGGTTAAATGCCGGAGACGGCAATCCTGTTAATTTCCTTTCGAAGGAAGAGGTTTGATCGGAGTAGATTTGGTGGGCTGTGCCTGTTGTGTCTGTTGCTCAGCTACTACTTCGCCAGTGATGTGCAGTACTTTCTGAACATCAATACCTGCAAATTTTACATATACTTCTTTATTGATTGGACCGGCAACCGCAGCATTATAAACTACTTTCAGGTTGGCTGATTTACCGGGAGCGATAGGCTGTTCAGGTTTTTCGGGAACAGTACAACCACAGCTGGCAGAAGCATTTTCAACAACCAGGGGCTTATCGCTGATATTTTTGATTTCGAAATTATAAGTAACCGGTACACCTTGTTTGATCTTGCCAAAGCTGTGATTTTCTGTATTGAATTTAGCGACATCATCAACTTTGGTCTGAGCCATTACAGCAACACTCAGAAACAGGGCGGTGGTAATTGTAAACAGTTTTTTCATGATTGTATTTTTAAAGTGTTTGTTTTTTTAAGAACTGAACGCTGGCATTGGCAGGAGCTGCGCCTTCAGGAGCTCTCCAGACAGTGCCTTTAATGGTGAGTTGTCTTGTTTGTGTGGTATTGTAAGTGATGGTAATGGGTTTGGCAAAATAGCCCTCTGCAGCCGAATTATAGCCTACTTTGATAATGGCAGTGGCGCCGGGAGCAATCGCTTCGCGACTCCACTCGGGAGTGGTACAGCCACAGCTGGCGTGTACATCATCAAGCTTTAAGGGGGTGCTGCCAGTGTTTACAATCTCAAAATTGTAATAAACCGGTTTGCCCTGGGGTATTTGACCAAAATCATGTTCTACCTCTTTCAGTTTCAGCACTTCGGCTGCACTGGCTGCCTGTACGGCAGGGGTAGTCTGAGTTTGACCAAAAGCCGCCGCAAAGCAGGTCAGCAGGATGGATAGGGTAAGCAGATGCTTCATACTCAAAATTTTGAGGATTCCAAAAGTAGTGGAAAAGATGGGAGTTTGCAAGCAATGGTTGCATGGGTTTTGACACTTTTTTTGGAGACGGCAAAAAGGAGGTCTTCAAAAGGGGATTGACTGTTGGTAAACAATGTGCTGCAAGGGGTTTTTGTGGGGGCATTCTCCCTTATTTTTGCCCCATGGAAAATGCAACTCCATTAACGATGCCTGCTGAAGCCAAGTTGTCTTATGACCGGTTCCGCGAGGAAGTGCTGAATGACTACAAGATAGCGTGCATCAGCCGGGAAGCCAGCCTGCTGGCCCGAAAAGAAGTGCTGACTGGTAAAGCCAAGTTCGGCATTTTTGGTGACGGAAAGGAAATTGCCCAGGTGGCGATGGCCAAATTCTTCAGGCCGGGCGACTTCCGCAGCGGTTATTACCGCGATCAGACCTTTCATTTCGCGATCGGTCAGTCAGGAGTTCAGGACTTTTTTGCCCAATTATATGCTGACCCGGATATTGAGCATGACCCTAATAATGCCGGCCGTCAGATGGTGTCGCACTTCTGCACGCCATTGACCAATAAAGAGGGGGAGTGGCTCGATCTGGCCAACCGCCTCAATACTGCCAGCGATATGGCTCCTACAGCCGCTCAGATGCCGCGCTCGCTGGGCCTCGCGCTCGCATCGCGGGTATTCAGACGCGTACAACAATTACAGTCTTATACTCATTTATCCGACAATGGCAACGAAGTATGCTTTTGTACCATTGGCGATGCCTCCACATCCGAAGGACATTTTTGGGAAACGGTAAACGCAGCCGGTGTGCTGCAGGTACCGCTGGCCATCTTTGTATGGGATGATGGTTACGGTATTTCGGTTCCCAAAAAATATCAGACTACCAAAGGTTCTATCTCAACAGCCCTCTCTGGAATGCAAAAGGAAGAAGGTACCAATGGACTGAATATTTTTAAAGTAAAAGGCTGGGATTATGCCGGCATGTGCGAAGTGTTTGATGAAGGCATCAGGCTCGCACGGGAAACACATACACCTGTACTTTTTCATGTAGAAGAAATCACGCAGCCGCAAGGGCACTCCACCTCCGGTAGCCATGAACGATACAAAACACAGGAACGCCTGGCCTGGGAGCGCGAGTGGGATGGGTTGAAAAAAATGCGCGAATGGCTCCTTGAAAATGCGCTGGCCAGCGAAGACGAAATTGAAGAAGCCGAACGCGAAGCCAAAAAAGAAGTAAAAGAAAGCAAAGACAGGGCCTGGGAAACCTACCTGCAACCCATCCTGCAACAGGTAAGCAAAACTGTAGCGCTGCTCCAACCTCTGGCAGATGCACTTGCTCCGGAGCAGGGTGCAGTGATCCGTCGCATGATCACGCAACTGCAAACCAATAAGGAGCCGTTGCGCCGCGATGTGATGAAAACCCTGTATCATGCCATAGCTGCCGGCGGCAGAGCCGAACAGGTACAACCGGTGAAGGCGTATTACAGCGAATTGCTGGAACTTAACAAAGAACTCTACAGCTCACATCTGTATAACGAAGGGCCCCGCAGTGCGCTCAAAGTGGCAGAAGTAAAGCCTCAGTTTGCCGGCGATGTACAGCAGGTAAACGGATATGAGGTACTCAATAAGTATTTTGATACACTGTTTGCTCATAACCCGCGTGTGCTGGCATTTGGGGAAGACCTCGGACAAATTGGTGATGTAAACCAGGGCTTCAGCGGCCTCCAGGTAAGACATGGGGTAGACCGCATATTCGATACAGGCATTCGCGAACTCACCATTATGGGTCAGGGGATTGGTCTGGCATTGCGAGGCCTGCGCCCTATTGCCGAAATTCAATACCTCGATTACCTGCTCTATGGATTGCAACCGCTGAGCGATGATGTATCTACACTTCATTACCGCACTTATGGGCAGCAAAGTTGTCCGCTGATTGTACGCACACGCGGACACCGCCTCGAAGGCATCTGGCATAGCGGATCGCCCATGGGCATGATCGTCAACTCACTCCGTGGGATGTATGTATGTGTGCCGCGCAATATGGTGCAGGCTGCAGGTATGTACAATACCTTGTTGAAAGGAAATGATCCTGCACTTGTTATTGAATGCCTCAATGGCTATCGCCTCAAAGAAAAATTGCCGGCCAACCTGCTGGAAATGACGGTGCCTCTCGGTATTCCGGAAGTGATACGCGAAGGTGGAGATGTCACTATTGTATCGTATGGTTCAATGCTGCGCATCATACAGGAAGCAGCCACATCGCTGGCTGCGCAGGGTATTGAATGTGAAATTGTGGATGTGCAAACCCTGTTGCCATTTGACCGCGAACACCGGATCCTGGAATCGCTCAAAAAGACTAACCGCATCGTTTTCATAGACGAAGACGTGCCCGGTGGCGCAGCGGCTTATATGTTCAACAAGGTTATGGAAGAACAGGGCGGATACCGTTATCTCGATGTTGCTCCCCGTACCATCACCGGTAAAGCACACCGGCCCGCTTATGGCAGCGATGGTGATTACTTCAGTAAACCCAATACAGAAGAAATTGAAGCTGTGATCAAACAGATGATGGCTGAATAATAACTGCTGTTTACGGTAAGAAACGCTGGCGTACTTCTGCAGAAGGCACCATACAACTCTCTTTTTTCCCAAACCATTTATAACGGTTACGGGCCACCCATGCATAGAATGGATTGCGGATAAAAGCAGGGATGATTATGAAAGCATATAAGGCACGTGCAGGCCAGTTAAGATAACGCGCTATGCGAATGGCGGCAGTAGAACCGCTGTATAATTTCCCTTTGTCGATTAGCAGCACACTATCAATATCGGCACCAATCCCAAACTGCTCGCGCAGCTTATCAGTCGTTTCGCCCTGAAAAGGAGTGAATTTCAAAATACCCTTTTTGTCATTACGGATGGCAAAGTTGACCATGCTGTTGCAGTAGTTGCAAACACCGTCAAATATTACAAGAGGACCAGTCAGGTTCATGCTGCAAGTTAATAAGGCGTTTTGTAAGGAAAAAGGATAAGGGCTGAGGGTATAAGGAGGGGAGCGAAAGTTAAAAGGGCCTGCTTAATTAAGCTGGCCCTTTTAAAAAATATTATAGCTAACAGGTGGGGATATTATCCCATGTTATGAAACACCTTTTGTACATCATCATCCTGCTCGAGGCGCTCAATCAGTTTGCTCACATCTTCTGCCTGGGCGTCTGACACGGGTACAGTGGTGGAGGGGATCCATTCTACCTCTGCACTCAGTGGAGTGATGTTTTTTTCTTCCAGTGCCTTTTGCATATTGCCAAAGTCTGTAAAACCTACACGCAATACCAGCACAGGTTCGCCATTTTCACCCGTGCTTTCTCCCATTTCTTCGAGACCAAAATCGATCAGTTCCAGTTCCAGGTCATCGATGCTGAGGCCTTCCGGGTTGAGTTTGAATACACCCATTTTTTTGAACTGAAAAGCCACGCTGCCGCTGTTGCCCAGCGCGCCGCCTCCTTTGTTGAAGTGTGATTTTACGTTGGCTACGGTCCGTACGTGATTGTCGGTAGCTGTTTCTACCAGTATGGCCACACCATGCGGTCCGTATCCTTCATAAAGGATTTCATCAAAATTGTCCATTTCCTTGCCCAGGGCGCGTTTAATAGCGGCCTCTACACGGTCTTTGGGCATATTCACGCTTTTGGCGTTTTGCATACAGCGGCGAAGCGCAGCATTGGTATGCGGGTCGGGACCTCCGGCTTTTACCGCTATTGCGATTTCTTTACCAATACGGGTAAACTGTTTTGCCATGCGATCCCAGCGGGCAAACATGCTGGCTTTACGTACTTCAAAAATCCGTCCCATTCAGACTGAGCATTAAAATGATTTGATAATAACAACCGTTGGTGTCGGATCAACGGAGTGCAAATTTAGGGCAATACCACAAAAAGAAAACCGCTCCGGAGAGCGGTTTCCCATTTTTTATCGGCTAATTACTTTTTTTCAAAGTCAGACGCCTTGGGGAGAATCTCACCCGGGCTCCGTAGTTTACTTCTGTTTTTGCTGTACAGGAAGTAGACAACCAGGCCGATGGCCATCCAGATAAAGGCTACTTTCAGCGTTTGCGCGTCGAGGGCTATGATCATGCCCAGGCACACCAGCACGCCGAGTGTAGACACGATGGGTACAAGCGGTGTTCTGAAAGGACGTTCAATATTGGGTGCTTTTTTGCGCATGATCCATACCCCTGCACTCACCAGCACAAAGGCGAAGAGTGTACCAAATGAGGTCAGGTCACCTGCCACGTGGCCGGGTACGAACGCTGCAAACAGGCCTACAAATACAAACAGGATCCAGTTGGCTTTATAAGGTGTTTTGTATTTGGGATGCAGATCGCCAAAGGCTTTGGGAATCAGGCCATCATTACTCATAGTATAGAAAATACGGCTTTGTCCCATCAGCATCACCAGTATCACCGAGGAGAAACCGGCCAGGATGGCAACCGTAACCGCAGTGGCCAGCCAGCCATAACCTGTCATATAGGTTTGAATAGCATAAGCCACGCTGGCTTCCTTACCCGCTGTTTTGAACTCGGTGTAGTTGGCTACGCCTGTGAGTACGTGGCCAAAAAGAATATAAAGAATTGTACATACAACCAGTGAACCCAGGATACCGATTGGCATATCGCGTTTCGGATTTTTAGCTTCCTGGGCGGCAGTAGATACAGCATCGAAGCCGATGAAGGCAAAGAATACGATGGCAGCACCACCCAGTACACCGCCCCATCCGTGCTTAAACACACCCTCGTGACCAGGAGTGCCGGCAGGAATCAGGTAAGGAGTATGGTTTTCGGGATTGATAAATTTCCAGCCGAGCGCAATGAACAGCAGCACTATGGCAACTTTCACAAATACGATAATGGCATTTACAAAAGCACTCTCCTGTGTGCCTTTGATCAGCAGCATGGTGAGCAACAGCAGGATTACCAGGGCAGGCGCATTGACGATACCGTTGGTAATGCTTACCAGGCTGGTCAGATTTGCTGGCAGTGCCGCAAACTGATCATCGGTGAGGATGAGGGTTCCGTCTTTAACGCCTTTGGCCAGATCGGGCACAGCAGCCGTGATTTGTGCTACCGCATCGCCGCTAACCTTGTGAAGGGCCTCAAAAGGCGAGTGGCACCATTCATATGGAATTTGCCCCCCCAGCAAGTTATTTAAGTATTCACTCCAGGCAATGGATACGGTAGCCGCACCCAGCGCATATTCCATAATAAGAGCCCAGCCAATGATCCAGGCAATCAGTTCACCCATTGTTACATACGAGTAGGCGTAGGCACTACCGGCGATGGGGATCATTGCGGCAAATTCTGCATAGCAAAGACCGGCAAAGGCACAACCAATGGCGGCTACTATAAAAGAGAGTGTAACGGCGGGACCAGCAGCTTCGGCCGAGGCGGCAGCCGTGCGCACAAATAGACCTGCGCCAATAATGGCGCCAATGCCCAAAGCGACCAGATTGCCCGCACCCAACGTGCGTTTCAGGCCCTTCTCATTATCAGCGGCCTGTGCCATGATCTGGTCCAATGGCTTCTTTACAAATAAGCTCATACGTTTGGTAAATTGTCGTTTTTAATGCAGTCAATAAAGCTCGTAAAATAAAGAAATATTTGATTTGGCCTCCTATTTCTTTTTATATCAGGCATTATTGAGGGTTAAATGTTTTTACCAGTGCATATTTTTTCCGATTTTCGGCCTTCTTTATACAAGTCACTATGTCAAAAGGAAACAGGCTTACTATATATATACTGCTTTCAATGGTTTTGGGGGTTGGTGTCGGGTATCTCATGAACCAATGGGGGAAGGGTAAAACGCTCGTTTACACGGCGTCAAAAGATGCTATAGGGCTCGACTCAATCCATATTAAGTTTTCTAATGGTGTTAGCTCCTGGATTCCGGTTCAGCTTGTAAAAGATTCTGCAGAGTATAAAAAGGTACGTGACAGCATTCCGGCAGGCACACTGATTGCTGTTCAGGGGAAAGAGACATCTTTTAACGCGCTGGAAATAGCCAAATCAGACGCTTCCCGTATTCAGACTGTAGTAAGGCCTGGTAATAAAGGGGCAATTGTGATGCCCGGCATAAAAAAGTTCTCGGATAACATTAAGCTCCTCACTACCATCTTTCTGCGTCTGGTGCAGATGATCATCGCCCCCCTCGTATTCTGTACCCTGGTAGTAGGTATTGCCAAACTGGGCGATCTCAAAACCGTAGGCCGGGTAGGAGGTAAGGCCCTGCTCTGGTTTGTCACCGCATCGCTGGTGAGCCTGCTGCTGGGCCTGGTACTGGTCAATTTCTTTCAGCCCGGGGCCGCTATCGACCTCAGTAATGCCGATACAGATGGAGCTAAAGACCTGATCGGCAAAACACAGGAGTTTTCGCTGGGCAAATTTGTGGAGCATGTTTTCCCCAAAAGCATATTCGAAGCCATGGCCACCAATGAGATACTCCAGATCGTGATCTTCAGTATCTTCTTTGGCGTCGGCACCACAGCCCTGGGCGATTATGCCAAACCAATCATTAAAGCTCTTGACGTGGCTTCGCATATCATCCTGAAAATGGTGGGCTATGTCATGAATTTTGCACCCCTTGGCGTATTCGGCGCCATTGCAGCCGTAATTGCCGTAAAAGGATTGAGTGTATTTAGTTTTTACGGGCAATACCTGCTTTATTTCCTGATTGGTATTGCATTGCTATGGATGATACTGCTCGGTGTGGGCTACCTTATCCTCCGCCGCCGGTTGCAGGAGTTACTGCGTCGCATTGCCCAGCCACTACTCATCGCTTTCAGCACAACCAGCAGCGAAGCCGTTTTTCCGAAACTTACGGAAGAACTGGAGCGTTTTGGCTGCCGTAATAAAATTGTTTCGTTTATTCTGCCACTTGGTTATTCCTTTAATCTCGATGGCAGTATGATGTATATGACCTTTGCCAGTGTGGCTATTGCACAGGCCTATGGCATCCAGATGGACATTGGCACACAACTTACCATGCTGGTGGTACTCATGCTTACCAGCAAGGGAATTGCCGGTGTACCGCGTGCATCGCTCGTGGTGGTCACTGCCACCTGTGCTATGTTTAAGATACCACCCGAAGGTATTGCCCTCATTCTACCGATCGACCATTTCTGCGATATGTTCCGCACGGCTACCAATGTAGTGGGCAACGCGCTGGCCACAAGTGTGGTGAGCAAATGGGAAGGAGAACTCGAAAATGCATAATTTCAACACAACTTTACTGAATGGAAACTTTTCTGCAGATTCATTTGCTTGAGGCTGGTGGTATAATCCAGCGCTTTATTACATGGATTATTGAAAATGGCGGGTTATACTTCCTGCTTCTCGTAGTTTTTGCTGAGACAGGCCTCTTTGTAGGCTTCTTTCTTCCCGGCGATTCCCTGCTTTTTGCCGCCGGTATCTTTATGGGTCGCCTGGTCAATGAAATTGCCGGTCTGCCTCCTGAAACACAACACCCCTTTGGCTTCTGGCATATCCTCATTATAGTAATGGTTATTATCGCCTCTGTATTGGGCAATATCGTTGGTTATTGGTTTGGATATAAAACCGGGCCGCTACTATTCGAGCGCAGAGATACCTGGATCTTCAAAAAGAAACACCTCATACGTGCCAAAGAGTTTTATGAAGAGTATGGAAAGGCAACCGTTTTTCTGGCAAAATTCCTGCCTATCATCCGCACATTTGCACCTATTGTAGCGGGAATTGTACGGATGTCGCGTCCGCATTTTATTTTTTATAATATTGCCGGTAGCCTGGCCTGGGTATGCAGTATGATGCTGGGCGGATTTTTCCTGCAGACCTGGGTAGAGCGTAGGTTTGGTTTCAGCCTCAAAGATCATATTGAAGCTATCACCATTATAATTGTTGTGGTAACAACATTGCCGGTCTTGTATAAACTCTTTTTTTCCAAAAAGCCGGTAGTACCACCTCCGGCCGATACAGATCTTAAGCCCTGATCATTATGTCGTCGCTTGCCAATCCCAAACAATCCAGCCAGTCTGTTTTCAACATTGCCGTGATAGTGGCGGCACTGGGTTATTTTGTAGATATCTACGACCTGCTGCTGTTTACCATTGTACGGGAGCCCAGTTTGCAGGGACTTGGCGTAAACCTGCAGGACGGTAAAGCGGTACTGGCGGCCAGTGCCAAGATTATCAACTGGCAAATGGTAGGGTTACTTATTGGCGGCATTCTCTGGGGTATTATGGGCGATAAGAAAGGACGCCTTAGTGTGCTTTTTGGCTCTATTATCCTTTATTCCGTTGCCAATTTTCTTACCGGCTATGTACAAAATACCGATCAATATGCACATGCCCGTTTTATAGCCGGCATTGGTCTGGCAGGTGAGTTGGGGGCGGGCATTACGCTGGTAAGTGAACTGCTGCCTAAAAATAAACGTGGCATCGGCACATCGCTCGTTGCCGGTATTGGTTTGTTTGGGGCGGTATTTGCCTATTTCACGTTTAAATACACCAATCAGGACTGGCGGCTTTGTTATAAAATTGGCGGCGCACTCGGTATTGGCCTGTTACTCCTGCGTGTAGGTGTGGCAGAAAGTGGTATGTTCAGGCATGTACAGCAGCAACAAAAGGTGCAGCGGGGCAATTTTCTTATGTTTTTTACCAATGCCACGCGTTTCCGTAAATATTTTCTGGCTATTCTTATCGGACTGCCTACCTGGTTTGTGATAGGTGTATTGGTTAATTTCAGTAACCGCTTTGCAACTGCTTTCTATGGAGAAAACGCCGTTGAGTCAGGCCGCGCAATCATGTATGCCTATGCAGCAATTGCTGTTGGCGACATAGCGGTTGGATTTGTCAGCCAGTATTTCCGTAGCCGCAAAAAGGCGCTTTACCTGTTTTATCTCTTTACAATTCTTTCGGGTATATTCTTTTTCAGCGGGTTTATACACAACGATACCACTATGTATATAGCCTGTGCGGCACTTGGCTTCAGCACAGGATTCTGGGCCATTTTTGTGACCATGGGCGCAGAGCAGTTTGGAACCAATCTGCGGGCTACGGCGGCTACCACTATTCCCAATATGGTACGTGGGGCACTGCCATTGATCAATATGCTTTTTCTCGATGTATTTCAGAAAGGCTGGGGCTGGAGTATCACCCAAAGCGGTATCCTAACCGGCGTTCTTGTAATGGCCGTCACCCTCGTGGCAGCTTATTTTACCGAAGAAACTTTTCATAAAGACCTGAATTACGTGGAAGAATGATTGGGAGAAAAATGCGCTATTATGCCAGTGTGCTGATGTGCTAATCGATTACTTACACCCTTAACCTTCCCCCTTATACCTTTCACCTTCTCTTGGACTATTTCTCTTAATTTTGCGGCATGCAGATCGAAAAGGCCATTTCTATTTTTCAGGAAAGTATTTCCAACTATCATATCACTGATTCAGTAGATACGGTAGCTTCTGTACCTTACGAAAAAGGTACTATCGAATTTCTTCTGTATAATAAAAACTGGATCGATACCGTACAATGGCATCTGGAAGATATCATCCGCGATCCGGCGATTGACCCTGTAACAGCATTACAGATCAAACGTCGTATCGATGCCTCCAATCAGCAGCGTACAGACCTGGTAGAATATATCGACAGCTGGTTTTTGCAGCAATATGCTGCTGTTACGCCGGCTACAGGGGCTACAATCAATACAGAAACTCCCGCCTGGGCCATAGACAGGCTCTCTATCCTTGAGCTCAAGATCTATCACATGCAGATCGAAGCTACCCGCCCCGATGCTTCGCCCGAACACCGGTTGAATTGCCAGGGCAAACTGGATACATTGCTCACTCAACGTACAGATTTATCTACAGCTATCAGTCAGTTGCTGGCAGATATTGAAGCAGGTCGTAAGTATATGAAAGTATATAAGCAGATGAAGATGTACAACGATGAAAGTCTCAATCCTGTTCTTTACCAGAACCGCAAATAATGACTGAGCGGAAACATATACTTGTTTTTCGGTTTTCTGCACTGGGTGATGTGGCTATGACGGTGCCGGTACTTCGTCTCTTGCTGGCGCAGTACCCCCATTTGCAGGTCACGATGGTTTCAGATCCCTTTATGGCACCGCTCTTTGCGGGCATTGACCGGCTTCGGTTTTATGGCGCAGATACGCGCACCACTTACAAAGGGCTGGGTGGACTGTGGAAGCTAAGCCGTAAGCTGAGCAAAGAAATTTCCTTCGATGCCATCGCCGACCTGCACTATGTACTACGCACGCGTATACTCGGGTTACTGCTGACCGGTCGCCATAAGGCGCACATTGATAAAGGCCGTGCAGAAAAAAAATCACTGACCCGTCCGCATCATAAGCAGTTGCGCCCATTGCCAGGCAGTTTCGAGCGGTATGCAGCTGTATTTGCTCAACTCGGCTACCCTGTGCGACTTGATGTAGCGGAAGGGTTAAGTCCTGTACCTGCGGCAAAACTGCCTTTTTCACTGAATCCCCAACGCACCTATATTGGGATTGCGCCATTTGCCCGGCACGCAGCCAAGATGTATCCGGTAGCAAAGATGAAAGAGGTGGTGAAACAACTGGCCGCACATACAGATATAGAAATATTACTACTTGGAAGCCGGAAAGAAGCGGCACTGATGCAGGACTGGGAGCAATCAGGTAATAACATCCAAAACCTGGCTGGCCGGTTTGAATTTGCAGAAGAACTGGCAGTAATAGCCAGGCTGGATATACTGATTAGTATGGATTCGGCAAATATGCACCTGGCCTCAATGTACGGTGTACCCGTTGTATCCGTTTGGGGCGGTACACATCCCTGGCTGGGCTTTTATGGGTGGGGCCAGGACCCTGCCATGGCAGTGCAAACCGATTTGCCCTGCAGGCCTTCTTCCGTATTTGGTAATAAACCCTGCCCCGTGCACGGAGAAGCGGGATGTATGCAGCAAATAAGCCCGGAAATGATTGTGGAGCGGGTATTAAGCAGAATAAAGTAAATAGGAATAAAAAAGAGCGAAGAATTTTCTTCGCTCTTTTTATATTAAAACATGGCAGTGATTTTCTGCCACCAGGGTTTTTCTTCTTTTGGATAAAACAATGGATACGCAGTGTAGGCCTGAATCTCCTGAAGAATATCCATTTCCATGGCTGACCGTTCTTCTGGGCGTAATTCAGCTTGATTGGCAGTGCAGGAGAGCCATGACTGGATCTGACGCACTTCTGCCGGTGTGGCCTGTCCGGAGATGTAACGCTCCAACTTGCGATGTAAAGTTTCTGTTTTCATACACTAGGTTTAAGGTTAAGGGTTCGGGTTATACGGGTTACAAAAGTTTTGCTGTTACAGTCTGGAACAACCATTTAAGATGCGCCAGTGTAATAAAGTATTTTGGATTATTCTTTTTAATGGCTGACTGACGGATACGGGGTTGTGCAGTATGCTGAATTACGGGCTGGCGTGCAGCCTGCAATGCTTCTACAGAAAAACCATAGGCTACTTCACGCTCAATCATTTCATTGATCGATTCCACATTCAGTTTTTCGTTGAGGCAGATTACCACAGCGTTACGAATTTCGGTATAGAGGTATTCTGAAATGGAAAAATCAACGGGCAGTAAATGCCTTTTTTCCCACAGTTGTATAAATATATCACGCACAATACGGCGCGCATCGTCTGAAGAATACAGTTTTTTATTACTATAGCTGTAAAGGCTGTGCCAGTAGCGGCGATATAATTCTTCAAACGCTTCTGTGTCGCTCATTAAAAGACGGTCGGTAAGGACCTGATCTGGTAAATAACTCCTGCTCATGGGTACAATTTTCAGTTAACACAATTCAATAGGAGATTGGAACTGTTTTATCGCAGGAAATTGGCTGATAGGTGGTATCTGTCCGAATAATTCAGATACTAAAAAATAATAAAAAGGAAATTGGTGTAAGTAGAGGAGATTGGATTAGCCCGCCGCAGGTATTGGACATAGTGCTAATACAGTGCTAAACTAACTCAAGTTGAGGGTGTGTGCAATCTTTTACCCATCTATTTTGTTCACATCGAACTTTTACGATTGGTGGATAAAAAATAAAGGATTGAAAGTAAAAGAGATATAGCTGGCAGCCGGTTGTTAAAATTCCAACGAAAAGCCGCTGATCAGCTGGTAAGTGGTTTTAGGAGCAGTACCGGCAGGCTTTCGGTCGTAGAGATAATTCCATTTTATGTAGAGCGAAAAATGGGTATTTGCTTTCACACGCAGTACCGACTGGTTAAACCAGCGCCGGTCGCTCAGATTATTATAAAGCGGTTGAAAAAAGGTGGTACTGATCAGTTCAATATTTTCTGCCGGCAGAAAGGTAAAGGATATATAAGAACTGCTGCGCAGATTATTATGTTTAACAACGGGTTTGATTCGTTCTGTTTCATGCTCATACATCATAAGGGAAGCTGCATAAAGCCTGAATTTTTTATAAGACATTAGTTTAAAACGCGGACCTGTGCCTGTCAGGTACCTTGACCTGATCTGGGTGATATGATTACTTTGTACCTGTGCAAAAGCTTCCCAGCGTAACCATTTGTTGAGCTTCCGGTTATAACGCACGTGAGCGAAACTATTGGCCAGGAATTTTTCAGCACCTCCTTTCAAAAAACCATAGTCACCCAGGATGAGCCAAAGATCTTTTTGTGTTTTGTATTGCAAATGAGCCTCCACACTGGCGGCGGTTATCTGTTGTGTATTCTGCGCAAGTGAAAAGGAGGCTCCGCCGGAACCGGCCCAGCCTGTAGTGTCTGATTGAATGCGTGAACTTTCAATATTCACTATCTGACTATTGGCAATAGCCGTGATCAGTAAACCAAGAAACAGAAAAAAAGGACGCATGGCTGAAATGATTGCTGCAAAATAGCTACAGTTATATCGTTCAGTCAATACCCAGTTTATAGTAGTTCACTCAACTCAAGCCAGCGCATTTCTTTTTCGTCAAGCAGTCTGGTCACTTCTCCAATGCGTACCGAAAGCTGCTGCAACTCTTCGTACGGCGCGCTGCTGTCATTGAGGCGTGCCGTAATGGCTTCTTTTTCTTTACTGAGGTCAGCCATTTCTTTTTCAAGGATTTCGAATTCCCTTTTTTCCTTAAAACTCATTCGGCGAACGGCTGCGGGCGTTTCGGAAGAAGCCATATTGCCGGTCGTGCCGGCCACAGACTGAACGGGGGTATCTGTTACACTCTCCTGTTCTTTTTGCCAGATCCGGTACTGCGAATAATTGCCGGGAAAATCACGGATTTGTCCATTCCCTTCAAATACCAGCAGGTGGTCTACCAGCCGGTCCATAAAATACCGGTCATGCGATACAATAAGCAGGCATCCCTGAAACTCGCTGAGAAAATTCTCCAGTACACTGAGCGTGGGCAGATCCAGGTCATTGGTAGGCTCATCCAGTACCAGGAAATTGGGATTGCGGAAAAGGATGGAAAGCAGGTGCAGCCGCCTTTTTTCGCCACCACTTAGTTTGGAAATATAAGTGTACTGCTTGTCGGGGTCAAAAAGAAACAATTGAAGAAACTGGGCAGCACTTAGGGAGCCTCCACTGGCGAGCGGAAAATTTTCGGCGATATCTTTTACATACTCAATCACCCGCATATCTTCTTTTATCACAAGGCCCTGTTGCGAATAATGTCCAAATACAACCGTATCTCCTATGTTGATTTTTCCACTGTCGGGCGCTTCCAGCTGTTGTACCAGCTGAATAAAAGTAGATTTGCCGGCCCCGTTTTTTCCTACAATGCCCACCCGTTCGCCTTTCGAAAAAGTATAATCAAAGCCCTTTAGAATAATTTTATCTCCGTATTGCTTGTAGACTTTTTTCATCTCCACCACCTTACCACCCAGGCGGCTCATTTTCATTTGTAGTTCCAGTTGCTCTTCACCCAGTTTCTGTTTGGCTTTTTTCTCTACATCATAAAAATTATCCTGTCTGCTTTTTGATTTGGTAGTACGGGCCTTCGGTTGTTTACGCATCCACTCGAGCTCCCGCCGGTAAAGATTGCGCGCCTTATCAACACTGGCTACTTCCTGTTCCTGACGGGCAGCTTTTTTCTCCAGGTAGTTTTCATAATCGCCTTTATAAACATAGAGGTTACTCCGGTCCATTTCCCAGATTTCATCACACACCGTTTCCAGGAAATAACGATCATGCGATACCAGCAGCAAGGTTACATTTTCTTTATCCAGATAGTGTTCAAGCCATTCCACCATTTCTACATCAAGGTGGTTGGTAGGCTCGTCCATAATTAACAGTACATGTTTGTGCTCAAATCCGATATCAATCAGCGTTTTTGCCAGCGCCACACGTTTACGTTGCCCACCGCTTAGCGTACCCACGGTTTGCTGCAACTGATGGATATTGAGTTTGCCGAGAATCTGTTTCACCTTGGTATCAAAATCCCAGGCGCCAAGTTCATCCATCTTTATAATGGCAGCGGTAAGCTGTTCCATATTATCTTCTTCGGCAGCCTGTTCATATTCACGAATCGCTTTGATAACCGGGTGATTATGGAAAAAAATGTTATCCAAAACAGAACGGTGCTCTTCAAATACGGGGTCCTGTTCAAATAGCACCACATCCACATCTTTATTGATCCACACTTTACCCTCGTCGGGAGTCTCCCGGCCGGCCAGGATCTTCATAAGGGTCGATTTGCCCGATCCATTGCGGGCTACGAGGGCTATTTTATCGCCTTCGGATATATGAAAGGAAATATTGCTGAAAAGAGGTTGAATACCATAGCTCTTGGTCAGATTTTCGACAGATACATAATGCATGGCGCAAAGATAAACAGGAATAGTGGTACCTGCTGTCAGAATGACTGTGGCATAGTTTTTTAAACAGATATAAAAAAAACTATGACAAAGTCAATTATTGAAAGGGTGCAGGAGCAACTGGGCTATCCTCCTTTGCATAAGGTAGACCCTAATAC
>JAGODE010000358.1 GCA_017998385.1 Chitinophagaceae bacterium | reverse complement strand
GTGCTGTTCTGGATGCCAGCAGCACAGCGCGTAATGCGGTGTTTTATGGTGATAAGGCAATCGACCGGTCTCCCTGTGGTACAGGTACCAGTGCAAGGATGGCCCAATGGTATGCCAAAGGTCTGCTGAAACCCGGCGACGCATTTGTGCATGAAAGCATTATTGGCAGTAAATTCACTGGCCGTATTGCCGCTGAAACCACCGTTGCGGGCCGCCCTGCCATTCGCCCATCTATTGAAGGCTGGGCACGTGTATACGGATACAATAATATCTGGATAGATCCGGATGATGATCCATACGCGTATGGCTTCCAGGTAATATGAGCATTGTTTTTTAGAATAAAATATACATCGTCGATGCTAAAGATATCTCAAACGCTTCTGGCTATGCTAATAGCTGCACCGGCAGTAAAACTGGCTGCACAGGCCCGTCAGCAGTTTGAACCGGTCAGTTTCGAACAGGTTAATATCACCGATTCATTCTGGAGGCCCAAGATCGACAAAGTAGCTACCGTTACCATGTCTGCCTGTATCTATCAGACAGAAGTACGTACACCGCGAATCCGCAACTTTGAAAAAGTAGCACGCGCACAGGGCGAAAAACATGAAGGTATCTATTACGACGACAGCGATGTGTACAAAGCGCTTGAAGCAATGGCCTATGCACTTAAAACTCATCCTGATGTAAAACTGGAAGCCAAAGCAGATGAATGGATTGATAAGATTGCAGCGGCACAAATGCCTGATGGATATCTGAATACCTACTATTCACTCCGCGGTATTGATAAACGCTGGACTGATGTAGAAAAACATGAAGACTATAACGCGGGTCATTTGTTTGAAGCTGCTGTGGCTTACTACCAGGTCACCGGCAAACGCAAATTGCTGGATGTAGCCATCCGGCTGGCCGATCATATTGACACTACTTTCAGAATACCCAACCGGCGCTGGATCAGCGGACATGAAGAAATTGAACTGGCCCTGGTAAAATTATATCGCGTTACGGGTACTGACCGGTATCTGAAACTGGCGCAATGGTACCTTGAACAGCGGGGGCATCAGTTTCCTTATCAGAGCACCTGGCTCACACCGGCTTACTGGCAGGATCTGAAACCGGTAGAAGAGCAGACAGAAATAACGGGTCATGCTGTAAGAGCCATGTATCTCTATAGCGGAGCGGCAGATGTAGCTGCACTAACAGGCAACAACAAGTATATGGGCGCCATGCAAAAAGTATGGCAGGATGTGGTAGAACGTAATATGTATATCACAGGCGGTATCGGATCGGCGGGAAGCAATGAAGGCTTTTCTGTGGATTATGATCTGCCTAACGAGCAGGCTTATTGCGAAACCTGCGCCAGCGTGGGCATGGTATTCTGGAATCAGCGAATGGCACAGCTCACCGGTGATGCAAAATTTCTGGATGTACTGGAACGCAGTCTGTACAATGGCGCACTGGATGGCATCAGTCTTGCCGGTGATCGCTTTTTTTATGATAATCCACTCGCCAGTAATGGACAGCATAGCCGCAAAGCCTGGTTTGGTACAGCCTGCTGCCCGGCCAATATTGCCCGGCTGGTGACCTCGCTGGGCGGATACATCTATGGTAAAAGCGAACAGGCTGCCTGGGTTAATATGTATGTATCCAGCAATACAAAAATTAAGATAGGTAAGACAGAAGTGGCGCTGAATATGCAAACCGAATATCCCTGGAGCGGAAAGATTAACCTGCGGATTGATCCGGTGCGAAAAACAACATTCAGTATCAATCTGCGTATACCGGGCTGGTGCCGCCAGGAGATTGTACCGGGCGGGCTCTACTATACAACCAGTAAACCCGCGGGACAGACTTTCAATTGTATGGTCAATGGTAAATCCGTAGCTGTGCAGATCGCGAACGGTTATATCCAGATCAGCCGGGAGTGGAAGGCGGGTGATGTGCTGAGTCTTGAATTGCCCATGGAAGCGCAATGGGTACGGTCTAATACTGCTGTAAAGGAGAATGAAGACAGGTTGGCGATACAACGCGGACCCTTGCTGTATTGTGTGGAACAAAAGGATAATCCGGAAGGAGTATGGAATATACTCGCCAGTGAAAGCTGCCGGTTTAAGCCTGTGCAGTATCAGGTGCTCGACGAAAAGGTGATCGCACTCGAGTCAGAAATACCCACAGCTGTTCCCGATGCAAACGGACAGGGTATCGTGTTAAAGAACCGTACCGTAAAGGCCGTTCCTTATTATGTATGGGCCAACCGCGGCGCTAATTATATGCAGGTATGGTTGCCTACACGTATCAAAACAATCATGATCAATAACACTACAAACAAAGACGATGGCGGCAATTTCTAAAAAACTGTTCGGTATCTGTTTCCTGTTGTTACTGACTGTTGTGCTGCGGGCGCAATCAGGCTCTCCACAATGGACAGCAGAAAAAGCAAACCGTTGGTATGCAGCACAACCCTGGCTGGTAGGAGCCAATTTTCTTCCCAGTACAGCTATTAATCAGCTGGAGATGTGGCAGGAAGCCACCTTCGATACCGCTACCATTGCCCGCGAACTGGGTTGGGCAGCCGGTCTCGGTATGAACGTAATGCGGGTATACCTGCATGATCTTGCGTGGAAAGCCGATCCGGCGGGATTTAAAAACCGGATGGATCGTTTTCTGCAGATCGCTTCATCAAAAAAGATCCGGCCATTGTTTGTCTTTTTTGATGATTGCTGGAATCCTGATGCAACAATCGGTACTCAGCCTGCCCCTAAGCCCGGCATTCATAATAGCGGATGGGTGAGGAGCCCGGCCATGAGTGTACATAATGATTCCACCCAGTGGGGCTATCTGAAGGAATATGTTACCGATGTGCTTACCCGGTTTGCCAATGATTCCCGCATTCTTATGTGGGACCTGTACAATGAGCCCGGCAACAGCGGTTATAATCTTACTTCGCTGCCATTACTGGAAAAAATATTTTCATGGGCATGGACCGTGCGTCCTTCGCAACCTCTCACCTGCGGCACATGGTATGACAATAAAGCCTTTAATGATTTTCAACTGACGCATAGCGATGTTATTACCTTTCACAACTACAATGATGCAGCCAGCCTCGAAAAAGAAATAGCGGCCAAAAAGAAACTGGGCCGGCCTTTGATCTGCACGGAGTACATGGCCCGTACACGCGGAAGCCGTTTCCAAACACATCTGCCCATATTTAAAAAGAATAAAGTAGGAGCCATCAATTGGGGACTTGTTGCCGGGAAAAGCAACACCATTTATCAATGGGATACACCTATTCCTGATGGAACTGAGCCGGCTGTCTGGTTTCACGATGTTTTCCGTAAGGATGGAACACCTTATGATAAAGCGGAGACGGACTTTATCAGGAAAGTGGCCGGTGGCCGGTAGATAGCGTACAGTTAACAGTTGACCGTGGGTGCAGGATACTCGTTCCCGTTTTACTTTTTGTCATCCACCTTTATACTTTTATACCTTTAAATTTTTATACAGCATTAAATTCCGGTTGAATGAACATAACTATTATCGGCGGCGGCATTATTGGTTTATGCACGGCTTATTATTTACGCAGAGAAGGATATGAAGTGACGGTAGTGGATCGTCATGAATTGAAGGGTGGCTGTTCATTCGGTAACATGGGGTATATATCTCCTTCGCATTTTGTTCCATTGGCTACACCGGGTATTATACGCCAGGGATTGAAATGGATGATGGATTCATCCAGCCCGTTTTATATTAAACCACGGCTTAATATGGATCTGATCCGCTGGGGGCTGCTGTTCTCCAGAAATGCTACAGCCGCCAACGTAAAAAAAGCAGTGCCTGCCCTCAATGGCTTACTGCAGCTAAGCCGCGAACTGACGGTTGACCTGGAGCGGCAGATGCCCGAAGCATTTTCACTGCATCAGCAGGGGTGCTGGATGTTGTATAAGCAGGAAAAAACAGGACATCATGAAAAGGAGCTCAGCGAGCAGGCCAACGCTTTGGGATTGCGTACCCGCATCTGCACTGCAGCCGAAGTACAGGCACTGGAGCCGGAAGTGGAAATAGATGTACTGGGTGG
>JAGODE010000086.1 GCA_017998385.1 Chitinophagaceae bacterium | reverse complement strand
CTTCGCTACCATCGTCAGAATCGTGCCCACTCCCACCAGCGGTTCATCGGTATCATCCAGTATCTCTACCAGCCATTTTACAATGCCTTTTGGAATATCATTTTCATCTTTACTGTCCTGCGGCAGTTTTTCTCTGCAGGTAAAGCGGATATGAACTTCCGTACCGGGATAAACAGGTTTGGTAAACCGGAGTTCATCAATACCATAATTAAGCAGCACGGGATTTTTTTCATAGCTGTCTACAAAAAGACCGGCTGCGGCACTGATGATAAAATAACCGTGGGCCACCTGTTGCTCAAACATGGTACCTGCAAAATCGGTGTCACGCAGATGCGCATAAAAATGATCGCCGCTGAGGTCAGCAAAACGATCAATGTCATCGGCCGTAATCAGGCGTTTATCCGTAATCAGCTGATCGCCGACGACCAGCTCTTCGAAATATTTTTTGAATGGATGAATGCCCGGATCTTTTCCGTGTGCATGTGGCTGATAGGTATTGGTAATCGCCGTGATCATATCGGGCGAAGCCTGCAATGCCACACGCTGCATATAATGTTTCACCCCTCTTATGCCTCCCATTTCTTCGCCGCCACCTGCCCGGCCCGGACCTCCATGCACCAGCAGCGGCAAAGGCGAGCCATGCCCGGTTGATTCTTTTGCGCAGGCTTCATTCAATACCAGTATGCGGCCGTGATAACTCGCAGCACCCAGCACATATTGCTTCGCTATTTTTTCACTGGCAGTTACAATAGAGGAACATAAGGAGCCCTTACCCATTTTGCTGAGCGCGATGGCTTCATCCATATTAGTATAGGGCATAAGTGTACTTACGGGACCAAATGCTTCTACTTCGTGCGCTTCAATATTAACAAATGGCTTTTCATTCAGCAATAGCAGAGGGGAAAGAAATGCCCCTGCATGTGCATCGGCATCCACTACTTCCACACTTTCGAGACTTCCGTAGATCAATTGTGAAGAAGCCAGCAATTTCTGGACCTGGCCTTTTACTTCATTTCGTTGGGTTTCACCAGCCAGCGGACCCATACGCACTTTATCGTGTTGCGGATTACCGATGGTAGTTTGTGCAAGAGCCGCAGCAATGGCCTTCCTCATGTCTTCCATTTTGCCCGCAGGTACAAAAATGCGGCGGATGGCAGTACATTTCTGACCTGCTTTGACCGTCATTTCCCTGCGTACCTCTTTTACAAAAATGTCCCACTCCGGCATACCCGGCACCACATCATCACCCAGCACAATGCAGTTAAGCGAATCTGCTTCCATATTAAAAGGCACCGACTCGCTGATAATACGCGGATGAGCCCGCAACAGCTGGCCGGTTGACGCACTGCCGGTAAAAGTCACCACATCCTGCGACTCTACATAATTGAGCAGATCTCCGGCACTGCCGCAAATAAGCTGCAAAGCACCCTCGGGCAGAATGCCTGAAGCAATGATGCGGCGTACCACTGCCTCTGTTAAGAAAGAGGTTACTGTTGCCGGTTTCACCAGGGCGGGCATACCCGCCAGCAGATTTACCGCAACTTTTTCGAGCATGCCCCACACGGGAAAATTAAACGCATTTATGTGCACAGCCACACCTTCGCGAGGCACCAGTATATGTGTGCCCATAAATGTATTAGCCTTACCCAGCACATGGCTTTCGCCATCCAGGCAAAATGTTTCATCGGGAAATTTGCGTCGCAGCGATGCGTTGGCGAAGAGGTTGCCGATACCGCCTTCAATATCGATCCAGCTGTCTGCCTTTGTAGCTCCCGTCTGATAACTTACCTGATAAAGCTCAGGCAAATGCTCACGCAGATAAAGCGCCAGTGCCTTCAGCATATTACCCCGCTGGTGAAAGGTCATACTGCGTAGTGCAGCCCCGCCTTTTTTACGACCATAATCCAGTATGTCGCCAAAATCGAGTCCGCTGGTACTGGCACTGGCTACAGGCTGCCCGGTGACGGCATTGTACAGCATCTGCCCTTCCCCCTCGCCGGCTACCCAGCTGCCCGTTACATAATTCTGCAATTTATTCATAGTGTAAGCATAGTTTAATGCCCACGAAAATAGCCTAAAACCAACATTCGTTATTATTAGCGCATGAGTTGTTTTACAAACTTTTAGTAATCCAATACCTGTACCTTTGTACGGCTTTTATTTTTTAAATACAGTTTATGAAATACCTGTTTTTTTTCATGGTCGCCGGTCTCCTGGTGCTGACAGCCTGCAATAATAATGATAGCAAAAAAGATGCGCCTTCTGCCGAAACGGTCCTGGCAGACAGTCTCAATAAACAGGTAGATGATATACATATTAAAGGGATGGCCAAGATGGCCCGCCTCTCCAAAATGCAGCAACGCACCCAACAGTTGCTCGACTCATTGGGAAAACTGCCGGCCAAAGCCAGGCAGGCAGCCACACCTGTAAAAGAAGAACTGGAAGGTCTGCTCAAAGAACTCAACTATGCAGATTTTGCCATGGATAAATGGATGACTGAGTTCTATGTTGATCATAAAGACACGCTGAAGGATAACTTATCTGCCCGTATCGAATACCTGCGCAACCAGCAAACGGTAGCAGGTAAGGTAACCGATGCCATTCTTGGCAGCCTGCAAAAGGGAGATTCCCTGTTGCAGCAAATCCGCTAAAGCGGCGGGGGGTCTATTCCAAACTGGCGCAGGTGGTGCAGGGCGTGTTTATATAATAACTGCACATTTTCCTCAAAATTAAGATCGCCAAAAAAGGGGTTACGGGTTGTGCGCAATGGCGCATCTTCAAATGCCCGGAAGAAATCAATCAGTTCTGCCTGCAATGCGCTGATAGCAGCCTGTGGGGTATTGTAACGGAGTGGTCGCGGATCTTCGGGTAGTAATGGATTGCGGAGATTTTCCTTAAATGGTTTATCACTCATTAAAAACTGGCGCATCCGGGGCAGTTGAGCGGGCGTTGTGACCAGCTGATCAATCTTTAATCGTCCGCTTGCCAGCGGTATTGCATCAAAAGCCAGGTGTTCGATCATCTGCTGCACAGACATCCTGCCCCAGTGTGGCGGGGTTTGCGGATCCAGCTGCTGCAAATAGCGAATCAGTTGGGCACGTAGGAAATTTTCCCTGGCAAGGCTCATGATGGCGAGCAATTAGAAAGCAAAGTTAATTAGCGGATCTTCTTTTCGATCTGGCTGCTAAGTCGGCTGAAAATTTCATCGATGGTACCCATACCGTCAACATTCACCACTTTTTTCAGTTTTGAATAGTGTGCAGCCACCGGCAATGTCTCTTTTTTATATACGTCCTGGCGTTTGCGCTGGATGTTTTCATCGGCATCATCTGACCGGCCAGAAGTCTTGCCGCGGTTTATAAGACGGGAAATCAGTTCATCTTCATTTACTTCCAGGAACAATACCAGGCTGATAGCCGATTTTTTCAGCTCCAGCAGCTTATCAAGTGCTTCTGCCTGGGCTTCGGTGCGGGGAAAGCCATCAAACAGAAAGCCACGGGCTTCTGCATTGGCATCCAGTGCCGAACTGATCATACCAATCACTACTTCGTCCGGAACCAGCTGGCCTTTGTCAATAAACTGTTGTGCTTCAATTCCCAGAGGTGTTTTCATTTGACGCTCTTTTCGCAGCAGATCACCGGTAGAAAGGTGGACAAGTCCATATTTTTCAACGATTTTCTCCGACTGAGTACCTTTTCCGCTACCGGGAGGGCCAAAAAGAATCAAATTAAACATAAGCCTTATGTATCCTTGGTGAGAAACAAATATACAGTACCGGGGGTTAAAAACCGGGCGTTATTACAGGTTTTATGAAAACCACAGTTGTTGGCAATGTGTTAATCCTCCTGTGCAGGTTGATCATGTCCAAACCAGGCAAACAAGCATCCCGTACATTTGTTAAACAGTAAGAGTGATTATGCGTGTATTAAAAACGATACTGGTACTGGCCTGGATCACAGGCCTGCAGCAATGCAGTTATTCTCAGTCTACCGGCACACCTTCAAATCAGGCAACTATGGACAGCAGCAAAAAAGATAACCCCGTTTATTCCCGTACAGACACTTCCCAGGTCAATATGACGGAAGAACAATGGCAAAAGGTTTTGCCAAAAGACGTGTATTATATTGCCCGGCAAAAGGGAACAGAGCGCCCCTGGAGCAGTAAGTATGAAAATTTTTCAGAAAAAGGCACCTATTACTGTGCTGCCTGTGGTAATGCGCTTTTCAGAAGCGATACCAAGTTTGAAAGTGGTTGTGGCTGGCCGAGTTTCTATGAGCCCATTAGTAAGGGCAGCATCATCTATACACCCGATCATACACATGGTATGGACCGCACGGAAGTTCAGTGCGGCCGTTGCAAAGCTCATCTGGGTCACGTATTTGACGATGGTCCTCCCCCAACCGGTCTGCGCTATTGTATAAACGGAGTCGTACTCGATTTTGCCAAAGCAAAAGAGGCAGAGAAGAAGTATGAGGAAAAGAAACAATGATCCAATGTGCTAGTGTGCTAATGTGCTAATGGCCTGTTTGAAAATTCATTTTTTATTATGTAAGGACTATCTACATGTTTTCAATTGTATAATTGATACCCTGAAATATAATCTAACCGCCATTAGCACATTAGCAAATCAGCACACTAGCACATTCCTCATTTTATTGGCTATTTTTGCGGCAAACTACATGGTATGAAACTGTCGCATTTATCTGAAACGCTGATTGGTTCTGAAATCGTAAAGCTGGGGGCTGATATCCGGGAGAAAATCCGTCAGGGTGATAAAATATACAATTTCACCGTTGGTGATTTTGATCCTTCTATCTTTCCCATTCCCAAAGAACTGGAAGATGCGGTAGTAGAAGCCTACCGCCGTCACTTTACCAATTATCCTGCGGCAGAAGGCAATCTCGATCTCCGCGATGCCATTACTGCTTTCACCCGCGATACCGAAGGACTTTCCTATCAGAATAATGAAATACTGGTAGCATCTGGCGGACGCCCGCTGATCTATGCAGTATTCCGCGCTATCTGCGATGCCGGCGACAAAGTAATTTATGCAGTACCCAGCTGGAACAATAATCACTACACGCATTTTGTAGGTGGCGAACATGTGGTGGTTGAAGCTACCGAAGCCAATAAATTCATGCCTACGGCGGCCGATATTGCTCCGCATATAAAAGGAGCTACATTGATTGCACTTTGTTCTCCGCAAAACCCCACCGGCACCACTTTCCGCAAAGAAGACCTCGAAGCTATCTGCGACCTGGTACTCGCAGAAAATAAATCGAGAGGTGATGGCGAAAAGAAACTTTATCTGATGTATGACCAGATGTACTGGCATCTTACCTATGGCGATATCAAACATTATAATCCGGTATCGCTGCGTCCCGAAATGCGCGAATACACTATCTATATCGATGCCATCAGCAAGGTATTTGCGGCTACAGGCGTACGGGTGGGCTGGAGTTTTGGACCAGCTGCCATCATCAGTAAAATGAAAGCGATTCTTACTCACGTAGGTGCCTGGGCTCCCATGGCCGAACAAAAAGCGGTAGCGTATTATCTTGGCAACCGCACGGCCATTGACCGTTTTCTGACTCATTTCAAAGGAGAAGTTTCAGAACGGCTGACCCGCATTTATACCGGACTGACCGGACTTAAAAATGAAGGGCTGCCTGTGGATGCTATTGCACCTGAAGCGGCTATTTACCTTACTATAAAAATTGATGCGGTGGGCAAAACCACGGCAGATGGCAAAAAGCTGGAAACACAGGCCGATGTAACCGCCTATATTCTTAATGAAGCCAAACTGGCCGTTGTGCCTTTTTATGCATTCGGCGCCAGCCGTCAGTCGGCCTGGTACAGACTGAGTGTGGGCACCTGCAAAAAAGAAGAGATTGATGCCATGATCAGCCAGTTGCGCAAAGCCCTGCAGCAACTTTCCTGAGTCATGCTGATAAGCAAAAAAGCCACTGTAAACAGTGGCTTTTTTTAATTTTTATTAATAAGAAATTGAAACGGCCGCAACTCCGAAAACCGGATGGCCTTTAAGATCTTTTTAGGATTGGTGGTAATACGCAACCGGTTAACCAGCTCATGTGCACGGCAAAAATGCTCATCACTTTCTGCTTCATGCAAAATGTGGTTGAGGCATTCCACTTCCTGATCAATCGCCTGTTGGCTCATGAACTCATTCTTCAACAATACAAGCAGGTCGCGATTGGGAATCTTCATCGCCGGTTATTTTTTAGTAGCCAGACATTCCTTTAGTGTTCGGACAACCGCAGCCGCCTCCTCCTTTGCCAGTACCGGAATAATAGTTTCTGTTGCATGCGCTGAACAGGACCATTCCTGCAAAGAGAAGCAGAAGTGTTATCGTTTGTGTTTTCTTCATAGACTGAATTTCTAAATTAAAACTATTTTACAAACAAATTAGTATACCCGGAAATTAAAAATGTCAAAAATTGCCCCGGATCAGGAATTTACGGCCGCCCCGCCCCGGAAACCACGTGTGCTGGTAGCACCACTCGACTGGGGCCTGGGCCATGCTACACGCTGTATTCCCATCATTTATGAACTGCTTGAACAGGGTGCTTCCGTTTGGCTGGCTGCAGAAGGTGCTCAGGCAGACCTGTTACAAACAGAGTTTCCTGACCTCCCCATCCTTCCTTTGCAGGGATATGACGTACGCTACAGCCGCCATGCTCGACATTTTACCCGCACTATCCTGACACAAATACCCCGCATCAGCCGACGTATAAACCATGAACATCGCTGGTTGAAAGCCATGATGCAGCAGTACCACTTTGATCTGGTCCTGTCAGACAACCGCTATGGCCTCTATCACCCCGGAGCCTATTGCGTTTTTATCACGCATCAGCTGCAAATACAACCCCATTGGGGCAAGAAGGTAAAACAGCTGTTGCGCCGCTGGCATTACAGTCGCATCAGCCATTTCCGCGAATGCTGGGTACCCGACCTCCCTATACCTGATGATCTGGCTGGCGAACTGGCCCATCCGGCAGCAATGCCCGGTACCCCCGTTTATTATATCGGTCACCTCTCGAGATTAAAACCGGTTACAACCAGTATACTGTCCCGGCATTTATTTATTTCTCTTTCCGGCCCTGAGCCACAACGAACGTTGCTGGAAGAAAAAATCATTGAGCAGATCAGTCATTATGCGGGTACCGCTGTCATCGTACGCGGGCTGCCCCAGGCTACGCGTTTCATTCCGTCTACCGGAGATATTCGTTTTTATAATCATCTCGACAGCCGCGACTATGCCGCAGAAATGCAAAAAGCGCAGTGGGTGATCAGTCGCAGCGGATACAGCACAATCATGGATATAGCCCGTATGGGCAAAGAATCCATTCTCATACCTACACCCGGTCAAACGGAGCAGGAATATCTTAGCCGGTATCTGCAGCAAAAACAATGGGCGCTGGCCGGCAACCAGGATACATTTGATCTTAACCAACTACTGGCGCAGGCACAACATTTTTCGTATAAAATACCTGCCTTTAAAGAAAACAGACTGAGAGAAGAAATAACACGTGTTGTTAAAAGGTATAAAAGTATAAAAGTATAAAGGTTTGTTTCCCTTTTACCCTCTACCTTCTACCTGTTCTTCGGGTAATCAAAAAACCAGAATTCTTTTTCAGCTTCGGCAAACTGGCTCCATCGTGTTATCGGGATTTTTACAGCGAAAATGCCGCAGGTGGGGATATTGTCGATGCGTACATTAGTCAGTTGATTGGCAAAATCGGTAAGGCCATTGTTGTGTGAGAAAACTGCAATGAAATCGTGTTCATCGCTTACCCGGCTTATGACCTGTGAAAACACAGATGGGGTTGCCAGGTATAACTCCTGTACCCAGTCAATTTTTGTACGGGGATAGTCGAGTTCTTCGGCAAATATTTCAGCAGTTTTGCGGGCACGTTTGGCAGGGCTTGCCAGCAGGGCATCAGGTTTCAGTCCTTTTTCCCTGAGCCGTTGTGCCATCATGGGCGCATCACGTTTGCCTCTGTCATTGAGCGGACGATCAAAGTCCTGGACGGAAAAATCGTTCCAACTGCTTTTGGCGTGCCTTATTAACAAGAGTGTTTTCATCGCAAAAGCGATTAAAGGTAAAAGGATGAAGGTAAGAAGGCAGAAGGATGGAAGTCTTATAGCTTTCCCCTTTTACCTTTCCCCATTCTCAGTAGCCGCGTACATTTTTCCCTTCCATATAATTCATAAACGCCCGGTTTACTACCCGATTACCGCCCGGAGTGGGGTAATTGCCGGTAAAGTACCAGTCGCCCGGATTATTGGGACAGGACTTGTGCAGGTTTTCGATTGTCTGGAAGATGACTTCTACGGGAATATTCAGCCCTTCGGGTGTAATGAGATGGGCTACTTTGGCTGAAATCTCTTCGGCTGTAAATTGTTCGTACAGGCGGCAGACCACATTTTCTGTATGCAGTTCATTGGAAGCCTGCAGTTCCTTGCATCGATCCAGCATTTCCTGCAATACACCTGTCTGACCGCGGTCTTTCAGCAATTCCACCGCAGCATTAAACGCCACAAAGTCTCCCATTTTGCTCATGTCGATACCATAACAATCGGGATAACGTATTTGCGGAGAAGAGGAGACAACAACGATTTTTTGGGGTTTGAGGCGGGAAAGCATGCGAACAATACTTTCGCGCAGCGTTGTACCGCGTACGATAGAATCGTCGATTACCACCAGTGTATCTTCATTAGGCCGCACGGTGCCGTAAGTGATATCATATACGTGCTGCACCATCTCATTGCGACTGGCATCTTCTGTAATAAAAGTGCGCATTTTCACATCCTTGATGGCAATCTTTTCAATGCGCACCCGGCGATTGATAAGCTCCTGCAGTTTTTCGGGATCTACATCACGGCCCCAGGAAACGATGCGTTCCAGTTTTATCTTATTCAGGTAGTCTTCCATGCCTTTTACAAGACCGTAAAAAGCAACCTCTGCCGTATTAGGTATAAATGAAACAATCGTATTCTTCAGGTCGTAATCAATTGCCTTCAGCACCTGCTCACTCAGGTTGTGACCAAGTGCGGTACGCTCCCGGTAAATTTTTTCGTCGCTGCCGCGTGAGAAGTAAATACGTTCAAAGCTGCAGGCTTTGCGCTCTTTGGGTTCCAGTACCTGGTCAAATTCGATCTTACCGTTTTCATCTACAATCAATGCCTGACCGGGCATCAGTTCTTTCACCTCGTTTTCGCCAACATTGAATGTGGTGCGGATAGCAGCACGTTCAGAAGCTGCCACGACCACTTCATCATCTATATAATAATAAGAAGGTCTGATGCCATGTGCATCGCGGAAAACAAAGCCCACGCCACTACCTGTAAAACCACCCACATGAAAACCTCCGTCAAAAATGGGCAATGTAGTGCGCAGCACTTTTTTGATATCCATTTTATCGGGCGATACCTCATCTTCTGCACAGAGGTGTTTGTGCATGAGCTCGATCATAGCTGCCAGATCGCTGAAACGCATGGTCTCACTCGGTTCTTTGCCTACAAGCGTAAACAGTTCATCTGTATTAACGATATTGAAATTACCGGCAAGTGCCAGGTTGCGGGCAGGAATTGTATCGCGGTTGATAAAGGGATGGCAGTATTCCAGCTTATTTTTCCCCTGTGTGCCATAGCGCAGATGGCCCAGCAGCACTTCTCCCAAAAAATTCACATGTCCTTTCATGAGCCCCGGATGATTGCGGATGCCGGGATGGTATTTTTCCAGCTCATCGACCTCCTGGCCTACCTGCTGAAAAATATCGGCAATGGCCTGGGGCGCATTGCTGCGTTTACGCGACATAAACGGATAACCAGGCTCCACATTCAGTTTCAGTGTGGCTATGCCGGCACCGTCCTGTCCGCGGTTATGCTGCTTTTCCATTAGCAGGTAGAGCTTATTAAGGCCCCACATGACTGTTCCGTAGCGTTGCTGATAGTATGAAAACGGTTTCCTTAACCTGATGAATGCCAGGCCGCATTCGTGCTTTATAGGATCGCTCATGAGATTTGTTGCGGAAAGGCGCAAAGGTAGTTTATTTCATGCAAGCAAAAGACAGGAAGAATGGCTCGAGTTTGTTAATGACATTAAATAGTTGAAAATCATGAAGTGAGAAAAGCCAAAATGTGCTGATGGGTTAATGTGCTGATGTGCTAATAGTGTCGACTAATAAGCTGCTGTGTTAAATGAAAACTGCCGGCTATGCCGGCAGTTCCACTTTTACATTATAATAATATTGATTGTATTGTCAACAAAAGATCATCAGATAAAGCTCCCTCATTAACACATCAGCACATTAACCAATTAGCACATTTCCATTCCTTACAGTCCCGCTGTCTCTTCGCTCTTGTATCGTTGCAGATTGGGGCATTCCTGTGCTGTTACTCTGTCTACATTGATGTAGTAGAGGTCCATTTTTGTCTCGATCCATTTGCTCAGCGCTTCTCTTTTCTTTTCCTCGAGGGCGGCTCCGGCAATCTTGCTATAGTCGTCGCGGAGGTTCATCCTATGCGGTTCTGAACGTGATTTGAGGAACACGATACGTACGCCTTTTTTACCCTGGTCGGCAGTATAGGGAGCCGGAGCTGAAATCTCGCCTACTTTCAATGTGCGCAAGACGGCTACGGTCTCATTATCCAGCTGGTCAATGGTGATATAAGGTGAGCCATCGCGATTGGTAAAAAATGGGCCGGCAAATTTGGCTGAAGGGTCTTCTGAGTATTGCCGGGCCGCATCATTGAAAGCAATGGAGCCTGAAAGGATCCGTGTGCGGATAGAATCCAGTTTTGCTTTACCCTGTACGATTTCGGCATCGGTTACAGGAGGTATACGCAGGATCATGCGTACATCGGCATCATCACCCCGGCGATCTACCATCTGTATCAGGAAATAACCAAAGGTTTCTGATTTTACCGGTACGGATATTTCGCCGTTCTTAAGGCGGAAAGCGGTAGATAAAAATACAGGGTCCCAGGTTTTTTCGTTTCGGTTGATCTGATAAAAACCACCCCGGTCCTTACTACCCGGATCCTGTGATACCTGCTTGGCCAGCTGCTCGAAGGTAGTAGCCTTACTTTCTATCTGCTTCTTATAGTTCAGCATTTCCGTAAAGATGTACTGCTCCAGATCACGCGAGGCTTTCGGCAGCAGTACAATCTGTCCCACTTCCAGCTCCGATTCGAAGAAGGGAAGGCTGTCTTTGGGTATGCGGTCAAAAAAGGTCTTTACTTCTGTGGGTGTGATCTTGACACTGCCAACGATTTTTTGCTGCATGGCTTCTGCCAGTTTGCGTTCACGTACCGATTCGCGGGCATCGTCCTTGATCTGGTATACTGTTTTTCCGGCTACACGCTCCAGTTCTTCTTTCGAACCCAGCTCGCGGATGAAGTAGCGGATACGCTGGTCCAGTTCGGCTTCTACATCTTCATCGGTTACGGGCAGTGAATCTTTTTCTGCCTGCAGCATCAGCACTTTAGATACCAGGGCCTGATCCATAAGCATACAAAAAGCATTGGGAGGCAGTGTTGCTCCCTGGCGCTCGGCATCCTGTAATGAAGTCCTGATATCAGATTGCAGGATCACACGGTCGCCAACAACGGCCACCACTTTATCAGCCACTACTTTTTTTGACTGGCCCTGTGCCATCAGCATCCCGGAAAGCATAAGGCAGATGGCAGTCAGTATTTGTTTTGTGTACTTCATGGTACTCAAAAATAGTTGACCCTTTAAGCCCCTACAGGGGCCGGGGGGTTATTTAACAAAAGTTTCAGGTGCACCGCCGCAAGGGCGTTGCTTACAGTGTGCGTTTTACTTCCTCCACTTCATAGGCTTCCACTACATCGCCTGCACGCAGGTCAGCGTAGTTTTTGATGGTAAGACCACATTCCATACCGGCCTGTACGTCTTTTACATCGTCTTTGAAGCGTTTGAGAGAAGCCAGTTCGCCCACTACATTTTCACCGATCGGGAATACCACGATACCATCGCGGATCAGGCGCACTTTAGAGTCGCGTTTGATCTTACCGTCACGCACGTAGCAACCGGCAACGGTAGCTTTGTCGAAGCGGTAAACCTCGCGTATTTCCACATTGGCCACGATTTTTTCCTGTACAGTTGGTTCCAGCATCCCTTCCATGGCGCTGCGAATCTCGTCGATAGCCTGGTAGATGATCGAGTACATCTTGATCTCCACGCCTTCGGTTTCTGCCAGGCGGTTGGCCTGTGCAGAAGGACGCACGTTGAAGCCAATGATCACGGCATCTGAAGCAGCGGCCAGTACCACATCACCTTCAGAAATCTGACCCACACCTTTGAGCAGTACGCGTACAGCGATTTCTTCGGTCGACAGTTTCTGCAGTGAGTCGCTCAGGGCTTCTACCGAACCGTCCACGTCACCTTTGATGATTACGTTCAGCTCCTTGAAGTTGCCCAGGGCCAGGCGGCGGCCAATCTCATCGAGTGTGATATGTTTCTTGGCGCGCATGCCCTGCTCGCGCAGTATCTGTGCACGGCGGTTGGCTATATCTTTAGCTTCGGCTTCGTCTTCATACACTTTAAATTTCTCACCGGCCTGGGGGGCTCCGTTAAGACCCAGGATTACAGCGGGTGCAGAAGGACCGGCAGCATCTTCGCGTTTGTTGCGCTCATTGAACATGGCTTTTACACGGCCATAGTATTGTCCGCTCACCACCAGATCACCGGCATTGAGGGTACCATTTTCTACCAGCAGCGTCGCTACATAGCCACGACCTTTATCGAGCGAAGCTTCGATGATAGTACCGGTAGCTTCGCGATTGGGATTGGCTTTGAGATCCAGCAACTCGGCTTCCAGCAATATTTTCTCCAGGAGCTTGTCGATATTAAGGCCTTTTTTGGCCGCAATTTCCTGGCTTTGATATTTACCGCCCCACTCTTCTACCAGCAGGTTCATCTGAGCCAGCTGTTCGTAGATTTTTTGCGGGTTGGCGCCGTCTTTATCGATTTTGTTGATAGCAAAGATCATGGGTACACCTGCTGCCTGTGCGTGGCTGATGGCCTCACGGGTTTGGGGCATTACCGCATCGTCTGCGGCAATCACGATCACTGCTATATCGGTTACTTTGGCACCGCGGGCACGCATGGCCGTAAAGGCCTCGTGACCGGGAGTATCCAGGAAGGTGATCTCTTTGCCATTGGGCAGGCTTACCTGGTAGGCACCGATGTGCTGGGTAATACCACCCGCCTCACCGGCTACTACATTGGCATTGCGGATATAGTCGAGCAGAGATGTTTTACCATGGTCAACGTGACCCATGATGGTCACAATGGGTGAGCGGGATTCCAGTTCCTCTTCGGTGTCGGCATCATCCTCTTCCTCCATCTCCATTTGTTTTTCCATGTCGATGAACTCTACATCAAAGCCAAACTCACTTGCCACCAGTTCGATTACTTCCGCATCAAGGCGCTGGTTGATCGACACCATGATACCCAGGCTCATACACTTGCTGATGACTTCAGCAAAGTTTACATCCATCAGGTTGGCCAGTTCGCTTACGCTGATAAACTCAGTTACCTGCAGCTTGTTGTCCTGGCTGTCATCCCCCATGGCATCTGCCATTTCCTGACGTTTTTCGCGACGCAGGCGGGCTTTCATGCCCTTGCCTTTACCGCCGCCACCAGACAGCTTGGCCTGAGTTTCCTGTATTTTCTTTTGAATTTCTTTTTCGTCGATGAGTTTATCTTCACGACGTCCGCCTCCCGGGCCACCACGGTGCTGATTGCGACCGGGACCGCCGGAGCGTCCGCGCTGGTCATGACGACCACCACCCTGGTGCTGACCGCCCTGGCCACCCGGACGGCGATCGCCACCGGGACCAGCACCACCGCGGTTTTGTACACCGGGCGTTCCGCCCTGTACGTCCTTCTTCTCGATCGGAATACGTTTGCGTTTGCGTTTTTCGTCTTTTTTGGGACGTGTATCGCTGTCGACAGGCAGTTCGATTTTGCCAAGAATTTTGGGGCCTTCAATTTTCTCGGCCCTGATATTTTCAATTACAGGAGGTGCGTCTTCTTCTGTTTTGGGCTCTACCACTTCAGATTGTTCCTGTACAGGTTCCGGTTCGGCAACCACAGGTTTTTCTTCCGCCTGAACCACTTTTTTGGGTTCTTCGGGTTTAGCTTGCGGCTCATCCGATTTTTTGCGGATCGTTTTCTTCGGACGCGTAGAGGAGTCGATAGCCGACAGATCGATTTTGTCGATGATCTTGGGCGTAGCTATTTCCGGTGCATCCACTTTCACCACTTCTTCTTCTTTTACCTCGGGCGGTGGCGGAGCCTGTTGTTCCTCTACAGGTTCGGGCTCGGGAGCTATCACGGGCGTCTCTTCCACTACTGCGGGCGCCGGTTCTTCTTTTTTGGCTGGCGCCGATTTTTTCTCTTCTTTTTTGAAGAGTACTTCTTCGTCTTCTTTCTTCTTTTTGGCTTCCGCTTGCGACCCCTTGGGAAGATCCACCTGGTCGCTTTTCAACTTAGCGGCCTTATCGCCATGGAATTCCTGTTGCAAAGCCCGGTACATGTCCTCCGTCAGTTTCGACGTGGGCTTCAGCTCATCTTTGGAAAAACCTTTCCCGGCCAGGAAGTCGATCAGGGTATCCTGCCCTACGTTGAATTCCTTAGCGGCTGCTAATAGTCTGGGAAGTTTTAATTCTGCCATTCGTATGATTAAAATTTAGTTGGTGCGCGGCGGATACAGCCCTTTATCATTCGGCTATCCCGTTTTATCCGTTCACCCTTTTATTCTTTATCAAATTCAGCCTGCAGTACGCGGCGCACCTCGTCGATCGTTTCTTTTTCGAGGTCGGTACGACGTTCCAGCTCGGCTGGTGTGAGGTTGAGTACGCTGCGGGCCGTATCGCAACCAACACGTTTCAACTCATCAATAACCCATGTTTCGATCTCATCGCTGAATTCTTCAAGATCGATATCAAACCCTTCTTCTTCTTCAGAGTCGCGGTATACATCAATTTCATAGCCGGTGAGTTCGCAGGCCAGTTTGATATTAACACCGCGGCGGCCGATAGCCAGCGATACCTGATCGGGTTTGAGATATACACTCGCATGTTTGGCGTCATTATCCAGCTCCATGCTGGTAATCTTGGCCGGTGTGAGCGAGCGCTGGATCAGCAACTGAGTATTATTAGTCCAGTTGATGACATCGATGTTTTCGTTTTTCAGTTCGCGTACAATGCCATGAATACGGCTACCCTTCATACCCACGCAGGCACCAACGGGGTCGATGCGGTCATCGTAGCTTTCTACTGCTACTTTGGCGCGCTCACCCGGATCACGAACGATCTTCTTGATTACAATCAGGCCGTCAAAAATTTCAGGCACCTCAATTTCCAGCAGCTTGGCCAGGAAATCGGGGGAGGTACGTGAAAGGATGATGACTGGATTGTTATTCTTCATATCCACTTTCTTCACTACAGCACGGGTATTCTCTCCTTTTTTAAAGTAATCCTGCGGAATCTGCTCACTTTTGGGCAGGATGAGCTCATTACCTTCTTCATCGAGCAGCAGAATCTCTTTTTTCCATACCTGGTAAACTTCTGCGCTGATGATTTCACCTATACGGTCGCCATATTTTTTGGCGAGTACATTCTTTTTAAGGTCGCTGATACGGCTGGCGAGCGTTTGTTTGGCAGCCAGGATGGCACGGCGGCCAAAGTCGTATAAATCTATTTCCTGAAACAGCTCTTCGCCTACTTCAAAGTCAGGCTCAATCTTAATGGCTTCAGAATAGGCTACCTGGGCCAGCGGGTCTTCTACCTGGCCGTCTTCCACGATCATCCGGTGGCGAATGATCTCAAGGTCACCTTTTTCAGCATTCACGATCACATCAAAGTTTTCATCGCTGCCAAATTTTTTACGCAGCAATGTTTTGAAAACGTCTTCCACCACTTTCATCATCGTAGGGCGGTCGATATTTTCTGCATCCTTGAATTCCTGGAATGCTTCGATCAGATTGATACTTGCCATAACTCAAATTTTGAACCGGAAACCTGCTGATAGCTGGTGCTGCCTGCGGTGTCCTGCTGTTGCTTAAGATTTAATTTGAAGATTTTTGTTTTTTGTTGCTTTCCTCATTACGCGATGGGGTCAGCGGTTTTAAAATTTAACCTGAATCTT
>JAGODE010000085.1 GCA_017998385.1 Chitinophagaceae bacterium | reverse complement strand
GAGCTCAACACTACTGCAGAAAAAACCGGCCGCCTGCCTGTAATTATCCGCCAGCTAATCAAAACAGTGGATGACGCCTCCATGTGGCCCGATCCTCCGGCCAAATTTGATGACAACTGGAGTAAGATCAATGAAAAAAGAGACCAGGCGCTCGATTTGTTTATTCAAAAATATCAGTACAAAGAAGTGTGGACGAATAAGGTCTTCAGTATTCTGATTCCGGCCGGGAAATGATAAAGAAATGTGCTGGTGTGCTAATTTACCAAAGGGTATTGTATGGGAAAAAGACTTTGCCCATACAATACCCTTTATACCTTTAAACTTTTAAACCCTTTACACGTCCTTCCTACTGCGCGAGCGACACCCTTACCGACAATCCGCCTCTTGTGTTGGTGATCGGAAATGCATTACTGATCTTGGGGATATTGCGTGTCTGATCGAAATAGAGTTTCAGGCTCACACGGCTATTGAGCACGTAATCAATCGAAGGCTGAATGATAATCACTTTCTGACCAGCCGTTCCAAAAGATGTACCCTGATCGAGCTTACTGTTGGCGGTAGCATCGTCACGCAGCGAGAAGTCAAGCCTGAACGTAACATCATTATCCAGCTTCATTCCTTTCTTGCCAATGCGTACATTTTTCAGCAGGGGTAATCCTTTTTTACGGTAATTGAAACCAAAACGGAATTCGGTTGACCGGTTTTCTGCCAGCTGATAATCAATAAGACTAAGACTGAGTTGTCTTCTCTTACTAAACTCAAATCGTGTTGTGAGCTGATTGGTAAACGTAACATCCAGCGAGATCATAGGATCAAACGACTCTTCGATAGTAAGATTCGGTACCAGGAAGTAGGGCACATAGTTTCCGGTAAGTGTGTCACGGAAATAAGGATAACCAATACGGTTAGGATCCGTAAACAACAGGGCTGTATTGAAACTATTCATACTAAGTGTACTGTGATACCCATGACGAATGGTCACATTCGAAAATATCTTGTCAAGACCGGGAATATTGGACAAACCGTTGTACGTGATATCCCAGTTTGGTTTGGGCAGCAGGCCTGCAAACGGATTTGACCGGATACCCGGATTGCTGTTCTTAAACAGTTTAACAGAGGTGGGATCCTTTTTGGTATATGCTGCCAGGAAAGAAGGAATAACCACATCCTGTGCATAACGTCCATAACCCTGGTAATAATTCGGATCATTGGGATCCTTAACGCCACCCTGGTATCCATTGAGGTCGCTTAGGCGCTTAGATAATATCAGGCGGTTATTTTCAAACTCTTTGAATGTATTGGATACAACATTCGGGTCAAATTTTTCGAACAGGGTCTGATAAGAGATGTAGCTAATACTGAAGCTACCCATCGCATAGGGATTCAGACGGGCAAAACCAGCAGATCCGGTAGTATCCTTGTATAGCTCTGAATATTGCTTGCTGAAGCTTTTATCCAGTTTGAGATCGATGATAAGATCACGTACGGGATTGAGTTGGGCAGTAATATTCAATTGCTGCTTGTATCGCTGCTGTATCATGGCAGACACCAGCGAGTCGCGCGATAGCAGTCCCTTACTTCCAAAGCGATTGATCCAGCTGGTATCAGGCTGATAGCCGAATATGAAGTTGAAGCCAGGTTGTCCGCTCTTGAGGTTTGCACCCAGTACCCGTGTGCTGTCCATATAGCCAGGTATGGTCGTACCAAAGTCTTCGTTGTATTGAATACCCACCCGTTTAAGCGAAGTAGCCAGGCTCGTAATGGCACGTACTGCTCCATTTACTTCGGGCAGCTTATTGCGGTTGAGTTCACGCTGACGGCGACGCTCCTCACGTTTGCGTTTGCGCGCTTCTTTTCGCGCCAGGCGTTTTTCCTTTGCGGTCATTTTTGACCATACACTGTCAGGTATTTCCTCGCGTATGCTTCTTATTTTCCGTTTAGCTGTATCCTGACCAGGTATTGTATTATTAGCAGGCTGGTTATTGCGGGGCTGAGGTCCGCTGCCTACCGCCCGAAGAAACCGCGACTTATTGTACAGCTGATCAAAATTCAGGTCTGCAGTAATATCACGTGTTTGTGTATTGGAGAGCGTATTACCGAGGTTACGTGCCAGCAACGAAGCAGCCAGCCAGTTGTAGCTCGTTTTATAAGTGGCACGCACGGAGGTCCAGTCGAGCAGCGGTATTTTCTGCATCGGCAAGGTATATGAGAGCCCCAACTCCTGCGCAAACTGAGTATTACGACCGCCTTTGAAAAGATTTTTACGCACGGAATCTTTCTTTATGCGATCATCTATGCGTCCGAATGGCTCATCTACACGTGCATTGTTGGTAGCCGTATAGTCGAGTGAAATAGATTTTGTCAGATTCCACTGCACTATATAATAACGATCAAAGGTGAAATACTTATCGTAGGTTTCGGGTATCTTATATGGCCCGCCTCCCACATTGCGCGGACGTGTGGCGCCAAACTGGCGGAACACATCTGCCCGGAATGAGAGTTGAGTGGGTACATAGTTGAAGTTAAAATCTTTAATCAGACTCAGCCAGCGGGAGTTTGATTTGATCATCCGTTTAAATGGCTCTACATACCGTGGTTGCGGCATATAATTATATCCAATGGCAGCACGCGTTCGCCGCATCTCATATGCTTCTATAAGCGGATTATGCTGTTTGGTTTCTATATAGGAATAACTGAAATCGAAATTGCTGAGACTCCATATTTTCGGTTGCTTGCCGTCTGTTTTCAGTTTCTTCACATTGGTGAAGTTGATGGTACGGATAGTAGTGATATCCTGCGCATCGCTCCGGATAGAATCCTTATCTCCGGCATTGGCTGCAGCCAGTTTATCTTTCAGTGTAATATCCAGGTCATATGGATCATACTCAGGTGTGCTGATGATACGGCTTATGCCGGCATATACGGGAATCTGAATACCCAACTGGCGGGGCAACAACTTGCCGGCATCGAGGTTGGCCGACAGATCATATGTATATACGTCTTCGCGGCTCCGTTCATTCACCCGTTGTTCCAGTGTACCAAACCCACGTGTCCTGGCGGTACCTGCGAGTGTTATACTGCCCAGATCGGCCAGTTTGATATCCACACGACCAGTAGCTGCATAGCCGCCTTTTTCATCGAGGTTCGAAAAACGAAGTTCATTAAACCACACCTCAGCACAGGCAGGTTCACTGCTGGCATTTTCAACAGATAACAGCATGCCCCTTACCTCACCCAGGTTAGGGTTTCCTATTACAGCATAGGAACGGCCATTGGCCAGTATTTCGCGATAGTATTGAGCAGACGAAACACCCTGGCTGTTTCGTCTCGACTTCAGACGGGTAAGTTCATCGAGTTCAAAATCCAGGTTATTGACCTCAGGCCATACCAGCAAACTATCCCGTACACCCCAGTCTGATTTTTTCAACGGAATCCGTATTTCATAATAATTGCTCTGGAAATCACTACCCAGGCGCACGATGGCTACAAGTGAATTGTCGGAGATAGCCCCATTCGACCCACGCCCTTCTGCGTGAATAAACATACGCATGCGGCCATACTGGCGCATATCCATGTTCATCGTCTTAAACACACCGCGTGCTTCGCCGCCAGGCATACCACACATCTGCACACTCAGAGATTGCTCATTCAGGAAAAGCTGAACGTTATTATTACTCAGCTGTTGCTGACGATCAATACCGGGAGGCATTACATAGGGAATAGGCTGGCGCTGATCGTTCTCTTCAAGGTTTACAGCCAGTGTATTGAATTCAACCGGATCATTGGCAGGCAGGTTGCTGATATTGCCGGTGGTATCAATTTCATATTTGAATTTGCGCCACTGGTTACGTACCAGTTCCAGTTTACCAAAACGCATTACTACAGAATCTTCAAAGTCGGTAACATACATGCGTATAAAGCGGATGGACTTGAAATCCGGGATATTCCCTACTTTGTTTGTAAACTCGGCTACAGGAATACGGAACAGGTACCATTTCTCCACGCGGCGGCTACCATCGGCCAGTGTCACTTCCGGAGTACGCACATCCGTAATAAAATTGCTGCCCGGCATCATATTGGGCTGAATGTTTACCTCATACTCAAAGTACTCTTCTACTTCATTGAGGGTATTATCACGATTCAGCTCTTCCGCATCCGGATACTGCGTAAAGGCATTTACAAACTGGGTATTGTTGGATACGGGCGAGTTGCCGTGAGGGTTATTAATGTCTTTATAACGGCCAAGTATACCTACATTGCCTGCATCATAGCTGGCATCGCGGTAAGGTTTAAAGTTATCGGCCGACGGGTCGTTCTGTGCGCGTGCAGCGGCGGCAGGCGCCACGGCTGCCAGACCATTCAGGTATGTGCTGAACTTGGTTCGTTCTTCTTCATCCGTCAACCCATCGAAACCAACATCCTGATACTGGCGATCGTTGGGATCGTTGCTGAAGGCATTGGTCACCTGCATGGGATTGGAAGGCACTTTACCCCATACTGTAGAGTTGTCGACAGGTGCATTGATGGTGGGAGTAGGCAATCCGTTTTCGTACTGGCGTTTACCATCTTTCAGCACATCTTCGGAAATATTACCCAGGTTAAAAAAGAGTTTACCTCCCGTGCTGCCAGGATTGGTGATAAAGGGATCCTGCAACCAGAACTCGATATACTCCATATTACCGGTCTCGAAATCGATCTGGTCGATATTGCGCATAATGCCACCCCAGGCCCGTCTGCGATCAACAAGATGGCCATTGCCATCAATACGACCAGCACGGTTTTCAAAGTTGTAAGGACCTTTATCGCGCGGATAAAAAGCCATATCAAATGTGGTGAGTAATCCCTGACCAAAATCGGTTGTACGCTGCGGGAAGATTTCACGCTGCAATACCTGTCTTGTTTCAGGTTTTGAGAGCTCTGCGATATTTCCGCGCAACGGGTTGTTGGTATTACTTTTTTCCTGCAGTACAGGTTCTATATTATACCAGGCCAGTTTAGCCCGGTTGTAACCGCTGGCCAGATCATTATTAAGTGTGGCTTCGGGGAAGCGCTGAGGTACGGAAGCGAGTGTCCAGTTGATCAGCGGAAAACGGAGATCAATGGCAGAACGCGTACCTTCAAAATCGTCAATATATGAAAGACCGCTGGCTCCGCGGCCGATCTGGGGCGCGTGACCAGGTTGTAATACAGCCGCTTCCGCATATGCCGTAATCGACGACATGGTCCTGGTATTATAGAACGGAAGTTTATCAAGCCATTTGGTAAGTCGTGGCCAGTCGCTCCGGTAATCCATATCCAATCCGTACATAGTGTTGCGTACGGGATCTTCACCATATTGTTGTTTGATGAAGAATGGCCGCTCACCCAGGCGGGCTATTGTACCGCCAAGAGTCAATTTTTTGCTGGCAATATAATCCAGCCGCAATCCCATAAAGTTGCGTTGCTGTATACCGAATGCTTCCTGGTTTTCATAGCTCACATTTACCGGTACACCGGAACTAAGGATAGCCTGATTGATAATCTGTATTTCGCCAGCCTCTATAATATAGTCTACATCCGCAATAAGTGCCTGGCCTCCGGCGGTAACGGTTACCGATTCTTTCGGCACATTAAACCCTAACTGATAACGCCCGCCACCGGTTGAACTGCTGCGCGAGCGCCCCTTGAGTTTAAACCGGTTTAGATTGGCATAGGTTTGCGCAATAGCCTTGATGGTATCGTATAGTGGATAATAGAGATATTTCTGTCGTTCCACCGCAGAGGGATAGATATATTCCAGGTCTCGCCCGAAAGGCTCCAATACCGGGAAGATGATGCGGCTCATGCTTGAGATCACGGTATATCCTTCCACGAAGTCAAACTTACCATCGGGTTGCGGATCATTCTGATTATTTAACCGGTCAAGATTTAGTAATGAAATGATCGGCTGGCCTTCATACTGGGGCAATACATCTGTAGGTGGCAAATAACGTTTTTCGCCCAGGCTGGGTTCTTCATATAATACATCCAGTTGAAAATCGGTACGATCCAGCTGGCCATAACCCACCGAATAAACGTTCTTCATCATCAGATCCCAGATAGGAAGATAAGTACGCTGCGATGTTGCCTTCAGCAATTTCAGGAAAAGTACCCGTTGCGTAGCGCCCGAAGTATCGGGTGGCACATCCTGTGAAAATTCACCCACCTGGTATACACGGCCATTGTAGGTATACTGAAAAGCTATACCAAGCACCTCATCAGGCTGCAATGGCTGATTAAGTGAAATAAAACCTATCTGCGGATTGAAATAAAAATCGGTGGGCAACAGTTTGCGGGCAAACGTCTTTTCGAAATCCTGCACCGGCGTAAGACCATTGCTGGTCAGGAATGACTGAACAGAACTGGAGTTACGGGTGCCGCCAGGTCCTGTTAATAAATTATACAGGTTATTGGCCCTGTTGTCGGGCAAAGCATTGGCATTGCCGCCCCATGGACCAAAGGGAGCGCCTTCGCCCAGGTCCATCAATCCTACCACATCGCGGGTATCGGTAGTAGCACCGGTACGGTTAGTAACCCATGCTTCCACGCGCAATATCTGGATGGTTGAATTCACAACCGGCAGTTGACTCATTGCCTGGTTATACTTGTTACGGAAATATTGCGCCATCAGGAAGTGGCGGTTTTCCTCGTACTCATCTGCTTTGAGTGAGAAGTTCTGCGTAGCCGTTCCGCCCTGCAGCCCCAGGTTCTGACGCTGTGCCCGCTGATTGGCCAGCACACCGGTCACAAAGAGTTTACCGAATTGTAATTGTGTTTTTACACCAAACAACGATTGCGCGCTGGGTATATAAGTACTCTTGGTAGTGAAGTTGACATTACCCAGTTGAAATTGTTTGACGATCTCATCGTCTTTACCCACGTAATTGAGGTTGAGTTGATTTTCAAACTCAAAATTGGCCAGTGTATTATAATTAATGGGAAGCCGCAGTTTATCACCGATGCTGGCATCTACCTGCAGCTGTGAGTTCATGTTAAAGTCAAGGCCACCAAACCGGCGTGCGCGTTCGGGTAAAGTCGGGTTCTTGATATTTTGTCCCTGGTAGCCGGCCGAAAGGTCCACAAAACCCGAGGGGCGGATATCGACTTTACCTACCCCTACAATGCGGTTAAACCAGCTGTTGCTGGTTTTGAACTGGGGCTTAAAAAGGCGCCGGTTCATATCCGTAAGCAGGGCTGAGCGTTTACGGAAATATTCCGCTTCATCTTTCTGCCCCTGCATCCGGATAAACTCGTCACGCCGGAATGATACAGGAGTGCGGTAATATTTATTACCAATCTTTTCGGTGATATAATATTCGCCGGTAACCGGATCGTATTCCACATTTCTTTTGATAAATGCGGTATCCTTCAGGTCAAAAGTGTTGCGGTTGGGTTGGCTATAGGGATCGCCATAACGATCCCTGATGGGATAACGCAGACTATCGGCAGGGATGGTGTCTACGTGATTCCCCTTAAAAATAGTATCCCTGAAATTACGGGCATTACCGGTCCAGGCAAAGCATAGAAGGACGATAACTACCGCCAAACGGGAGATATGAGCAGTCGTGCGATTCAAAATGTTCTCAGGATCAATTAGTTCCAGAAATAAATGGCAATCAGAGGATACGGAGTGCTCTCTTAATCAACTCTTCTACCGGGAGTCCCGGCTCGGCTGTCAGTGCCTTTTTAAGGGCCTGTTCTGCTGCTGTCCGGTTAATCCCCAGTGCTGTCAGAGCATTTAACGCATCTTGTTGCAAAGTATTGTTTTTCATAGGTGCAATATTTGCCTCGGGGCCATGTTTTGCCAGTTTATCCCTGAGTTCGAGAACAATTCTTTCTGCGCTTTTTTTACCGATGCCTTTTATGGCTTCCAAACTGCGTACATCGCCCTGCACGATAGCCCGGGCCAGTTCGTCCGGTTTCATATAAGAAAGCATTACCCTGGCGGTAGAGGCGCCAATACCAGAAACGCTCAGCAGTTGCTGAAACATTTCTTTTTCAGCCGGTTCAGCAAATCCGAACAGGATGTGGGCGTCTTCGCGGATAATCTGCACCGTATGCAAAAGACCTTTTTCCAGGTTCTGCACCTGCGCATAGGTATGTAAACTGATCTGCACCTCATAACCGACTCCATTGACTTCTACCAGCACCAGTGCAGGACTTTTATAAACAAAATCTCCTTTCAGATAGGCTATCATGCCGCGAAAATAAGAGAAACCGGGGGAAGGTAGAAGGTTAAAGGCAGATGGTTGTTTACCTTCTGCCTTTAACCTTCTACCTTCATCCTACTCGCCTCTTCAAAAACTTATAGCCCCTCACTTTCCCAAAACCCCTTTACCTTTGCTCACTTTTTGTAGTGAAAACCAATCTTAAGATGAGTAGTAAAATAACTGCCGCCATCACTGCCGTAGGTGGCTATGTTCCTGAAGACCGCCTTACCAACTTTGACCTCGAAAAAATTGTAGATACAACAGATGAGTGGATACGTACCCGTACCGGTATTGAAGAACGAAGAATTTTAAAGGGTGAAGGCAAAGGAACCTCAGAACTCATAGCTCCGGCAGTTAAGTTACTTTGTGAAAAACGCGGTATTGATCCTGTTGAGATCGACTGCCTGATTGTTGCTACCGTTACTCCCGATATGGTTTTCCCTGCCACCGCCAATATTGTGTGCGATAAAATTGGTGCCAAAAATGCCTGGGGATACGATGTATCGGCCGCCTGCTCGGGTTTCCTTTATGCGCTGACCCAGGGCGCCGCTCTCATTGAAAGTGGCCGTTACAAAAAAGTAGTAGTAGCGGGTGGTGATAAAATGAGTGCCATCGTTGATTATACTGACCGTGCCACCTGTATCATCTTCGGCGACGGGGGTGGTGCAGTATTGCTGGAACCAAATACCGAAGGCCTGGGAGTACAGGACAGTATCCTCAAAAGTGATGGCAGCGGTGGCCAGTTCCTGCGTATGAAAGCTGGTGGTTCAGCCTATCCGGCTTCTGCCGAAACGGTTGCCAACCGCGAACACTATGCTTACCAGGAAGGACAAACAGTTTTTAAGTTTGCTGTAAAGGGAATGGCCGATGTAAGTGCTGAACTCCTGGAACGCAATCAGCTCTCCGGCGATGATATTGCCTGGCTGGTACCTCACCAGGCCAACCTGCGCATCATTGACGCTACCGCCAACCGTATTGGCCTTCCCAAAGAAAAAGTAATGATCAATATTCAGAAATACGGCAATACAACTGCCGGCACTATTCCGCTTTGTCTCTGGGAGTGGGAAAACCAGCTTAAGAAGGGGGATCGCCTGGTACTGGCCGCATTTGGTGGCGGGTTTACCTGGGGTGCCACACTGATTACCTGGGCTTATAATTCCTGACAGTTTGCCTGTTGCCTTGCCTTGTCCTGCCTACTAACCCGTGCAGCCTGCCTGCATACTATTAAACCAATAAAGCGTCATGGCAGAAAAAAAAATTTATAGCGGCTTCAGTTCTCATGCCGTACACAGTGGTCACCATCAGGACCCCAACTATGCTCACCTCGTGCCTATCTACGCGAGCAGTACCTACGTATTTGATACAGCTGAGCAGGGTATGCGCCGGTTTAGCGGTCAGGAAGAAGGCTTTATTTACAGCCGCTGGGGCAACCCGACCATGACAGAAGCAGAAGAAAAAATTGCTGCACTGGAAACACTGGGCCTCGACCTGGAAGTGAAAGGCATACTACATGCCTCCGGCATGGCTGCTATCAGTACGCTCATGCTGAGTACCCTTAAAAGCGGCGACCGCATACTTACCCATTTTTCACTTTACGGCGGCACCGAAGAACTGATTCACCGTGTACTGCCTCCCTTGGGTATTGAGGCCACTATTGCCGACCTGCGCGATCTTAACAAGGCCGAAGAAATACTGAAACAGGACAAGAGCATCCGGCTGCTTTATATTGAAACACCTGCCAATCCCACTATTCAATGTGTGGATATAGAAGAACTTACCAAACTCGCTAAAAAATACAATATACTTGTTGCCTGCGACAATACGTTCGCCACACCTTATCTGCAGCAACCATTCCGGTATGGGGTAGACTACGTAATGCACTCAACCACCAAATTTCTGAATGGTCATGGCACAGCCATTGGCGGTATACTGCTCGGTCGCGATGTGGAGTTCATGAAAACACGCGTAACGAAAGTACATCGGCTGCTAGGCGGTAACAGCAACGGTTTTGATGCTTTTTTACTGATCAATGGCATCAAAACCCTCGAACTCCGCATGGAGCGGCATTGTCACAATGCCCTGGAGGTAGCCAACTATATGCAACAGCATCCGCAGGTAGCTAAAGTAAACTACACCGGCCTGTCTGACCATCCCGATCATTATGTAGCGCTTAAACAAATGCGTCATCCCGGGGCCATGCTCAGCTTCGAACTTAAAGGTGGACTGCAGGGTGGCATCGATTTTATGAATAAGCTGAAGATGTGTATCCGCACTGTATCACTCGGTACCTGCGATACGCTTCTCTCCCACCCCGCTTCTATGACACATTACGGAGTACCCAAAGAACTGCGCGAACAGTACGGTATTACCGATGGGCTTATCCGGATGAATGTGGGTATAGAACAGGTTCAGGATATCATTGCAGACCTTGATCAGGCGCTGCAATAATCAGCAGCTACCTTTTTGTCCAGATATATTTATTGTTGACAGGAATAGCACATTGCCTGAAATGGCGTAGCTTCCCTTTACTACTAAACCTATACCATCATGCGTATTCTCTTTACTATTCTCGCAGCATTCCTGCTCACCAATGCTATACATGCACAAAAAGCACGACAAACACCTGCCGATAAGAGACTGATCGGGCTGGATACAGCCCTGTCTAAATTGCTGAAAGACTGGCATGCGGCCGGTTTCGCTGTGGCTGTTGTTGAAAAAGACAAGATTGTCTACAGCAAAGGCTTTGGCTATCGTGACTACGAAAAGAAACTGCCGGTAACTGCCAACACGCTTTTTGCCATCGGCTCCTGTACAAAGGCCTTTACCGCATCACTGCTTGGTATACTGGAAAAGCAGGAACGCCTCAAGCTCGATGATAAAGTAACAGATGTATTACCCGGTTTCCATTTCTTCAACAAAGAAATGGACAACACCCTCACGCTGCGCGACCTGATGACCCACCGCACAGGAATGCCCCGGCATGATCTTTCCTGGTACCTGTTCAATACCTCTTCACGTGATTCGCTGATGAAAAGAATTCGCTACCAGGAACCCAGTGCAGGTATCCGCGAAAAATGGCAGTATAACAATTTCATGTTTCTGCTTCAGGGTGTCGTAAGTGAAAAATTATGGGGCCGCACCTGGGAAGAAAATATCCGTACTCAACTGCTGGACCCACTGGGCATGCAGCGCAGCAATACAGATATTCACCTCATGGATAAAGATAGTGACGCAGCTAAAGGATATGTTGTAAAAAAAGACAGCCTGATCAGCCATGTGGATTACTATAATATTAATGGCATGGGACCGGCAGGCAGCATCAATAGCAGTGTTGACGAAATGGCTAAATGGCTTATGCTGTGGATACAGGGCGGTAAATTTGGCGGAAAAGAAATCCTTCCTCCGGGCTATGTTAATCAGGCTATGGGATCTCAAATGGTGATCGGTACAGGAGTACCCGGACGGGAAAATCCTGATGTCCATCTCTCCAATTATGGCCTGGGATGGTTCATCAGTTCTTACAGAGGACATTATCGCGTGGAGCATGGTGGCAATATTGATGGCTTTACTGCCAGCACCTGTTTCTTCCCCAGCGACAGTATTGGCATTGTTGTACTCAGCAACCAAAATGCATCGAATATTCCTGCACTGGCCCGTAATATTATTGCCGACCGGATGCTCCGTCTTTCCTATATCAACTGGAATGGTATCCGGAAAAAGGCCAGTGAAGAAGCGGCTGCTCAGGAGAAAAAAAGTAATCCCCAGCCGGCCAACCATCCCGGTACACGCCCATCGCATGCAGCATCGGCATATGCCGGATCATATACCAATGCAGGATACGGTACTATTCATGTTATAAACAGAGGGGACAGTCTTTTCACCTATTTCGCCAATGATTCTGCCTGGCTGAAACACTATCACTACGATGTATTTTCACTGGTGGGGTATGATAAAGAAACACATCAGATAGACACGACCGATGATGCAAGTCTGCGGTTTACGTTTCAGTTTGGCGAAAATGGTGAGATGCAGAGCTTTTTTGCACCGGTAGAAGGAAGTCTGAAACCAATAGAGTTTACATACAAGCCTGCAGCACGTAAAGTCACTGCCGATGAATTGGCGAAATATGTTGGCGAGTATGAACTGGGCAATATGACTGTACAGGTAACAGTCCTTAACAGCGTATTGCATGTATTTGTACCCGGGCAAAAAAATTACCCGACAGAAGCTATCGGCGACCATCGTTTTGCGCTGAAAGACCTCGAAGGCTTCTCGGTTGTCTTTAAACTAAATGAAAAAGGAGAGCCGGTGAGTGTTGATTTTGTACAGCCCAATGGCATTTTTACTGCTACAAAAAAGAAAAAATAAAAGGATGAATATAGAGATCAGGCGTGCGCGCCGCGAAGATTGTCCCCGGTTAATGGAACTCGTACATGAACTGGCTGTTTACGAAAAAGCCCCCGATGAAGTAACTGTATCACTGGAACATTTTACAGAAAGTGGATTTGGAGCACAGCCGGTATGGTGGGCATTTGTTGCAGAAGTAGATGGTCATATAGAAGGCTTTGCGCTCTATTATATCCGATATTCCACCTGGAAAGGGCAGCGTCTTTACCTGGAAGATCTGATCGTAACAGATGCCATGCGTGGCAAAGGGCTGGGCAGGATGCTTTTTGACCGCCTTATAGAGGAAATGAAGGAGAAGCAATTCAGTGGAATGGTATGGCAGGTGCTTAACTGGAATACATCTGCTATTGACTTTTATAAACGCTACGGCGCTGCGCTGGATGCGGGGTGGATTAATTGCAGCATTTCTGCATAGGCACGTTTAAAAGTATAAAGGTTTAAAAGTATAAAAGACGTACAATCTCCTTATACTTTTAAACCTTTATACTTTTAAACTTTTTAGCTTACTCCGTTCACTTCAACAGTCTTATCAATTTTTCCGATCAGACCCTGCAGTACTTTGCCGGGACCACATTCGGTAAAACGTGAAGCACCGTCTTTGATCATAGACTGTACACTTTGAGTCCAGCGTACGGCTCCGGTAAGCTGATCAATAAGGTTTTGTTTGACTTCTTCCTTATCAAAAACAGCTTTTGCCACTACATTCTGATAAACGGCGCAGGTTGGTGTATGGAATGTTGTTTTTTCAATGGCCGCCTGCAATTCTTCACGGGCTGGCTCCATTAAAGGCGAGTGAAATGCGCCCCCTACCGGCAGGAGCAGGGCTCGTTTGGCTCCGGCAGCTTTGAGTTGCTCGCAGGCAATCTCTACTCCTTTCATGCTGCCGCTGATCACCAGCTGACCGGGACAGTTATAGTTGGCCGCTACGACCACTTCGCCGGTTTCTTTACGAACCTGTGCACAAATTTCTTCTACTTTTTCGTCTGCAAGACCAAGTACAGCGGCCATGGTAGAGGGTGTAAGCTCGCAGGCCTTCTGCATAGCCCGGGCACGTAAGGTTACCAGTTCTAATGCACTTTCGAAACTAAGTGTGCCATTGGCTACCAGCGCCGAAAATTCGCCCAGCGAATGACCGGCTACCATATCTGGCTTAGCCGCATCAATACTGCGAAATGCAATGATAGAATGCAGAAAAACGGCCGGCTGAGTAACATTTGTTTCCTTCAGATCGGCTTCTGAGCCTTCAAACATGACTTCAGAAATACGAAAACCCAGCACTTCATTTGCCTGTTCAAATAATTTCTTGGCAAATGCGCTGTTTTGATAGTGTTCCTTTCCCATTCCCGGAAATTGCGATCCCTGGCCTGGAAAAACATAGGCATGCTTCATGATTAAAGGGGTGGTTAGGAGACAAAAATGCCACAAAGGTTTTAAGAAAAAAAATCTTTGTGGCACAATAAGAAAAAACTAGCGGCGGCTGAGATCGGAAGAAATCAGCTTCAGAAATTCGCTGCGGGTAGAATTTTTCTGAAATTCCCCATCAAATGCCGATGTCGTTGTCTCTGAATTCTGTTTTTGCACTCCCCGCATCATCATACAGAGATGCTGAGCTTCAATGACCACAGCTACGCCCAACGGGTTCAATGTATCTTTTATGGCATTCATAATCTCTACTGTAAGTCGTTCCTGCACCTGCAGGCGGCGCGCATAAGCGTCTACGACACGGGCAATCTTGCTGAGACCCGTTATCCAGCCATTCGGGATATAGGCAATATGCGCTTTACCAAAGAAAGGCAGCATATGATGTTCGCACATGCTGTACAACTCAATATCTTTTACCACAATCATCTCGCTCACGGGCTCATGAAATTTGGCAGAGTTAAGAATAGTACGCGCATCTACCTGGTAGCCCTGTGTCAGGTATTGCATGGCTTTTGCCAGACGTTCGGGTGTTTTCAACAATCCTTCACGTTCCGGATCTTCGCCCAGTAAACCAAGTACTTGCTTATAGTTTTTTATAAGTCCGTTGGTAACCGACTCATCATACTGTTCAATCTTTGTGTAAGCCATAACAGGTATTTCTTTTTACTGATTTTTGCTCATGCAGGGTACTCTGCGAAATTACGCGGCGTTTCATACAATCGCACATGCAGATCAAGTGCTGTCGCTATCCGGGGCCGGAGTAAATTATAAATAACCACAACAATATTCTCTGCCGTTGGATTGAGCGTTTTAAACTCGGTTGTATCCAGATTTAAATTGCGGTGATCAAAACGGCTGTGAATCTCTGCTTTTATGATATCTGAAAGTTCTTTCAGATCCATTACATACCCGGTTACAGGATCGGGTACTCCGGTGACCTTTACTTCCAGTTCATAATTATGCCCATGGTAATGGGGCAGGGCACATTTTCCAAATACCCGCTCATTGGTGGCATCATCCCACGCCGGATTATACAACCGGTGTGCGGCATTAAAATGCTCCCGTCTGTATACTGCCACTCGTTTATCCATTACAGAAAATTATGCATACGGGGTATGCGTTTATTAATGAGATTTTAACAACCAGTACGGGCAATGGTTCAATTGTTTTTTTATTCGCCGAAATACTCCACATAGATCCGTGGAGTTTCGTACAGTTTTATACAATGCAACTGTACATCCTGTGGCAGATGTGGCTGCAATTGCTGCCAGATGGCAATAGCCAGGTTTTCTGTACTGCACATTTTACCCTGCATAAAATCCACGTCCAGGTTCAGATTGCGGTGATCGAGCTTTTCTATGATGTGATCGCGGATGATCAGGCTCAGCCTTTTTACATCAAATACAAAACCGGTATCGGGATCTGGCTTACCCTTAATAGTAACCAGCAGCTCATAGTTGTGCCCATGCCAGTTTTCATTGGCACATTTTCCGAATACGGCCTCATTTTGTTCCAGGCTCCAGTTGGGATTATAAAGCTTATGCGCTGCGTTGAAATGTTCAGATCTTGTCAGGTATACCATGCTCGTTCAGATTAGCCAGCCAACGCCTGATTGGCGGGACGCAAAGTTACTATTTACCGCAACTAATGACAAGGTTTGCGGATATTTGCACATGCACCTGCTTCTACTCGCCGCCACAGCTTTTGAAATAGCTCCCGCCAGCCGATGGCTGGAGCAGCAGCTGCCCGGACGGCTTAAAGCGGATATTCTTATCACTGGTATTGGCAGTACGGCCACGGCTCTTGCCCTGGGTAGTCACTTGCAACAAAATCATTATCAATTAGTAATACAGGCCGGCGTCGCGGGTTGTTTCGAGTCAGGGCGCGAGGCGGAGGTGCTGGTAGCGGATCGCGACCGGCTGGGTGATCTGGGTGTTTGGGAAAACGGCCTTTTCCGCGACCCCTTTGCCATGGGCCTGCCCTCACCCTCCGACAGCCTTTACAGAGACGGATGGCTTTATAATCCTTACTCAGCCCTTCTTGATCACATCGGCTTACCGCAGGTCTCCGCCATTCCGGTCAACCAGATCAGCACCGATATCCGTCAGATTGATTGGTATAAAAAACAATGGCATCCTATGCTGGAATCTATGGAAGGAGCAGCCCTTCACCTGGCCTGTCT
>JAGODE010000357.1 GCA_017998385.1 Chitinophagaceae bacterium | reverse complement strand
CATATAGTCCATAACCAGCGCGTAAATCCTAATTTTGAACTGAGGGATTTATAAAACAACTGTATGGGGGCATTTACAGAGCGATTAAAGAATGTAAAGCTGGTGCGCAAGCTCGTTTATCTGATTGTCGGGCTGGCATCCTATCCGGGTCTGGCCATCGTCAATAAATTGCGCATCTCCGGCACAGAACATATCCGTAATCTTCCCAAAAGCAACGTTCTTTTTGTAAGCAATCACCAAACCTATTTTGCAGATGTGATCACTTTTCTGCACATCTTCTGCGCGGTGAAATGGCGGAAACAAAACCGGCTGGGATTACCTTATTATTTCCTCAATCCATTTACCCGGGTCAACTATGTGGCGGCAGAGCAGACCATGAAAGGCAGCTGGATCAGTCGTTTTTTTACACTGGCCGGGGCACTTACAGTACGCCGTACCTGGAACAGCTCTGCCAACGAAACCCGCAAGGGACTCGATCCTTCCGACACCCGCAAGATTACGCGGGCCCTTGACAACAACTGGGTGATTACTTTCCCCCAGGGCACTACCAAGCCTTTTGCACCGGGGCGCAAGGGTACGGCACTTATTATCAAACAGAATAAGCCCATTGTGATACCCGTAGTCATCAACGGTTTCTGGCGCGCCTTCGATAAGAAAGGGCTGCGCTTCCGTAAAAAGGGAGTGACGCTCACCGTACGCTTCAAAGAGCCGCTTGCCATCGATTACGATGCGCCTGCCGATAAGATACTGGAGCAGGTAATGGACGCTATTGAACAGAGCAAGTCCTACATGCTCAAAGGAGCACACCATCGGATGCAGCAAGCGAAGGTAGAAGGTGAAGGGTAGAGGTGATGTGGATGTTTTATTGTTTAATAAGTTCCAAAATGAAATAGGGGTACCATTTCTGTATTTTTTGCAGTAAAAGGCAGTAATTTCCGTTCTTTGTTTCAGCTATGAGTCAGAAGCCTGCCACAATTAAGGAGATCGCCAAGCGCCTCAATGTATCCGTGTCGACCGTGTCACGTGCATTGCACAACCATCCCAGTATTGGCCTGCGTACCAAAATGCAGGTTCAGAAACTGGCGGAGGAGCTGAATTATGAACCCAACCAGGCCGCCATTTCCTTTAAGCAGGGAAAAACATTTACGCTGGGAGTGATACTGCCCAATCTCGGGGAAGAATTTTTTTCCATAGCCATCAATGGCATCGAAGAGATTGCCATTAAGAATAATTACACCGTGCTGATAGGTCAGTCGCACGACGACAGTGAGCGCGAGAAGCAGGTGTTGGACACGATGCGCCGACATCGTGTGGATGGCATAATTGTTTCGCTTTCCAAAAACACCGACAGCCTGGAGCATTTTGTACAACTCGCCAAATACAATATTCCGGTCGTATTCTTTGACCGCGTGCCCGATTCGCCCGATATGTATTCTGTAAGCTGCGATCTGCGGCAAAGTTCTGTGCAACTGGTCAACTGGCTGGTGGGTCGCGGACATAAGGCAATAGGTTTTATCAAAGGACCGGAGAAGATCATTCCATCGCAGGAGCGCCTGAGCGGATATTATGAAGGGCTGAAAAAAAATAATCTGCCGGTAGATGAATCGTATGTAGTGCATACTGATCTCGGTAAGGAACAGACCTGGGCAGCCATGGAAAAGTTGTTTGCCCTGAAGAAAAAGCCCACTGCCATCATTGCTTTTAATGATTACGTGGCGCTGGATGCCATTAAGTATGCCCGCAGCAAAGGCCTGCGTATCAATAAGGATATTTCTTTTGTTAGTTATGCAAACCTGCCGGTGACGAGCTACCTCGACGAGCCGCCTGTTGCTTCTGTAGAGCAATTTCCTTACGAGCAGGCCACCCGTGCTACCGAAATGCTGCTGCATCTTATCCATAATCGCGAAACCGAATTGCCCGAAAAGAAAGTTGTTATGCAAAGCCAGGTGATTGTGAATGAAGGTCACGATGGTGGAGAGTCGTTGTAGTAGAAACGCGCTTAATTACTAAAATAGATTTACCGGGCAAATGCCCGGTTTTTTTATAGTGTTATTTTACAGGAATAGCAGAGTGTGTTGAAGAAGTAGGAAGCAATTCAGCAATAGTAGCGTACTTGTTTTATGTCCTTAAATATTTCGTGTTTTCCCAAGAGAATTTAAAGCTTTTCGGACGTTATTGCTTTCTGCTGGTAGTGTTGTTTTGAACGACATTTTATTAGTTTTTTATCGGTGATCGTATTAGTGGTATATTTTTTTATAAGGGCTGGTAATCTTTTTCTTTCCTGAGCGTAATTGTGGTTTATAATGAAATTGTTTGCAGGTATCACTGATCACTTGCTGCTTTCGAATTAATTCTATTCAGGAAAAGTCTTTTGACCTTTTTTTTATGTGAAAAATCACACTTGTTTTTTATGTGAAAAAAACAAGTACCTGAAAGTAGTAAGAGTAAGTTCTTAATTCTGAAAAATGTTGTAAAAACAAACTGAAAATTTTGGTTAAAAGAAAAAATGAAATCATATTAGTGTTAACAAAGCAATCATGGATAGAGATGCGGAATTAACGATTGCTGGTGTTGTTTACGATACGACTATATATTCTCCGTTCACCTTTGATGCAGATAGATTAGTAAAAGTATAAGTCTGGTTTAAAGCCGGATGGTTATTTTTTTGCCACCTAATGAGATATCTCATGAGAAAGAACCTTTTTGCCCTTGCCAATCAGGGTGAAAAAACATCGTTTGCTTTTTCCTCAAGCTTAAGATATTTGTTTTTTGCTATCATTCTTTTGATGATGGTAGTAGCCGGTATTACGTTCAATCATCTTGCTATCCGGGACTCAAATTCGGGCCTATATAATACAGTTGGTGCATGGGGAGTATTCAAAAAAGGATTACTAAAAAAGTTGCGGACCGAAAATGCTTCATGTGGGCATACGATAACGAAGAATATTCGATTTTCATAATTATATAGCTGACTATTCAATGGTTATTCACTGAAATGAAATAAATCATGCGGATTCAAAAAAGCCTAAAGGTATTACCGATTATTCTGTTAGTCATGTTGCAAAAAACTACTATTGCACAAAACTGGACGACTACAGGTAACTCGGGTCTTACAACCAGCAACTTTGTGGGTAATACCGACAGTGTTGCATTAATTTTTCGTACCAATAATACCGAGAGAATGAGAATGTCGGCCAATGGGTATTTGTCTATTGGTACGCCTAATTATGAGAATTACAGACTTAATATTTCAGGTGGACTGAAAACAACTGCCGATATTATGATAAACGGGATCACCATTGGTAAAGGAACAGCTAATGGTAATCACAATACTGTTGTGGGGAATTCAGCTTTCTTGAGCAATACTACAGGTACAGGCAATACGGGTGTTGGTAGTTTTTCGCTTCGGTACAATAAGGCAGGTTTATATAATACAGCGTTGGGGTATTTTGCTGCAGGAATGGATGCTGCCGATTCGTCCGTAAGTTATGCAGTAGGTCTGGGGGCTTATTCAAGAAATAAGGGTTTGCGATCTATCGCTGTCGGTGCCAGTGCTGTATCAGAAGCCTATGCGGTAGGGCTTGGTTATGGCGCCTATGCTGCGGATCAATATAGCCTTTCTGTTGGATATAATTCTTCATCTCCCGGAGGTCTTGGAAATGTTGTGTTGGGCGGCAATAGCCATAGCTCGCATGCAGGCAATATTGTACTTGGTTACAATATGACCACTACAGCTGCCTATCAATTGCTGATTGGAAACGCTACTCCCGGATATAGTACCCGGGATGTTTATATCGGTGGTGGCGTGACCCAAACAACGGCAGCGTCTTATGCTCCGCTAACTATACAACCAACCGGGCAAATAGGTACAGATCAGCAGGGACAAACCATTCGAATTGCTACCGGTAAAGGAACAGGTGCAGGCAACTCTGGTGATATTCACTTAATGACGAGTGTACCCACCAGCAGCGGAACCACCCTGCAATCACTGGCAACTTCCGTAATTGTAAAAGGCTCCGGCAATGTTGGTATCGGCACTACTTCTCCTTCTGCACAGTTACATACTACCGGTAGTGTACGCCTGGCAGGTCTTACGATGGACAGCACCCGGATCCGTGTACTGGTG